>NZ_JBEZXE010000001.1:447988-819329 GCF_040637885.1 Kitasatospora sp. NPDC028055 | reverse complement strand
GTTGGGCAGGCCGAGCTTGCGGTGCTGGGAGCCGGTGGTGACGATCACGGCGCGGGCCTTGTGCACGTTGCCCTCGGAGTCGGTGACGGTCTTGACCTCACCGGTGAGGTCCACCGCGACGATGTCGTCGGGGATCAGCTCGGCGCCGAAGCGCTCCGCCTGGGCCCGCATGTTGTCCATCAGCTCGGGGCCCATGATGCCGTCCCGGAAGCCGGGGAAGTTCTCGACCTCGGTGGTGTTCATGAGCGCACCACCGGCGGTGACGGCTCCCTCGAAGACCAGCGGCTTGAGGGAGGCACGGGCCGTGTAGAGCGCGGCCGTGTACCCGGCCGGGCCGGAACCGATGATGATCACGTTACGGACGTCGCTCACTGCTTCTCCTGGTTCGCATCGCGACCCGCGTTTGCTGCGGGGAGGGCGGTCCTGCTCCGCCGCCCGGGACAACGACTGACCAGTGTCTCGCATTCCCAGGCGGATCAGTACCAGGCGCCCGAACTCCGGAAGTGGCGTGCCGCCCCGGTCGTCGATCGCATGGGAACGGCCTTCCGGTGGCTGGGAAGGGCTGCTCAGTGGCCGGGGACGGTCCGTTGCAGGACGACCGGGCCGCAGTCGGGGGAGCGCAGGAAGACGTCCACGAATCCGGGCCGACCGGGGGCGGGGTAGACCAGGACGTCCACCGGGGAGCCCTGGTAGCTGCCCCGGTCGGTGGCCAGTGGGGTGCCCGGGGCGGGGGCGCGGCAGTCGGCGGGGGAGACCGGTGCGGTGGGCGAGGCGGGGCCGGAGAGCTCCGGTCGGGAGCCGTCGGCGGGCGCGGCGCCGGACTTGCCGGGCCCGGTGGCGCGCAGTCCGGGCTGGGAGCCGGAGCGGTCCAGCAGTTGCTGCACCTGGTCGGCGAGCCGGTCCTCCTGGTAGACGGTGCCGGGGCCCGTCAGGTGCGGGGTGCGGGCGCTCTGCTCGCCGGGGGAGCCCACCGTACCCGCCGAGGTGGCGGAGGCGGTGGTGCGGGCGGGGGAGTCGTCCTGGTGCAGCAGCAGGGCGCCGCCGAGCCCGACGGCGGCCAGCGCGGCGGCCGCCCCGAGCAGCAGGGCGAACCGGCGGCGGCGCGGGCGGGGGCGGCCGGGGCCGGAGGTCGAGGACGGGCGGGCCGGGGGCGCGGAGGGCGCTGCGGCGGCCCGTACGGGCGTGGCGGGGAGCTCCGTCCGGCGGGCGGTGGCGGGGGCCCGCTCGGGGCGTCCGGCGGCACCGGTGGGCCCGGTGGGCTCCGCCGGGGAGGGGTGGTCGGCGCGGGCGGCCTCGGCGAGGGCGGCGTCCAGCCGGGCGGCGACGTCGGCGGGCATCGGTTCGGGCTCGACGGTGCCGAGCAGCGTCTGCACCTCGGCCAGCGCCTCGACGGTGCCGCGGCACTCGGCGCAGCCGTCCAGGTGCCGGTGCAGGGCCTCGGCGGCCCCGGCGGGCTCGACCAGGCCCTCGGCGAGGTCGGCCAGCTCGTCGACCGAGGGGTGGGCGTCGGTGGGTCCGGGGGAGGAGAGGGGGGCGGTCATCGCGTGCTCGCATCTCCTTCCAGCATCGTGCGGCCGGTGCTCGGGCCTGTCCCTGTGACGGTGCGGGGGCCTGTCGGGTTCCCTCTGGTCCCGCCCGGCGGGGGCGGGGCGGTACCGGACGGGTCGGGGGCGGGGCGCCCCGGGGGCCGGCCGGCCGGTGTTTCACGTGAAACGTGCCGTCCGTCGCCGTCCCCGCTGTCGGTCCCGCCCTTGGTCTCGCCGTCGGTCTCGCGCAGGTGCCGGACCAGGGGGAGCAGCCGGGCCCGGCCGCGGGCGCAGCGGCTCTTCACGGTGCCCACCGGGACGCCCAGCAGCTCGGCGGCCTCGGCGACCGGGTAGCCCTGCATGTCGACCAGGACCAGCGCGGCCCGCTGCTCGGGGGGCAGTTCGGCGAGCGCCGCGGTCAGCTCGCGCTGCACCTCGGCCCGGACCACCGGGGAGTCGGCCGGCTCGGCGGTGCCGACCAGGCGGTCCAGCCGCTGCGGGTCCTCGTCCAGCGGGCTGGTGCGCCGGGTGGCGCTGCGCCGGGCGCGGTCCAGGCAGGCGTTGACCACGATCCGGTGCAGCCAGGTGGTGACCGCCGAGCGGCCCTGGAAGCCGGCGGCGGCCCGGAAGGCGGAGACCAGGGCGTCCTGGAGGGCGTCCGCGGCCTCCTCGCGGTCGCCCAGGGTGCGCAGGGCGACCGCCCAGAGGCGGTCCCGGTGGCGGTTCACCAGCAGGCCGAAGGCCTCCTGGTCGCCGGCGACGTGCCGGGCGAGCAGCGCCGCGTCGTCGTCCGCCACTGCTACCCCTTGTCGCCGTCGTCCGGTCTGCGCGGGCGGGCGGTCAGCCGAAGACCTTTACCTCGTTGACCTGACCGCGATAACCGCCGCCGCTCGTATCCTTCGGCAGGCTGGTCATCCAGATCAAGAGGTAACGCGTGTTCGTCGGGCTGCTCAGGGTGAAGTCGGTGGTGGAGCCGGTCTGCTTGTCCAGCACGTTGAAGGCCTCGGGCTGGGCGTCCTGCGGCTTCGCGGCGGCCTGGGCGTTCGGCACCCGGAGCTCGGCCGTGTGGGTGCCGGCGAACTGGACGCTCACCGAGCTGACCGCCTGCACCGAGCCGAGGTCGATCAGCAGGCCGGTGCCGTCCTTGAACGGCGGCTTGGGGCCGAAGGGGTCGTTGTAGCTCTTGGTCACCCAGGCGGTGTTCGGGTCCCCGTCGAAGACCTTCGGGAGCAGCCAGAGGGACTCCGGGGAGTCGCCCCGCGGGTTGTAGGAGAAGGCTTCCTTGATCTGGATCGGCACCGGCGGGTGGGCCGTCGGGCGGGCGCTCGCGGCGGTGCTGCTGATCGAGGTCTGCGGGGTGGCGACGGCCTGGTTGTTGTTGCGCAGGCTGCCGACGAACTGCCAGGAGGCGACGCCGATCGCGCCCAGGGCGACCGTCCAGGCGGTGGCCTTGACCACCCGGCGCAGCCGGCGCTTGGTGCGCCGGGCGGCGGTGGGCCGGGAGGAGGCCGGCAGCGGGGCGACCGCCGGGTCGGCCACCCGGGTGGGGTTGGGTGCGGTCGGGAGGGCGTGGGTGTTGTGCCGGGGCGGGGTCGGGAAGGCCGGCAGCTCGGGCTCGGGCTGGCGGATCCGGGGCAGCTTCGCGATCGCCCGGACCAGCTCCTCCGGGGTGGTGATCGGCTCGGCGTGGTGCGGCGGGTGGTCGAACAGGGCGCGCGCCGCGAGCTCGGACAGGCCCTTGTGGACGCCCGCGCGGACCTGGTCCGGCGCGGCGTTCTGCAGGTCCTTGGGCAGTCCCTTGAGGTCGTAGCGGTCCTCGGGGTACGGCCAGCGGTGGGTGAGCGCGGCGAAGAGCAGCGCGCCGATGGCCCGGGTGTCGGTGCGCTGGGCGTCCTCGGTGGAGTCCTCGGCGGGCAGCCCGCGCAGGGCGGCGTCCACCGCGATGCCGTTGATCCGGTACTGGCCGCTGTCGGTGCGCAGGACGCAGCGCGGGGTGAGCCGCAGGTGTGCCTTGCCGCGGCGGTGCGCGGCGGCGACGGCGTCGGCGACCTGGCGGACCATCTGGTACGCCTCGTGCGGCTCCATCGGCCCGTCGGCGAGCAGCTTGGCGAGGTCGGAGGCGTGCGGCAGCCACTCCCGCACGACGTACACCAGCTCGTTCTCCTGGACGGCGTCCAGCACCTGGACGAAGCGCGGGTCGCCGAGCAGGGCCGCGGACTTGGCGGCGGCCAGCACCTTGCGGGCGCGCTGGTGGCCGGAGGCCATCAGGTGGACGCCGACGGCCCGGCGCAGCTTCTCGTCGACAGCGCGCCAGCTGCTGAAGGTCTCGGTCTGGGAGATGCACTCTTCCAGCAGGTACCGGTGGCCGATCTTGTCGCCGCTGTGCCGCATCGGCGCGGGGAGGGTGCGCGGGAGGGTGGCGGTGTCGCGCGGGTCGACGGTGGGCTGGGGGTCGGTGGGGCGGCGCTTCTCGGAGGCGGGCTGCGGGGCGGGAGCGGGCTTCTTCCGCGGGGAGCCGGCCGCCAGTTCGGCGGCGATCTCGTGGACGGAGAGCGGGGCGGTGATCTCCGAGGTCTCCTCGCTCACCGCCGTCCCGGGGGTCGGGCCCTCCTCGTCGCCGACCTCTTCGTCGTCCCCGCTGTCGGGCTCGGCGGTGGACTCGGCCTTGGCCTTGCCGCTGGCCTTGGCCTCGGCGGAGGCCGCGGAGGAGTTCCCGGGGGCGTTCGTGGAGGAGGCGTCGGCGGAGTCCGCCGGGGCGGTGTCCCCGCTCCCGAGCTCGTCGATCGCCGCAGCCAGCGCGGCCTCGTCCGCCGCCGCGTCAGCTGTTGACGTGTCGACGACCGCCTTGGTGCCATCAGCCACCGTGGTCCTGCCTCCCCTTGTGTCGCCCCGGCCTGAGAGAGTCGCTGGAGCCCGCGGATTGGCCGCCCTGTGCTCCAGGACAATTGTGCCCACTCTTCACCACCGGGTACGACCGCTGAAGGGTCCGCTCGGTTGCATGCCGGTGGAGAGATGTGGTGCAGATCCGACACCGGGCCGCCACGTGGCGGCCCGGGCGTGTCCGGTGGTGGGTGGCGGCCCGTGCTGCGGCCGGACGGGCGGGGGCGGTGTCGGCCCCGGTCGACGCCCGGTCAGGGCGCCCGCTCGTCCGGCCGGTTGTACTCGGACTCAGCGGCCCAGTCGGCCGCGGACCATGCCCAGCATGGCGTTCATCTCCTCGATCCGCAGGCGCTTCGCGATGAACACGAACACCAGCAGCTGGAGGCCGCCGCCCAGCAGGACCGACAGCACGCTGCCCGGCCAGCCGCCGAGCACCTGCTGGACCGCCAGGCTGACGCCGAGGCCGACCACCGCGGCCGGGACGCAGGCGGTGGCCAGCCGGCTGTAGGTCTTGCCGATCCGCTTGGTGTCCAGCCCGCCGATCTTCTTCTTGAGCTTGGGCACCGCGACCGTCACTCCGACGGCGTAGGCGAGGCCGTAGCCGAAGGCCATGCCGGTCACCGTCCACTGCGCGGGCAGCGCGACCCAGCAGATCAGCGAGAAGCCGGCCTGGCAGACCGCCACCCAGACGGTGTTGGAGAACGGCGTCCGGGTGTCCTCGTAGGCGTAGAAGCCGCGCAGCATCACGTACTGGGCCGAGTACGGGATCAGTCCGAGCGCGAAGGCCGAGAGCATCAGGCCGACGTTGGTCGCGTTGTCCAGGGCCGTCCCGCCGCCGCCGACCGCGTAGATCGAGCGGCCGATGGCCGGGCCGAGCGCCAGGAACAGGAAGGCCGCCGGGACGACCGCCACCGCGGTGGTGCGCAGCCCGTACGACAGGTCGTCCCGGACGGCGCCGGCGTCCTCGTCGGCGGCCGCGCGGGAGAGCCGGGGGAGCACCGCGCTCATGATCGAGACGGTGATGACGGCCTGCGGGAGCTGCCAGATCAGCAGGGCGTTGGAGAAGGCCGAGAGGCCGACACCGCCGTGCCCGCCCTGTTCGGCGGCACTGCCGGCGGCGGTCGCCAGCTGGGTGATGACCAGGTAGCCGGCCTGGTTGGCGAGCACGAAGAAGAAGGTCCACTTGGCCAGCCGGGCGGCCTTGCCCAGGCCGTGGCCGCGCCAGTCGAAGCGCGGCCGGAAGCGGAAGTCGGCGGCCCGCAGGTACGGGATCATCGCCAGCGACTGGACCACCAGGCCGAGCAGGGTGCCCAGGCCGAGCAGCCGGACGCCCTCCGGGGTGATGTTCTCCGGGGTGATCTGGGTGCCGTTGAAGCCGCCGTAGACCCAGATGTAGGCGCCGAAGGTGAAGATCACCACGATGTTGTTGAGGACCGGGGTCCACATCATCGCGCCGAACCGGCCCCGGGCGTTGAGGATCTGGCCCATCACCACGTGGACGCCCATGAAGAAGATGGTCGGCAGGCAGTAGCGGGCCAGGGCCACCGTGGTGTCGGCGCGGGCCGGGTTGGTCATCATCGGGTGGGCGATCAGCTGGACCAGCAGGGGCGCCCCGAGCACGGCCAGGAAGACCACGCCGCCGAGTCCGACCATCACCAGGGTGAGCAGCCGGTTGGCGTAGGCCGTCCCGCCGTCCTCGTCGTTCTTCATGCTGCGCACCAGCTGCGGCACGAAGACCGCGTTCAGCGCGCCGCCGCCGATCAGGATGTACAGCAGGGTGGGCAGGGTGTTCGCCGCGTTGTACGAGTCACCCATGACCGCGATGCCGATCGCGCCGGCGATCACCATGGTCCGCAGGAAGCCGGTGCCGCGGGAGACCAGGGTGCCGGCCGCCATGATCGCGCTGGAGCTCAGCAGGCCGGCGACCTTGCCGCCACCGCCGCCGGGGGCCGGGGCGGGCTCGGCCGCGGGGGCGGCCTGCTCCTCGGCGAGGTCCGCCAGCGGCTCGACCGCCGGGGGCACCGCCACGGCGGCCACCTGCATGGTGGCCTCCTCCTCGGAGAGCGGCGGGTCGAACTCGATCGGCGGCACGAACGGCCGCTGCCCGTCGTGGCCGCCGTGCTGCGGCTGCCCCGGGTAGCCGCCCATCGGCGGGTACGGCGCGGGTGCCCCCGGCGGCACCGCCGAGGCCGGGGGCACGGGGGCGGGCTGGGGGGCGGGCGGCTGGGCCGCGGCCTCCGGCTGGCCGCCGCCGAACAGCGCGTCCACCCCGACGTACTCGGTGGTCTCGGTGTTCCAGGCGGATGCCGGGCCCGGCTCCCACTGCGGCTGCGGCTGGCTCCACGCCCCGGGGGCCGGGGTGGAGACCGGTGCCGCGGGGGCGGCCTGCTGCGGCCAGCCGGGCTGCACCGGGGTGTCCCAGCCGGGCTGGACGGGGGGCACGGGGGGCGAGAACGGTGTCGACGGCACCGGCGTCGGGTAGCCGCCGCCCTGCGGCGGCAGTTGCGGCGGCACGTCGTACGCGGTGGCCGGCGGCGGCGCCGCGGCGGGCCGTCCGGCCTGGAGGCCGTACGGGTCCTGACCGTCCTGCGCCGTCCCGTACGCCTGTGCGGCGTACGGGTCCTGGGCGTAGGTGTCGGCCACGTACCAGTCGCCGGAGGGCGACTCGGCGCCCGGCCGGCTCTCACCGCGGCCCGGCGGCCGCTCCTCGCTGCGCCCGGTCATGTCACCTCTTCGCTGTTGTGGGGGGAGACCGGCCCGGGGTTGCGGGGGGTCGGCGGTGTCAAGGACCAACCTTCTCATCACTGGCGGTCCGATCCCGGCCATCCGGGCTGCTGGCGCGCGGTGTCTGCGTGGGACCCCCGTCCGCGGCGCCATTCTCCGACCGGCCCGCCGTGCTGGCGTCCGGGTCGGTGGGCTCGGCGGGATCGGTGGGCTCGGCCGCGGCGGCGCCCGCCGGGTCGCCGTCCGCCGGGCCGTCCCCGACCGGCTGGTCGCCGTCCTCGTGCGGCTGCCCGCCGCGCCGCTTGCGCTGGCGGACGAAGCGCAGCGCGGCGAGCACCAGCAGCACGGCGGCGCCGGCGAAGACGTACAGCACCCCGTTGGTCACCGAGGTGACCTCGACGGTGAAGGTCTGGGGCTGGCCGTAGGGCCGGGAATCGGGGCCGGTGGTCCACAGCTGGGCGACCATGGTGACCGGGCCGTTGCTGCGGGCCTCGGCGTTGAAGCGCAGGGTGACGCTCTGCGAGGCGGGGAGGACGAGCTGCTCCGGCAGGCCGACCCGCAGCCTGTTCGGCTGGTTCGAGGTGAGCCGCAGTTGCAGGTTGGTGACCGTCTGGGTGAGGTCGTTGCGCACGCTGACCTGGAGCTGGCCGGTGTTCCCGGCCAGGGTGACCACGTTCTTCCTGGGGACCTGGACGGCGGTCGTGAGCTCGTTCAGGTAGTTGGTGACGCCGGTGCGGTAGGCGTCGCCGGCCGGCGCCTGGGCGCGCCACTCGGTGGACAGCGAGCGGACCATCGCGGCGCTGAACGGGCCGCGCACCCGCTGCGGCAGGGTGAGCACCCGCATCAGGGTGTCCAGCTTCTGCTGGAGATCGTCGGTGCCGCTCAGGGCGGAGGCCGGCAGCTCGGAGGCGCGGGCCTGGGTCGGGTAGTCAGCGGGGGAGGGGACGCCGGTGTTGGCCTTCGGGTCCGGCGCGGCCTGGGCCAGCACGTCCAGCTTCACCGGGGTCAGCCACTTGTCCCCGGCCGTCTGCAGGGCGCCGGCCAGCGCCTTGGCGGTGTTGGCGGTCAGCTCGCGCGGCGGCATCACCAGCAGGCCGCGCTGGTTCTGCGGCTGCTCGTGGGTGATCGCGTAGGTCTCGGCGAGGAAGCGCTGGGTCGCGTCGGTCTGGTCCTTCGGGGAGCTCAGGTCCTTCTGGAAGGGTGCGGAGACCGGGTCGTCGGCGACCACCGCGTTCTGGCCGTTGCCGATCGGGCGCACCGCGGTCGGGGTGTAGTTGACCGAGTCCGGGTCGGGCATGCTCGCGCCGTTGACCAGTACCAGGCTGCTGCCCGCCTGCCGGGCGATGCCGGCGATCTGCTGGTCGAGGTAGCCCTGGTACGGCCAGGCCACGTCGGAGCGGGTGTCCACCGAGAGCCGGCCCTCGACGGTCAGCCGGCCGGCGGTGGCGGCCTTGCTCAGGGCGGTGCCCATGCCGCTCAGGTCGGCGCCGTTGTGCGCGATCGAGGCGAGGTCCGGGTCGGCGTACGGCAGCGCGACGACCTGGCTGCCCGACTTGGCGACGGCCGCCCGCAGCTTGTTCAGCCAGGCGTCGGCGGCGGCCGAGGCGGGGCGGCCGACGGTGTTCTCGTCCTTGGCGGACTTTCCGGAGGACTCGTTGCCCGGCTTCTGCACCCGGTACGGCTTGGTCATCGCGAACGCGGCGTCCAGCAGGTCCGGGTCGACCACCCAGGTCAGCCCGTTCAGCTTGGCGCCGGTGTCGACCAGCTCGTACAGCCGGCCGCCCGGCGCGAGGTCCGCGGCCAGGCTGTCGTCGCGCAGCACGGAGAGGCTCTGGTCGCCCTCGGCGTAGGTCTGCGCGGCCAGCACCGGCGCGTGCACCAGCGGCCAGAGGGTGGCGACCTTGGTCGGCTGGGCCTCGCTGCTGCCCTGGGAGTAGGGCAGGAAGGTGCGGGCGATGCCCAGGGCCCGGTCGCGCGGGTTGTCCGCGGTCGAGCCCCAGGCGTCCACCGCGAGCTCGTAGACGCCGCTCTCGGAGAAGCCGAGGTCGCTCACCGCGACGCTCAGGGTGTACGGCAGGCTCTGGCCCGGGTTGAGCTCCGGCAGGGCGTACTGCGGGCTGTCCAGCTCCGTCCCGTCGTCGCCCCGCGGGCTGGTCCGGGCGGCCACGCCCTGGAGCTCGCTGCGCCGCTGCAGGGGCTTGCTGGAGACCGGCTTGCGGACCGCGGCGTGGGCGCCCTTGAGGGCCGACTTGCCGGAGTTGGTGACGTGACCGGTGATGGACACGGTGCCGTTCTGGACGGCCAGCTGCGGGGTGACCGTCTCGATGGTCAGCACCACCGGGTACTCCGCGGTGGCCGTCGAGTCGACGGTCGGGCGGACGTTGCCGCCGGCCGGCAGGGCCGCGGCGGGGGCGGCCGCGACCAGTGCCAGGAGCGCGCCGCAGGCGGCGGCGAAGCGGCGCGCGCGGCCGCCGGTGCGCCGTTCCCCGGTGCGGGGTTCGGTCGGGCCGTCGGCCCGTCCAGGTCGTCGGTGCGCCCCCAGGCCCGAGTGCCGTGCCGGCTCACTCACTCGTTTCGCCCTCGCCGTTCTGTTCGCTCGCTCGCTGCTGATGCTGTCCGTCCGGCACGGTCGCCCGACGTTCCCCGCTCGACGTTCTTCGTTCGACGTTCTTCGCTCGACGACGTACGCCACCCCGCTGCCGCGGAGGGATCCGTCGGCACGGCGGCACGCGACACCGCATCCCCGGTTCCGGTGTCCGCGCTTCGTCCACCGGCATGGTAACGATCCAGCCTGGCGTGCAGTGTTGCGGGCTGTGGGGTGAGACGCCCAAAACGCGCGGGCGGTTGACCTTCCGGGGCACGTACCCTTGTGAGCCGTGTCCACTGCCAATGAGCCCACCGCGCGTATCGACCGTTCCAGCACCGCCCTCCAGGTCGTCCCAGGCCTGAGCGAGGCCCAGACGATGGGGCTGCAAGAGCTGCTGCGGGTCTCGCCGGTCGCCGACGAGATCGCCCGCCGCTTCCAGGCGGCCGGGCACCGGCTGGCCCTGGTCGGCGGCTCGGTGCGGGACGCGCTGCTCGGCCGGCTCGGCAACGACCTGGACTTCACCACCGACGCCCGGCCGCAGCAGGTGCTCAAGCTGGTCAAGGGCTGGGCGGACGCGGTCTGGGACGTCGGCATCGCCTTCGGCACCGTCGGTGCCCGCAAGGACACCCCCGAGGGCTCCTTCCTGATCGAGATCACCACCTACCGCTCCGAGGCGTACGACCGCACCTCCCGCAAGCCCGAGGTGACCTACGGCGACACCATCGAGCAGGACCTGGTCCGCCGCGACTTCACGGTCAACGCGATGGCCGTCGACCTGCCCGGCCGCGGCTTCGTCGACCCGCACCACGGCCTGGAGGACCTGGAGGCCCGGGTGCTGCGCACCCCCGCCACCCCCGAGGAGTCCTTCTCCGACGACCCGCTGCGGATGATGCGGGCCGCCCGCTTCGCCGCCCAGCTGGACTTCGACCCGGCGCCCGAGGTGGTCGCCGCGATGACCGCGATGGCCGAGCGGATCACCATCGTCTCGGCGGAGCGGGTGCAGGCCGAGCTGAACAAGCTGCTGCTGGCCGCCCACCCGGTGAAGGGCCTGCGGCTGCTGGTCGACACCGGCCTGGCCGGGCACGTGCTGCCGGAGCTGCCCGCGCTGCAGCTGGAGAGCGACGAGCACCACCGGCACAAGGACGTCTACGAGCACTCGCTGACCGTCCTGGAGCAGGCCATCGACCTGGAGCAGGACGGCCCGGACCTCACCCTGCGGCTGGCCGCGCTGCTGCACGACATCGGCAAGCCGCGCACCCGCCGCTTCGAGTCGGACGGCCGGGTCTCCTTCCACCACCACGAGGTGGTCGGGGCCAAGATGACCCGCAAGCGGATGCGGGAGCTCAAGTACTCCAAGGAGCTCACCGAGGACGTCTCGCGCCTGGTCGAGCTGCACCTGCGCTTCCACGGCTACGGCGGCGGCGAGTGGACCGACTCCGCGGTGCGCCGCTACGTCACCGACGCCGGGCCGCTGCTGGAGCGCCTGCACAAGCTGACCCGCTCCGACTGCACCACCCGCAACAAGAAGAAGGCGGCCGCGCTGTCGCGCACCTACGACGGCCTGGAGGAGCGGATCGCCGAACTGCAGGCCAAGGAGGAGCTGGACGCCATCCGCCCGGCCCTGGACGGCAACCAGATCATGGAGCTGCTCGGCCTGGGGCCCGGCCCGCAGGTCGGCAAGGCGTACAAGCACATGCTCGAACTGCGGCTGGAGCACGGCCCGATGGAGCCCGACGAGGCGGTCGCGGCGCTGCGGGCCTGGTGGGCCGAGCAGCAGCAGGGCTGACCCGGGCGACGCCCCGGACGCACCGCGCGGCGGTCACCATCCCCTTCGGGACGGTGACCGCCGCGCTCGCGTCCGGTCAGCCGTTGACGTGCTTGAGGCAGAGCACGTAGTTCAGCGAGGGGAGCTTGGTGTAGGTGCGGGTGTAGGAGCTGTCCGACTTCGGCTGCTTCTCGCAGACCTTCTCGTCCGAGGTGGCGAAGTACTTGTAGACCACCTTGTACTGGGCCTTGGGGTCGGTGCAGGGCAGCACGGTGATGTTCGGGTGGTCGTCCGCGGTCGCGCTGTTGGAGTTCTCGTTGCGCAGGCAGTCGCCGATGCCGGCGCTGTCGACGTCGTCCTTGGTCGCGGGCGGCGGCAGGGTGATGCTCGGCAGGGAGAAGGTGGGCATCGGGATCGGCGGCGGGGTGTAGCTGAACGTGGGCGACGGCCGCGGCGACGGCGAGAAGGTCACCGTGTCGGTCGGCTTCGGCCCCGCCACGAGGCCGGAGTCCTGCTTCGGGCCGATCACGCCGGTGGCCAGCAGGACCCCGGTGACCAGCAGCGAGACCGGCACCAGCAGCATGGCGATGTGCGGACGGCTGCCCAGCGGGGCGCCCGGGTCCAGCTGCGGGCCGTGGGTGCCCGGCATGGGCGGCGGCAGCCGCTTGATCCGGTTGTGGGCGCCGAGGTTCATCAGCAGGGTGATCACGGTCAGGATCGGCGAGACCCAGCTCCACCAGCCCTGGACCAGCGTCCTGGCGGACATGTCGCGCACGGTGGCCGTGCCGCAGGTGCGGCAGAACGGGCCGTGCATCCGCAGCATCCGGAACGCGATCAGCAGGCCCTGGTGGCCCCGGACGGTGGCGCGCACGGCCGGGAAGCCGCCGCAGAAGCGGCAGTGCTCCCCGTCCGTCGGGGCCGGCGGCGGGTAGCCGTAGCCGTAGCCGGGCGGCTGGGCGCCGTACGGCTGCTCCGGCGGCGGCGGGGCGCTCGGGTAGCCGTACCCCGGCGGGGGCGGCGGAGGCGGGGCGCCGTACGGGCCGCCGGCGTACGGGTTGCCGTCACCGGGTGGCGGGCCGTAGGGCAGCTGGGGAGGAGGTGGAGCAGACAAGGGATCCCCCGGAACAAGGACGTTGGTGGAAGGGTCAGGACTTCTTCACCGGCGGGTAGCCGGTGGTGGTGGGGGTCAGGGGGCCGAGGCAGAGCACGTACCGCGTCTTGTTCCAGCGGCGGCCGCTCTTGCCCGAGACGGCGCTGGTGGTCTGCGGGGTCTGCCGGCAGCGGGTCACGTCGGTGGTGCCGGTGAACTTCGACAGCACCTTGTAATTCGCTTTGGAATCAGTGCACTTGACGATCTCGACGTCACGGGAGCCGCTCACCCGGACACAGTCCCCGGGCTTGGCGCTGCTGACGTTCGGGCCGCTGAAGAAGTACGCGCCCGCGAGCACGACGCAGCCGCCGACCGCCCCGGCGATCCGCAGCTTGGCGCGGGCACCGCGCTTGGCGGGCGGCGCCGTGGGGGCCGCACCGGGCTGCGGGTAGCCGTACGGCCCGGCGGGCGGCGGCGGCCCGTACGGCGCCTGCCCGTGGGGAGGCTGGGGGTACGGGGCCTGGCCGTACGGGGGTTGGGGGCCCGGCGGCGGGCCGCCGTACGGGCCCGGGGCGTACGGCTGCTGGGCGGGTGGCCCGCCGTACGGCGCCTGGGCGTACCCGGGTGGGGGCGGACCGAAGCCGGGCGCCGCGGGTGGCGGCGGCCCGTACGGACCGGTCGGTGTGCTCATCAGTTCGCCCCCCGTGGCAGAGTGCTGTCTTTCCGACAGGTTTACGTACCTTAGCGACTGGGTCGGACGCAATCGGTCCGGTGGCCGCAGCCGGACTCCGGGACGAAGTGGTTTCGATTCCGGTACCGCGCGGTGTCAGTGGGCCCCCGCCGGCGTCAGTGGGCCTCGCCGGGCAGGGGACCGGACCGCCGGGCGGCCCGAAGGTAGCCCACCGCGGTCAGCCCGTACACCACCGCCACCCCGACCACCACCGTGACCGAGCGGCCGGACAGCGGCAGCACCAGCGCCGTCACCAGGGCGGCGGCCACGAAGGCGACGTTGAACAGCACGTCGTAGATGGCGAAGACGCGGCCGCGGTACTCGTCCTCGACCGACTCCTGCACCACGGTGTCGGCGCAGATCTTGGTGCCCTGGGTGACCACCCCGAGCAGCAGCGCGGCGGCCAGGGTGGGGACCGGGGCGAAGAACAGGCCCAGCGCGGGGACGAAGACCACCGGGGCGAGCAGGCAGACCGTCATCCAGCCGGCCAGGCCGAGCCGACGGGTGCACCAGGGGCTGACCACCGCGGCGACGAAGAACCCGGCGGCCGACAGCCCGACCGCCTGGCCGAGGGTGGCCAGCCCGGCCGCGCTGTCGGTCGGGGCGTTGAAGGTGTAGCGGGCGAGCATCACCACGACCACGATCAGCACGCCGTAGCAGAACCGGGCCGCCGTCACGGCGGCCAGCGCGTGCACGGCCGGGCGGCAGTCCCGCACCAGGTGGCGGACGGCGGAGCCGAGCCCGACGGCGGCCCGCACCAGTGCCTGGCGGAGCGCGGGGCGCTCGCCGTGCTGGTCCGGGCCGAGCAGGTCGCGGTCCATCCGGCGGGCGGCCAGCGCGGCCGAGAGGTAGAGCAGCGAGGCGACGGTGACCAGCGCGGCGTCCGCCTTCGGCCCGGGGGCCATCAGCTGGTGCAGCAGGAAGCCGATGCCTCCGCCCGAGGCGGCGGCGACGGTCCCGAGGGTGGGGGAGAGGGCGTTGGCGGTGACCAGCCGGTCCTGCTCGACCACCCGGGGGAGCGCGGCCGACAGCCCGGCCAGGATGAACCGGTTGAGCGCGGTGACCAGCAGCGCCGAGGCGAAGAACAGCCAGGTCGGCGCCTCGACCAGGAGCAGCGCGCCGGTGGCCAGGCCCAGCCCGAAGCGGGCCAGGTTGCCGAAGTAGAGCACCTGGCGCCGGCGCCAGCGGTCCAGCAGCACCCCGGCGAACGGGCCGATCACCGAGAACGGCAGCAGCATCACGGCCAGCACCGAGGCGATGTCGGCGGGGGAGGACTGCTTCTCGGGGGAGAAGACCACGTAGGCGGCGAGCGAGACCTGGAAGACGCCGTCCGAGAGCTGGGAGAGCACCCGGGCGGTGAGCAGTCGGCGGAAGTCCCGGCCGCGGAGCAGACCGAGGAGCGTGGCGCGGTGCGCGGACTGGTGGGTGCTGCCGTTCTCGGTGATCGCCACCCGCCCAGGGTGCCACGGAACCGGGCGCCGTTTCACGTGAAACATTCGCTGCGCGAACGTGAAGGGCTCACGACCGGGTGGTCGTGAGCCCTTCTAACAACGTTACGAGCGGTCAGCTCAGCGCTCAGAGCTCGACAGTCGCGAACCGAGCTGCGTTCAGCGCTCGACCTCGCCGCGGATGAACTTCTCGACGTTCTCCTTGGCCTCGTCGTCGAAGTACTGGACCGGCGGGGACTTCATGAAGTACGAGGAGGCCGACAGGATCGGGCCGCCGATGCCGCGGTCCTTGGCGATCTTCGCGGCGCGGACGGCGTCGATGATGACACCGGCCGAGTTCGGGGAGTCCCAGACCTCGAGCTTGTACTCCAGGTTCAGCGGGACGTCGCCGAACGCGCGACCCTCCAGGCGGACGTAGGCCCACTTGCGGTCGTCCAGCCAGGCCACGTAGTCCGAGGGACCGATGTGGACGTTCTTGGCGCCCAGCTCGCGGTCGCGGATCTGCGAGGTGACGGCCTGGGTCTTGGAGATCTTCTTGGACTCCAGGCGCTCGCGCTCGAGCATGTTCTTGAAGTCCATGTTGCCGCCGACGTTCAGCTGCATGGTGCGCTCGAGGATGACACCGCGGTCCTCGAACAGCTTGGCCATCACGCGGTGCGTGATGGTGGCGCCGACCTGGGACTTGATGTCGTCACCGACGATCGGCACGCCGGCCTCGGTGAACTTGTCCGCCCACTCCTTGGTGCCCGCGATGAACACCGGCAGGGCGTTCACGAAGGCGACCTTGGCGTCGATGGCGCACTGGGCGTAGAACTTGGCGGCCTGCTCGGAACCGACGGGCAGGTAGCAGACCAGGACGTCGACCTGCTGGTCCTTGAGGACCTGGACGACGTCGACCGGGGCCTCGTCCGACTCCTCGATGGTCTCCCGGTAGTACTTGCCCAGGCCGTCGAGGGTGTGGCCGCGCTGGACGGTCACGCCGGTCGGCGGGACGTCGCAGATCTTGATGGTGTTGTTCTCGCTGCTGCCGATGGCGTCGGCCAGGTCGAAGCCGACCTTCTTGGCATCGACGTCGAAGGCGGCGACGAACTCCACGTCACGGACGTGGTAGTCACCGAACTGGACGTGCATCAGCCCGGGGACCTTGCCGGCCGGGTCGGCGTCCTTGTAGTACTCGACACCCTGCACCAGCGACGCGGCGCAGTTGCCCACGCCCACGATGGCTACGCGAACCGAACCCATTCCGGTTGCTCCCTGTGATCTCATGAGCGCCGTCGGAACCGACGGCACTCGTCCTGCTTCTTCGAATGACTGCTTGTACGGGCGCGAGGCGCCCACTCCTGCCGCGTGGCACAGGGCTGACGCGGTGTCAGCGCTCCTGGGCGGAGCGCCCCGGGCGGTCGTACGGTGGCCCGGACGGGTCGGGGGACCCGGTCTCCTGGCCACGGCCGTCCGAAGTCGTGTGGGGTACGGCGGTGGTTCCGGCGGTCCCGGTGGGGGCGCCGGTGGCGGGCCCGGTTCGGCCGGTGCGGTTGGCCCGCTCGGTCTCGATCAGCTCGTTGAGCCACCGGACCTCGCGCTCCACCGATTCCAGGCCGTGCCGCTGGAGTTCGACGGTGTAGTCGTCGAACCGTTCGCGGGCGCGGGCCAGCGAGTTGCGCATCCGCTCCAGGCGCTCCTCCAGCCGGCTGCGGCGGCCTTCCAGGACGCGCATCCGGACCGCTCGGTCGGTCTGACCGAAGAAGGCGAAGTGGACGCCGAAGCGCTCGTCCTCCCAGGCCTCCGGGCCGGAGTCGGCGAGCAGCTCCTCGAAGCGCTGCTTGCCCTCGGGGGAGAGCCGGTAGACGATCTTCGACCGCTTGCCGTTGAGCGCGGTGGCCGGGACGTACTCGACGTCCGGGTTGTCCTCGACCAGGAAGCCCTGGGCGACCAGGCTCTTCAAGCACGGGTAGAGCGTTCCGTAGGAGAGCGCCCGCAGTGCCCCGAGCAGGATGTTGAGCCGTTTGCGCAGTTCGTAGCCGTGCATCGGGGCGTCGTGGAGCAGCCCGAGGACGGCGAACTCCAGCACTCCTGAGCGCCTGCCCACTGCCGTCGTCCTCCTCCCTCTCGACCCTCGCTCCGGCCGCTGCATCGGCGGTATACCGCTTCGATGTATCGGCTCGATATATCGAGAACAGTAAACCCGACCCCCGGAACGAGCAAGGGGGGCACGCGTGAATGTGATCACAAGCCGACGCGCGGGTGGGGTTGGCAACGGGCGTGTAATGATCTGCTGCCGTTTTGCGGGTATTGGCACCTGATGCCCGATTAGGAGGGATTTCCCGCTGCGTACGCTGTCGCGTGTGCACGAGGACCAACCTCCGGGGTTAGGGCGGTCCGGGCATCGGACAGGAACCCTGCCAACAGGTCGACCGGGCCTGGCGAGGAGCGGCTGGAAACATGAGCGAGCGACGGCGAAGGACGCCCAATTCGGGCGGTGACGGGCAGCAGCCGCCGGGAGGCGGCGGCCGTCGGGGCGGCCCCGGTCCCGACGAACTGGGCTCGGAAGGGATCGGCCGTCGACGCCCGCCCGGTGTCCGGGAGACCGCCCAGCAACCCCGGATGACCCGTGCCGAGATGCGCAAGGCCGCCCAGAAGAAGGGCAAGGGCGGTGGCCGGCGCGGTGCCGCCGCCGCCTCCGCCGCTGCCGCGGCCGGCCCCGGCAAGAAGCGCTTCATCGACTACCCGCGGTTCGGCAAGACCGGCTTCCGGCGCTGGCTGCCCTCCTGGAAACTGGTGTTCAGCGTCTTCCTGCTGTTCTTCGCCATGGGCGTGGGCGGCGTGTTCTACCTCTACCAGACCACCGAGGTCCCCGACCTCAAGGCCCTGGTGAACAACCAGAACACCATCTACTACTGGGCCGACGGCTCGGAGATGACCCGCAAGGGCGACACCAACCGGCAGATCGTCGAACTCGGCGACATCAGCCCCAACCTGCAGAACGCCGTCATCTCGGCCGAGAACGAGACCTTCCGCACCGACAGCGGCATCGACCCCAAGGGCATGCTGCGCGCCGTCTACAACATGGCGAAGGGCGGCGAGACCCAGGGCGCCTCGACGATCACCCAGCAGTACGTCAAGAACGCCTACCTGAGCCAGGAACAGACCATCGACCGCAAGGTGAAGGAATTCTTCATCACGCTCAAGATCAACCGGCAGAAGTCCAAGGAGGACATCCTCAAGGGGTACCTCAACACCAGCTGGTTCGGTCGCAACGCCAACGGCGCCCAGGCCGCGGCGCAGGCGTACTACGGGGTCAACGCCAAGGACCTGAACCTCTGCCAGAGCGCGATGCTGGCCGGTCTGTTGAAGGGTGCCAACTACTACGACCCCTCCAAGCCGGCCAACCACGAACGCGCGGTGGAGCGCTGGAAGTGGATCCTGGACCGGATGGTGACCACCCACAACGCCACTGCGGAGGAGCGGGCGAAGTGCACCACCTTCCCCGAGCCGATCGCGTTGAAGCCCAGCTCCAACATGAACGGTGAGATCAGCTACCTGGTCGACACCGCCAACCAGTACGTGATGGCCACCGACAAGTCGGTCACCCAGCAGATGATCGACAAGGGCGGCCTGAAGATCTACACCACCTTCGAGAAGGACAAGGTCGACGCCCTCAAGAAGGCCGTCGACGACGTCAAGGGCGAGAACCTCGACCCGCAGAAGCGGCCCAACAACGACACCTTCGTCCAGTTCGGCGCCGCCAGCATCAGGCCCGGTGACGGGGCGATGGTCGCCATCTACGGCGGCGACGGCGTGGAGAACGGCCACTTCGACAACAACGCCAACGCCGGCGGTGTCCAGGTCGGCTCGACCTTCAAGCCCTTCGTGCTGGCCACCGCGATGCAGACCGGTGTGCAGACCGCGAAGGACACGGACGGCAAGCCGAAGCGGATCAACGCCGACAGCCGCTACCTCGCCGACGACATGTCCGAGATCCGCAAGCCGGACGGCTCGCTGGTGATCGGCGACGACGGCAAGCCCTACCGGCAGAAGAACGAGGACGCCGGCAAGCGCGGCTACGTCTCGCTGCGGCAGGCCATGCAGTGGTCGTACAACGTGCCGTTCGTCCAGCTCAACCAGGACGTCGGCGGCCCCGCCGTGGCCGACATGGCCGTGCAGATGGGCATCAAGCGGGAGAGCCTGGCCGACCCGAAGACCGCGACCTTCCCGCTCGGCACCTCGACCATCAGCCCGATCCGGATGGCCACCGGCTACGGCACCCTGGCCGCCAGCGGCAAGGAGGCCGAGCCCTACTCGGTCACCAAGGTCGAGGTGGACGGCAAGGAGCGTCCGGGCTTCGGCAAGAAGGACGTCAAGGTGGCGCTGGAGCCGGCCGTCGCGGACAACGTCACCGACGTGCTGGTGAACGTGGCCAAGAACGGTACCGGTACCAAGACCAACAGCCTGGGCCGCCCGGTGGCCGGCAAGACCGGTACCACCGACCAGAACAGGTCGGCCTGGTGGGTCGGCTACACCCCGCAGCTGGTGACCAGCGTCGCGATGTGGCGCGAGGACCCGAGCAAGCACGACCGGGAGTCCCTCAACGGCACCGGCGGCAAGGAGTCCATCCACGGTGGTGACATCCCCACCGACATCTTCACCCGGTACATGAAGGCCGCCCTGGCCAACGAGAAGAAGATGGACTTCCCGACCCCGCAGCCGGTCGGCACCGAGGTGGACTCCTCCGGCGCGCCGTCCACGGTCAGCGCGACGCCCACCCAGAGCGCGAGCTCCACGCCGACCACGGTGGAGACCCAGCAGCCGACCCAGCAGCCCAACCAGCCGCAGCCCCCGCAGCCGACCCAGAGCAGCGGCTGCGTGCAGGGCGTGGACTGCCAGCCGACCCCGACGGCGACCGCCACCACCCACACGCCGAAGCCGTCGAGCACCATCTGCATCTTCAACTGTCCGACCACGCCGACCGGGAACCCCGGAGGTGGCAACGGGGGCGGCACCGGCGGCAAGCCGACCCCGACCAGCACCGGCGGCGGCATGCAGGGCGGCGGCGGAGCGGCCGGGTAGCAGCCCCGTCCGACCGGTCCGACCGGTGAGAAGCCGAGAACGGCGGTGGCGGTCCTCCTCGGAGGGCCGCCACCGCCGTTTCGTCACGATTCGCCGCGCGCGCCCCTCCCGCACCGCCGGACCATCGCGGGGTCCTCCTCGTCCCGGCGCATCCGGTGCGGCAGGATGTCCGGCATGACGTCGAGCGATCGTGACGAAACCGGCGGCCCGGACGGGCCCGGCGCCGCCGCAGGGACCACCCCGGCAGCCGTCGCCACGGCCGCGCCGCCGGCCAACACCGTGGTCGTCCCGGCCGACGAGGACCGGGTGGCGGCAGCCGGCAGCGAGGTGTTCGGCGGCCCGCCCGGCCGACGGGCGCTGCTCGGCGTCTCCTGGTGGATCCCGGTGCGGGTGCTGGCCCTGGTGGTGATCGTGGTCTCCGCGCTCGGCATGGTGCACAACCTGCCCTGCTACGACCAGGCCTGGTTCCAGCCGGGCTCGCCGCAGTACATCCACGCCTGCTACAGCGACGTCCCGCACCTGTTCTCCGGTCGCGGCTTCGCGGCCGGGCTGCACCCGTACGTGGACCGCATCCCCGGCACCACGGGGGACCTCCAGTACCTGGAGTACCCGGTGCTGACCGGCCTGTTCATGCAGGTCGCGGCCTGGCTGACGCCCGACGGCGGCACCGAGCAGGCCCAGGAGCAGTGGTTCTGGGCGATCAACGCCGGGCTGCTGATGGCCTGCGCGGTGGTCGCCGCGGTCGCGCTCTCGCGCACCCACCGCCGCCGCCCCTGGGACGCGATGCTGTTCGCGCTCTCGCCGGTCCTGCTGCTCAACGGCACGATCAACTGGGACCTGCTCGCGGTCGCCCTGGCCGCCGTGGCGATGGCCTGGTGGGCCGGCTCCCGGCCGGGCTGGGCCGGGGTCTTCATCGGCCTGGCCACCGCGGCCAAGCTCTACCCGCTGCTGCTGATCGGCCCGCTGCTGGTGCTCTGCTGGCGGGCCGGCAAGTGGCGCGAGTTCCGGGTGGTGCTCGGCGGCGCGGTGGGGGCCTGGCTGGTGGTCAACCTGCCGATCATGCTGGCCAACTGGCAGGGCTGGTCGACGTTCTACGTGTTCAGCAAGCACCGCGGCGAGGACTACGGCTCGTTCTGGCTGATCCTGATGCAGCAGCGCGGCGTGGGGCTGGCCGACCTCGACCTCTACATCGGCGTGCTGATGGTGCTGGGCTGCGCGGCCATAGCGTGGCTCGGCCTCTCGGCGCCGCGCCGGCCGCGGTTCGCGCAGCTGGCCTTCCTGGTGGTCGCGCTGTTCGTGCTGGTCAACAAGGTGTACTCGCCGCAGTACGCGCTCTGGCTGCTGCCGCTCGCGGCGCTGGCCCGGCCGCGCTGGCGCGACCTGCTGATCTGGCAGGCCTGCGAGGTGCTGTACACCCTGGGCATCTGGTCCCACCTGGGCTTCGTCACCGGGCCCAAGCAGCACGGCATCGGCGAGAACTGGTACCACTTCGCGATCGCGCTGCACCTGCTCGGCACGCTCTACCTGGTCGTGCTGGTGGTCCGGGACGCCCTGTACCCGGACCGCGACCCGGTCCGCTGGGACGGCACCGACGACCCCTCCGGCGGGGTGCTGGACGGCGCGCCGGACGCCTTCGCGCTGGGCACCGCCCGGCGGCTGGAGGAGGAGCGGAGCTACGCCGGACACGCGTCGGCCGGCTCCTTCGAGCAGTGGCTGGACGAGCCACGGCTGTCGGAGCCGGCCGAGGAGAAGCAGCGGTAGCGCCCGGGGGCCGCCGCACCTTCTAGCGGTCCACCACCCGGTCGAAGTGGGTGGTGGTGTGCCGGACCTGGAGGCCCAGCTCCTCGCCGATCGCGGGGGGCGCGGTCTCCCCGTCCAGGAACAGCAGCGAGACCTGCATGTGCGGCGGCTCGGCGAACCAGAGCTGCTTGCCCGCCCAGTGGAACGGCGACTTGGTCTTGTTGACCGTCGCCAGACCGGCCCGGGCGATGCCCTTGGCGCGTGCGCCCATGCTGGCCACGTACTTGGGGGCCTCCAGGCCGATGCCGTGCGCGGTGCCGCCGGCGACCACCAGGATGTGGCCGTCGGTGGGCGCCGGGTGCTGGCGGTAGCCGTAGCGCTCGCCCTTCTTGAGCGGGGTGACGTCCAGGACCGTGGCCCGGACCTCCAGCGCGCCGTGGTCGCCCAGCCAGAGCCGGGTGCCGATCCGGGCCCGGAACACGGTGCCCGGGTAGCGCTGGGCCAGCTGCTCCATGCCGGCCGCGCCCAGGTGGCTGACGAAGACGGTGTGCACCGGGATGCCGGCCGCCAGCGCGGTGTCCACCCAGTACACGACCTCCTCGACCGGGCTGGAGCCGTCCGGCCGGTCCATCGGCAGGTGCAGGGCGAGGCCCTCGAAGGAGACGCCGTCCAGCTCGGCGGCGACGGTGCGCAGGTCGGCGGCGCTCACGCCGTGCCGGCGCATGGTGGTCATGCACTCCAGCACCACCCGGGCGCCGTGCAGCGAGCGCAGCGCGTCCACGCCGGCCACCGTGCGGATCACCCGGGCGTGCGGCAGCGGGAGCACCTCCTCGCCGACCCGGTAGGGGGTCAGCACCAGCAGCTCGCCGCCGTACCACTCGGCGGCGTCGGCCGCCTCGTAGGCGGTGCCGACGGCCAGCACACCGGTGCCGAGCAGCGTCGCCTCCTCGGCCAGCCGGTGGTTGCCCAGGCCGTAGCCGTTCCCCTTGGCGACGGGCACCAGGCCGGGGAACTCGGCCAGGACGGAGCGCTGGTGGGCGCGCCAGCGTTCGGTGTCGAGGTAGAGCGACAGCGTCATCGGGGCAGCCTCCTCAGCGGCGGGACATGTAGAGGTCGAGGGCCTTGTGCAGCAGCTTGTTGAGCGGGAAGTCCCACTCGCCGAGGTACTCGGCCGCCTGGCCACCGGTGCCGACCTTGAACTGGATCAGACCGAACAGGTGGTCGTTCTCGTCCAGGGTGTCGCTGATGCCGCGCAGGTCGTACACGCCGCCGCCGAGGGCGTAGGCGTCGCGCATCATCCGCCACTGGATCGCGTTGGACGGCTTGACCTCACGCTTGTGGTTGGCCGAGGCGCCGTAGGAGTACCAGACGTGCTCGCCGACCACCAGCATCGTGGTCGCGGCCAGCGGCTCGCCCTCGTGGTAGGCGATGTAGAGCCGCATCCGGTTCTGGTCCTCGGCGGTGAGGGCCTGCCACATCCGCTGGAAGTAGGACAGCGGGCGCGGGGTGAACTTGTCGCGCTCGGCGGTGACCAGGTAGAGCTGGTGGAAGATCGGCAGCTCGTCGTAGCCGCCCTGGTACACCTCGACGCCGCTCTTCTCGGCCTTCTTGATGTTGCGGCGCCAGAGCTGGTTGAAGTTCTTGTGGATGTCGTCCAGCGAGCGGTTGGCCAGCGGCACCTGGAAGACGTAGCGCGGCTGGACGTCGCCGAAGCCGGCGCCGCCGTCCTCGCCCTGCAGCCAGCCGGCCTTGCGCAGCCGGTCGGCCACCTCGAAGGCGCGGGCCTCGTACCAGTCGGCCTCGACGTCGCGCAGGCGCTTGGCCTGCTTGGCGGCGATGGCCTCCTTGATGGTGGGGGCGTTCCAGCGGCGGATGACGATCGGCGGGCCCATCTTCACCGAGAACGCGCCCTGTGACTTGAGGTGGGCGAGCATCGGGGAGAGCCAGCGGTCGAGGTCCCGGTCGAACCAGTCGATGACCGGGCCCTCGGGCAGGTAGGCGAGGTAGCGCTTGACCTTGGGCAGCTGGCGGTAGAGCACCAGGCCCGCGCCGACCAGCTGGTTGGCGTCGTCGAACCAGCCGATCGACTCCGAGCGCCACTCGGCCTTCACGTCGCCCCAGGACGGCACCTGCATGTGGCTGGCCGAGGCACGGCTCCTGATGAAGGCGAGGTGCTCCTCGCGGGTGATCGTCCTCAGGCGCAGGCTCATTGCTCGGTGCTCCTCGTCGGTCGGGCTGCGGTGGCCCCAGGTTCTCGGGCTCGACCCTATCGTCCGGGGCCCGGCCGCCCGGCGCTGCGGGCACGACGGCGCCCCCGGCGGGTACCTGTCTGATGCAGATACGCGACGGGGGCGCCGAGGGTTCCTGGAGCCGGGTGTTCAGCCCCACAGGCCGCCGCGGGCGATGCCGAGGTAGAAGCCGATCGCGGAGGCGCCGAGCGTGATCATCAGGACGAAGCGCTCGGCGGTGGTGACCGAGACGAACATGCCCCACAGGCCGGTGACGATCCCGGCCAGGCCGGTCCACGAGGTCAGCAGGTGCAGGTTGTAGAAGAACGAGGTGGTGAAGGCGATCACGCCCAGCACGGCCGTCAGGGCCACCAGGGTGTTCTCGCGGGGGTGCGGGTGGCCGTCGGTGTTCAGCGTGAGGGCGGGCATGCGGTGGACGGACTGGGCCATGAGTCCCACCTCCTGGCGTGGAGACGAACGGGCAGGAATCCCGTTCCGTCCAGATTGCGGCGGCCTCGTCCGTCTCACAACCCCTGTGCGTTTTGTTCGGCCGTCCGGGTGCAGGTAGGCTGTGCCGTCTGCACTGGTGTAGTTGTGCCCCCTTGCGCCCTCTTCCGGGTGACACCCCTGGCGGGTGTACGGGGCCCGATTGTCCGACCCGGCCGCTACCGTGGGCCGGAGTCGTCACCGCACCGGTGCCGACGCTACGCACAACCCTCCTGCCACGGAGAGACCGTGGCCGCTGAGTCCAAAGGAGGTGGGTTACTCATGCGTCACTACGAGCTGATGGTCATCCTCGACCCGTCGGTCGAGGAGCGCGCTGTCTCCCCCCTGATCGAGTCCTTCCTGGCCGTCGTCCGCAACGCCGGCGGCAAGGTGGAGAAGGTCGACACCTGGGGTCGTCGCCGTCTGGCTTACGAGATCAACAAGCAGTCCGAGGGCATCTACTCGGTCATCGACCTCAAGGCCACGCCTGAGGTCGTCAAGGAGCTCGACCGCCAGCTGGGCCTGAGCGAGTCGGTTCTGCGGACCAAGGTCCTGCGCCCGGACACCCACTGAGCCACCTCTGAGGCCTTCGGGTCTCGGGTAGCTCGCGTCCGCTGTTTCACGTGAAACAGCGGTGAACGGACATCTTCCCGAGAGGTCATCACCACCATGGCAGGCGAGACCGTCATCACCCTCGTCGGCAATCTCGTCGACGACCCCGAGCTGCGCTTCACCCCGTCGGGTGCGGCGGTCGCGAAGTTCCGCATCGCGTCCACCCCCCGCACCTTCGACCGTCAGACGAACGAGTGGAAGGACGGCGAGAGCCTCTTCCTCACGTGCAACGTCTGGCGGCAGCCGGCGGAGAACGTGGCCGAGTCGCTGCAGCGCGGCATGCGCGTCATCGTGCAGGGCCGACTGCGCCAGCGGTCTTACGAGACCAAGGAAGGCGAGAAGCGGACGGTCTTCGAGGTCGAGGTCGACGAGGTGGGTCCGAGCCTGCGCTCGGCGACCGCGAAGGTCACCCGGGCCAACCGGTCCGGCGGTCCCGGCGGCGGCTTCGGCGGCCAGCAGGGCGGCGGCCAGGGCGGTAGCTGGGGCGGTGGCAACGGTGGCGGCCAGCAGGGCGGCGGCAGCTGGGGTGGAAACTCCGGCGGCGGCCAGTCCGGCCCCTCCGACGACCCGTGGGCGTCCAGCGCCCCGTCCGGTGGAAACCAGGGCGGCGGCTGGGGCGGCGCCCCGTCCGGTGGCGGCTACTCGGAAGAGCCCCCGTTCTAAGAGCTGACAGATTTCGTGCGGCCCGGCCGCAGGCGTCCCCGGACGCCGGTCGGGCCGTGAACCCCAAATGGAGCACACCATGGCGAAGCCGCCTGCTCGCAAGCCGAAGAAGAAGGTTTGCGTCTTCTGCAAGGACAAGGTCAACTACGTTGACTACAAGGACACGAACCTGCTGCGGAAGTACATCTCCGACCGCGGAAAGATCCGTGCCCGCCGTGTCACCGGCAACTGCACCCAGCACCAGCGTGACGTCGCCACGGCCGTGAAGAACAGCCGTGAGATGGCGCTGCTGCCCTACACCAGCACCGCGCGCTAAGAGAGGGTGACCGAGTAATGAAGATCATCCTCACGCACGAGGTTCCGGGTCTCGGCTCCGCCGGCGAGGTCGTCGAGGTCAAGGACGGCTACGCCCGCAACTTCCTGGTCCCGCGTGGCTTCGCCATCCGCTGGACCAAGGGCGGCCAGAAGGACGTCGACGCGATCCGTCGCGCCCGCAAGATCCACGCGATCCAGACCCTGGACGCGGCCAACGAGGTCAAGGGCAAGCTCGAGGGCGTCCAGGTCAAGCTGGCCGTTCGCTCGGGTGACGCCGGCCGTCTGTTCGGCTCGGTGACCCAGGCCGACGTCGTCGAGGCCATCAAGGCCGCCGGCGGCCCGGCCGTGGACAAGCGCGCCGTCGCGATCGCCTCGCCGATCAAGACCGTGGGCACCCACAAGGTCTCGGTCAAGCTGCACTCGGACGTCGTGGCCAACCTCGACGTCGCCGTCGTGGCTGCCTGAGTTCCGTAGCACCGGCTGAGGGCCGGACTCCCCCCGGGGAGTCCGGCCCTCGGTCGTTCCCGGGCCCCCTCAGCCGCGCACGGCTCCGGTGACCAGCCAGCGGCCGCCGCGGGCGCGAGCCACCAGGAAGACCGCGCGGACCAGCATGAACAGGTTCATCGCCCACCACAGCCCGGCCAGTCCGGTGCCGGTGGCCGGCACCAGGAACGCGGCCGGGGTGAACACCGCCAGGGTGGCGAGCGCCGCCCGGGCCAGGTAGGGGCCGTCCCCGGCGCCCATCAGCACGCCGTCCAGCACGAAGACCAGGCCCGCCACCGGCTGGCTGAGCGCGAGCAGCAGCAGGGCCGTGTGCAGCTGCCCCTGGACCACCGGGTCGGGGGTGAACAGCGGGACGTACAGCGGGCGGGCGAGCACCACCAGCAGGCCCAGCACCACCCCGGAGCCCAGGCCCCACTCGACCATCCGCCGGGTGGCCGCGCGGGCGCCCGGGACGTCCGAGGCGCCCAGGTAGCGGCCGATGATGGCCTGGCCGGCGATCGCGATGGCGTCCAGCGCGAAGGCCAGGAAGCTGAACAGCGTCATGGCGATCTGGTGCGCGGCGACCTGGTCGTCGCCCAGCCGGGCGGCCACCGCGGTGGCGATCATCAGCACCGCGCGCAGGCTGACCGTGCGGACCAGCAGCGGCCCGCCCGCCCTGGCCCCGGCCCGGATGCCCGCCGCGTCCGGCCGCAGCGAGGCCCGCTCCCGGCGGGCGCCGCGGACCACCACGACCAGGTAGACCGCGGCCATCCCGGTCTGGGCCAGCACGGTGCCCCAGGCCGAGCCGGCCACCCCGAGCCCGGCGCCGTACACCAGGCCGGCGTTCAGCCCGATGTTGGCGGTGAAGCCGCCGACGGCCACCAGCAGCGGCGTACGGGTGTCCTGGAGGCCGCGCAGCACGCCGGTGGCGGCCAGCACCAGCAGCATCGCCGGGATGCCCAGGGAGCTGATCCGCAGGTACGTCACGGCGTACGGCGCCGCGGTCGGCGAGGCGCCCAGCAGTTCGGCCGCCCGGGGAGCCAGCAGCAGGGTGAGCAGGACCACCGGGACGGCCAGGCCGACGGCGAGCCAGAGCCCGTCGACGCCCTGCTGGACGGCGCCCCGGCGGTCCCCGGCGCCGATCCGGCGAGCCACCGCGGCGGTGGTGGCGTAGGCGAGGAAGACGAACACCCCGGTGGCCGTGGTGAGGGCGGCGGAGGCGACGCCGACCCCGGCGAGCTGGGGGGTGCCGAGGTGGCCGACGATCGCGGAGTCGGCCATCAGGAACAGCGGTTCGGCGACCAGGGCGCCGAAGGCGGGCACCGCCAGGGCGAGGATCTCGCGGTCGTGGCCGCGTGCGTCGCGGGTGCGTCTGGAGGGCTCGGCGGGGGCGGTGCTCATGCGCTCCAGGGTACTCATCCACAGGTAAGAGGCCAATGGCCAAGTCGGTCGTTACTCGAACCTGTGGGCGGCGCGCTCCGGCCGGTCCGCGCCCACTGCCGTTCGGCGGTGTGTGAAGAATTTCTCATGCACAGGTCCCGAACGAGGTAATCGCAGGTCAGCAGGTTGACGACGGATCGATCGTCCGGTTATCCACAGGAGCTTCCACAGGGGTGTCCACAGCTTTGCGGCAGTTCTCCACAGCCCGGAGCCAGTCGTCCACACCCCCTGTGGATAACCGCCTTGGCGCAAGGGCGTCCGGCGCCTTAGCGTGGGCCCTCCACCCGATACTCCCACCGGCCCCGGCGTCCGATTTGTCGGTGCCGTGGCGTACAAAGAGGAGCGGCTCCGCTCGCTCCACCCAGCCACCGGCAAGGCCCGCTCCAACTTCGCACCACTCGCTGATCGGGGAACACGCGTGACCGGCCCCCAGTACGACGACCACGACGCCCCGCCGCCGGAGGAGGACTGGCAGCCCGCCGAGGACCCCTTTCCGGCCGGCGCCTTCGACGACGCCCCCTTCCCGGACGGTCCCGGCGACCGGCTGCCGGTCTCCCGCAACCGCGGCGGCCAGGGTGGCGGCGGCGGCCAGGGCGGCAACCGGGGCGAGGGCTTCCGCAAGGGCGGCGACTTCAACGGCAGGGGCGGCAAGAACGGCAAGGGCGGCGGCGGCCGGGACGACCGCCGGGACGACGAGGGCCGCGGCGGCGTCGACGGCTTCGAACGCGTCCCCCCGCAGGACCTCGCGGCCGAGCAGTCCGTGCTGGGCGGCATGCTGCTCTCCAAGGACGCCATCGCCGACGTGGTCGAGGTGCTCAAGCCGGCCGACTACTACCGGCCCGCGCACGAGATGGTGCACGGCGCGATCCTCGACCTGTACGCCCGCGGCGAGCCGGCCGACCCGATCACCGTGGCCGGTGAGCTCACC
This sequence comes from Kitasatospora sp. NPDC028055, assembly GCF_040637885.1. Lineage (NCBI taxonomy): Bacteria > Bacillati > Actinomycetota > Actinomycetes > Kitasatosporales > Streptomycetaceae > Kitasatospora > Kitasatospora sp. NPDC028055. The sequence continues at coordinate 790,620 of NZ_JBEZXE010000001.1, read as the reverse complement.
AAGCGCGGCGAGCTGCAGCGGGTGGGCGGCGCCGCCTACCTGCACACCCTGGTCAACTCCGTCCCGACCGCGGCCAACGCCGAGTACTACGCCCAGATCGTCGCCGAGCGCGGGGTGCTGCGTCGGCTGGTCGAGGCCGGCACCCGGATCGCCGGCATGGGCTACGCCGCCGAGGGCGACGTGGACGAGATCGTCAACGCCGCCCAGGCGGAGATCTACGCCGTCACCGAGCAGCGCACCAACGAGGACTACGCGCCGCTGGCCGACATCATGGAGGGCGCCCTCGACGAGATCGAGGCGATCGGCTCCCGCAACGGCCAGATGTCCGGCGTGCCGACCGGCTTCGCCGACTTCGACGCGCTCACCAACGGGCTGCACCCCGGCCAGATGATCGTCATCGCGGCCCGCCCCGCGATGGGCAAGTCCACCCTGGCGCTGGACTTCGCCCGGGCCTGTTCGATCCACCACAAGCTGCCGAGCGTGATCTTCTCGCTCGAAATGGGCCGCAACGAGATCGCCATGCGCCTGCTCTCCGCCGAGGCCAGGGTCGCGCTGCACCACATGCGCTCCGGGAACATGACGGACGACGACTGGACGCGGGTCGCCCGCCGGATGCCGGACGTCAGCGAGGCGCCGCTGTTCATCGACGACTCGCCGAACCTGTCGATGATGGAGATCCGGGCCAAGTGCCGCCGGCTCAAGCAGCGCAACGACATCAAGCTGATCGTCATCGACTACCTCCAGCTGATGCAGTCCGGCGGCTCCCGCCGGGCCGAGAACCGTCAGCAGGAGGTCTCGGACATGTCCCGTAACCTCAAGCTGCTGGCCAAGGAGCTGGAAGTGCCGGTCATCGCGCTGTCCCAGCTGAACCGTGGTCCCGAGCAGCGCACCGACAAGCGGCCGATGGTCTCCGACCTGCGCGAGTCCGGCTCGATCGAGCAGGACGCCGACATGGTCATCCTGCTGCACCGCGAGGACGCCTACGAGAAGGAGTCCCCGCGCGCGGGCGAGGCCGACCTGATCGTCGCCAAGCACCGTAACGGTCCGACCGCGACCATCACCGTCGCCTTCCAGGGCCACTACTCGCGCTTCGTCGACATGACCCGGGACTGACCCCGGCCCCCGGCCCGCTCCCGGTGCGGAACCGGATTCGGGGCGGGCGGGGGCGACCGGTCAGAACCAGGACAGGCAGTGCGGCGGGCGCTCGGTGCGGAACAGGGCGTCGGCCAGGGCGGCCGCCTCCGGTCGGTGGGCCCGGACGTGCCCGGCCCGCACCAGCGTGCTCACCGGAGTGCCGCCGAGGTAGACCGCGCCCAGGTCCCGCACGTCCAGCGAGAGGTCGGGCTCCCGGTCGGTCGGGACGCAGGTGGCCTCGCCGCCCCGGACGGTCAGCAGGTGGCGGGCGCGCTCGCCGAGGAACGGGTCGTCCACATCGAGGACGAGCTCGCCGTCGGCGGACCAGCCGCGCGCGGTCAGCGCCCGGGGGACGTCCAGCAGCCGGACCCAGAGCCACTCGGTGCTGTTGCCCACCTGGGCGGCGCCGAAGTCCGCGAGCTGCCAGCGCAGCGGGTGCTCGGCGGTGAAGTGCTTGAAGACGACCTGGTCGACCAGGTCGTGCCCGAGCAGGACCCGGGACAGGGCCGAGGTGACGGCGTCGTCGACGGCGATGGTCTCGTCCACCATCAGGGTGCCCCCGTCCAGCGAGTAGCTGGCGTAGCCGTCCGGGGTGCCGTCGGCGTCCCGGTGGAGGGCGATGTAGCGCGGCGCCGCGGAGACCGGGGGCTGCCCGGCGTTCAGGGCCCACCAGCGGTGCGGCCGGGAGAGCGCGCCGGGCCGGGCACGGCGGTAGCGGTCGTAGAGCTCCTCCAGGAGGTCCCGGCAGTCGGCGCGCCGCAGCACCTCGACCGAGCCGGTGTCCGTGCCGCCGGCCCTCGGGGCGGCGAGGACGGCCCGGTGGCGCGGCACCGTGAGCCGCCCGGTGTACGTCGCCGGGCCGTAGCCGAACCGGCCGTAGATCGAGGCCTCGGAGGCCAGCAGCACGGAGAGGAACTCCCCGCGGGCCCGCAGGTCGGCGAGTTGGCGCCGCATCATCGCGGTCAGCACGCCCCGGCGGCGGTGGGTGGGCAGGACGCCGACGAAGCTCACCCCGGAGACCGGGGTGAGCGCCCCGCCGGGCAGGGTGAGCTCGAAGGAGTACGCGCCGGCGGTGCCGACCGGACGCCCCTCGGCGGTCTCCGCGAGCAGGCAGCGCTCCGGTTCGATCGCCGACCACCAGAGCCCGCCGCCGTCCTCGGCCGGGGTCTCCGGGAAGCGGCCGAACGCGGCGTGGACGGTGTCGACGAAGACGTCGAGGTCCTTCTCGGTCGTGGAACGGATTTCCATCGTTGCTGTGCTCTCCCCTGGGTACGGCCCGCGCTTCGTGGGCCGCCGGACAGTCCAGCCGTGACCGGCGGGCGGAGCAAACGAATTTCGACCGGCCGTGGCCGAGCCGGTGCGAAGCCGGTGCGAACGCGGTGCGGGGGAGGGGCAGGTGCGGCGGTGGATCAGACGGTGACGGTGGCCCGGAAGAGGGTGGCGCCGGTGCCGGAGAGCCGGGTCGGGGCGCCGGTGGCGGGCAGGAAGGCGGACTGGCCGCGGGAGAGGTCCAGCACGGCGCCGTCGGCGGCGGTGAGCCGGACGGCACCCTCGGTGCAGAGCAGGATCTGCGGGGTGCGGCCGTCGATCTCCCGCCGCACGCCGTCCAGTTGGAAGCGGGACAGCCGGAACTCGTCGATCGGGACGGGGTAGAGCTGCTCGCCGGGGGTGCCCTCGACCGGGACGGGGTGCACCACCTCGGGGGCACCGGGTTCAAAGAGCACGACCTTCAACAGTTCCGGGACGTCGATGTGCTTGGGGGTGAGCCCGGCCCGCAGCACGTTGTCCGAGTTGGCCTGGAGCTCCACGCAGACGCCGGACAGATAGGCGTGCGGCACCCCGGCGCCCAGGTAGAGCGCCTCGCCGGCCCGCAGCCGGACGTGGTTGAGCAGCAGGCCGGCGATCACGCCGCGGTCGTCCGGGAAGTCCTTGGCGATCCGGGCGTACGGGGCGTGCGGGCCGTCCGGGTCGGTGCCGGCCAGCGCGGCGACGGTCTCCCGGACGGTCCGCCCGGCGGTCTCGTCGTCCATGGTGAGCAGGGTGGCCAGGGTGCGGCGCAGCGCCTCGGCCTCGGCCTCGGCGCCGCCGTCCTCGCCGACCGCCAGCAGTGCGATCAGCGGGTCCAGCCCGGGCACCCCGAGCGCGGCCATCAGCGCGGCCGCCTCGGCGGGCCGGCGGAAGCCGCACAGACCCTCGAACTCGCCCAGCGCGCACACCATTTCGGGCTTGTGGTTGTCGTCGCGGTAGCTCCGCTCGGGGGCGTCCGGCGCGATGCCGAGGGCGTTCTCGGCGGCGAATCCGGCCCGGGCCTGCTCCGTCGTGGGGTGGGCCTGGATGGACAGCGGGATGCCGGCGGCGAGCACCTTGAACAGGAACGGCAGGCTTGGCCCGAACCGGGCCACGCTCGCCGCGCCGAGCTCGCCCTCCGGGTCGGCCGCGATCAGCTCGTCCAGCCGGCGCGGGCCCTCGCCGCGGTCGGCCCGGGACGGGTCGCCGGGGTGGGCGCCCATCCACAGCTCGGCCTGCGGTTCTCCGGTCGGCTCCTGGCCGAGCAGCTCGGGCAGGGCCGTGAGCGACCCCCAGGCGTACGGGCGGACGGTGTTGACGAGCCTGTCCATGCGCGCGGTCCTACTCCTTCGCTGACGGGGCTGCCCCGGACGTCCCGGGTCGGGTCGGCGGTGCGGGCCCGGCGGTGCGGGCGGTCCGGGCCCGGGCAAGGGCATCGACCCTAGCTGACCTGGGTCGCCCGCGGGGAAACGGCGGGTATCAGGTGGGACTGCCGTGGTCCGAGCGGTGGTTCCCGGGCGCGGTAGTAGAATGCCAGGACGCAGTATTATCCGCCCCCCGCAGCATTCTCCACCGTGGTCATCCCGTCGGCGGGCTGTCGGCGGGGCCGCGTTCCAGAGTGCGGGCGACGGTGTTCTGACACTCCCCGCCATCGGCCGAGAGGTTTGTACGTGACCGTGAACCAGCAGAGTTTTGCTGATCTCGGCAGGGTCCTGGTGATCATCCCGACCTACAACGAGGCGGAGAACGTCGAGCGGATCGTCGGCCGGGTCCGTGCTGCGGTGCCCGAGGCCCATGTGCTGGTCGCCGACGACAACAGCCCCGACGGCACCGGTGAGCTGGCCGACAAGCTGGCCGCCGAGGACAGCAACGTCCACGTCATGCACCGCAAGGGCAAGGAGGGCCTGGGCGCCGCCTACCTCGCGGGCTTCCGCTGGGGCATCGACAACGGCTACGACGTCCTGGTCGAGATGGACGCGGACGGCTCGCACCAGCCCGAGGAGCTGGACCGGCTGCTGAGCGCGCTGCGCGGCGCCGACCTGGTGCTCGGCTCGCGCTGGGTGCCGGGCGGCCGGGTGGTGAACTGGCCGAAGTCACGCCTGCTGCTCTCCCGCGGCGGCTCGACCTACTCGCGGCTGATGCTGGGCGTGCCGATCCGGGACGTCACCGGCGGCTACCGGGCCTTCCGCAAGGAGACCCTGCTGGGCCTGGGCATGGACGAGGTGGCCTCGGCCGGCTACTGCTTCCAGGTCGACCTGGCCTGGCGCACGGTGAAGGCCGGCTTCAAGGTCGCCGAGGTGCCGATCACCTTCGTCGAGCGCGAGCTCGGCGCCTCCAAGATGAGCCGCGGCATCGTGGCCGAGGCGCTCTGGCGGGTGACCTCCTGGGGTGTCGCCGACCGGGTGTCCCGGGCGCGCGGCGGTGCCGCGAAGGGCTGAGCCGCCCCCTGATCGTGTGAAGGGTCCGTCTGCCGGGATACGGCGGACGGACCCTTCGTCGTACCCGGGGGCGGGCCGGTGGCCGGTGGCCCGCCGGTGAGCGGGGGGCGGGGGGCGGTCAGCAGCCGCCCCGGAGGGCGCTCTCCGGCAGGTAGCGGTCGGCCCAGACGGCCAGTTCGTTGAGGGCCGGTTTCAGGGCGACGCCGCCCTCGGTGAGCCGGTAGCTGACCCGCAGCGGCGGGCCGGGGTCGACCTCGCGGACCACCAGCCCGGCCTCGGTCAGTTCGGTCAGCCGGTCGGAGAGCATCCGTTCGCTGATGCCCGGGACGGCGCGGCGCAGCTCGGAGAAGTAGGCCGGGCCGCCGTTGGTGAGCACGCCCAGCAGCATGCCGGTCCAGCGCTTGCCGAGCAGGGTGAACACCCGGTGGAGGGCCAGGTCGACGTTGGCGCAGCCGCCGCGGTCGCCGCGGCCGGCAGGGGCGGCGCACGCGTCGACCCCGGTCGGTACTGCGTCGGTCACTACCTCGGGCTCCGCCATGGATCCAGCGTACTCGACTCGCCACTAGTGACTATAGAAAAGTAAGCTGCTACTGTACTTACAGCTGCGAGGGAAAAGGCAGCTACTTATTCTCTGGAGGACCGGCATGCCCACGCTTCTGCACATCGACTCCTCGGCGCTCACCGACGGCTCCGTCTCCCGCGAGGTCACGGCCGCCTTCCGGGCCGCCTGGGAGGCCGAGCACCCCGGTGGCACGGTGGTCCACCACGACCTCGCCGCCGACCCGCTGCCGCACCTGGACGCCGCCGGCATCACCGCCGGATACCTCCCGGCCGAGGCGCGCACCGCCGAGCAGGCCGCCGCCTTCGCGCTGCGCGAGCGGCTGATGGTCGAGCTGGAGACCGCCGACGCGGTGCTGATCGGCGCCCCGATGTACAACTTCACGATCCCGTCGACCCTCAAGGCCTGGCTGGACCAGGTGATCCTGATGGGCCGCACCGCCGGCGAGCAGCCCTCCGCCAAGGGCACCCCCGTCACCGTGGTCGCCTCCCGCGGCGGCTCGTACGGCCCGGGCGCCCCGCGCGAGCCGTTCGAGTTCGTCACCACCTACCTGGAGAAGGTGCTGGCCGGCGGGCTCGGGCTGGAGGTCGACTTCATCGTCCCGGAGTTCACCATGGCGCCGAACGTCCCGGCGCTGGCCGAGTTCGTCCCGGCGGCCGCCGAGTCCAAGGCCAGGGCCCTGGAACTGGCCGCCACCCGGGGCAAGGAGCTCGCCGCCCGGGCCGCGGTGTGACGTGCGCCGGACGGCGCGCCCCGCCGGGCGCGCCTTCCGCGCAATCGGCCGCCGGTACTCCCATGCTGTAGGGCGCAGGAAGTCCGACCGCCGACCAGAGGGAGCAGCCCGTGACGTCGTCCCCGCCCGAGGAGAGCGCCGGCGCGGAACGGGTGGACGCCGAGCCCGTCGCGGCCGGACTCCCCGACGACACCGAGCGGACCGCCCGGCCGCTGGAGGTCGCGGTCTTCACCGGGCCCGAGTCGGCCTTCTTCGCCACCTCCACGCTGATCCTCGGCGAGCACACCGCGATCCTCGTCGACGCCCAGCTCACCCGCAGCGCCGGGCGCGAACTGGCCGAATGGGTCGCGGGCAAGGGCCGCCGGCTGCTCGCCATCGTGGTCACCCACCAGCACCCGGACCACTACTTCGGGGCCGAGGAGGTGCTGAGGCTCTTCCCGGACGCCCAGCTGCTGGCCGCCCCGGCCGTGGTCGAGGGCATCCGGCGCACCGTCGCGGCCAAGGTCGCCCAGTGGAAGCCGGTCTACGGCGACGACATCCCGGACCACCCGCTGGTGCCCGCCCCGCTGCTGCCGCAGCCGCTGATGCTCGACCGCCAGGTCATTCCGGTGCTGCTGCTCGGCCAGGCCGACTGTGGGGAGTCCACCGTCGTCCACGTGCCGAGCATCCGGACCGTGATCGCCGGGGACTTCGTCTGCAACGGCACCCATGTGTGGACCGCCGACACCACCCCGGCCCAGCGCACCACCTGGGGCCACAACCTCGGCCGGATCGCCGACCTCGGCGTGGACCGGGTGATCGCCGGGCACCGCGCCCCCGAGCAGGGCGACGACGCGGCCCGGGTGCTCGCCTTCACCGGGGAGTACCTCCGGGACTTCGACCGGCTGCTCGCCGAGCACCCGGACGACCCGGAGGCGCTGGTCACGGCGATGAACGAGCGGTACGGGGAGCTGACCCTGCCGGCCTTCCTGGACCTGGGGGCGGCCGCCAACACCGCCCGGTCCGCCGCCGCTTCGGCGGCCGGGGCGGAGACCGGGGCCGAGGCCGAGGGTGAGGGTGAGGGCGACGACGGGACGGCCGAGGCCGAGGCCGGGGCCGAGGCCGAGGGTGAGGGCGAGGGCAAGACGGCCGGGACCGAGGGAGAGGCCGGGACGGACCGGGACGGGGACGGCCGGTAGGGCGGGATACTGGCCGCATGACGACGCCGTACGACGTGATCGTTCCGGCGGGCGGCGCGGCCCGGAGGCTGGGCGGCGTCGACAAACCAGGCCTGACCGTCGGCGAGACCACCCTGCTGGACCGGGTGCTCGCCGCCTGCACCGGCGCCCGGACCACCGTGGTGGTCGGCCCCGCCCGGCCCACCGCGGACCCGGGCGTCCGCTGGACCAGGGAGCAGCCGCCCGGCGGCGGGCCGGTCGCCGCCGTCGCGGCCGGGCTCGACCTGGTCACCGCGGACACCGTGCTGCTGCTCGCCGCCGACCTGCCCTTCCTGGACCGCCGTACGGTGGACCGGCTGGTCGCCGCCCTCGACCGGGCCGGACCGCACGTGGACGCCGCCGTGCTGGTCGACGCGGGCGGCCGCGACCAGCCGCTCGCCGCCGCCTACCGCACCGCCCCGCTGCGCGCCGCGCTCACCGCGCTCGGCGACCCGGCCGGGCAGCCGCTGCGCCGCCTGGTCGGCGGGCTGAGCGGGCTGCGGGTCGCCGACACCGACAACGTCGCGTACGACTGCGACACCTGGGAGGACCTGGAACGGGCCCGGGAGCGGGAGAAGTCCTGACCTGGGGCCGGGCGGTGGGCGGGCCTCACCCGGCCGGGCCGCCGGTGGTGCGGGAAGCGACGCGCGCCGCACACGGGGCGAACACCTCGGGGAAACCACCGATCGGGCAGCATGGGCGCATGGAGCGCACGCTGGAAGACTGGATCGCCGAGGTCAAGGCCGACCTGGGCATCGACCTGGACGTGGACGTCCGGGGACTGCTCGACCTGGCCCGGGTGGTCGCCCACGGGGTGGCCCGGCCCGCGGCGCCGCTGACCGCCTTCCTGATCGGCTACGCGGCCGCGCAGCAGGGCGGCGGGGCGCAGGCCGTGGCCGAGGCGTCCCGGCGGACCGCGGCGCTCGCCGAGCGGTGGAGCCCGGCCGACGGCCCGGGGGAGCCGTGAGCGAGGTCGGACGGACCACCGTGACCGTTCCCGCCACCGGCCCCGGCGTGCTGAGCTGGTCGCGTGCCCGGGAGGCCGCGCGCCGGGCCGGACTGCGGCCGCTGCCGGTGATCGGGCTGCCGCTGGCCGAGGCGCTCGGGCACGTCCTCGCCGAACCGCTCGGCGCGCTCACCGACCTGCCCGCCTTCGACACCTCCGCGATGGACGGCTGGGCGGTCGCCGGGCCGGGGCCCTGGCGGGTCACCGGCCGGGTGCTGGCCGGCCGCACCGAGGTGGCGCCGCTGGCCGACGGCAACGCCGTCGAGATCGCCACCGGCGCCCAACTGCCGCCCGGCGCCACCGCCGTACTGCGGCGCGAACACGGCCGGGCGGAGGGCACGCTGCTGCGCGACAGCGGCCCCCAGCAGCTGACCACCGGCCAGGACGTCCGCCCGCGCGGCCAGGAGTGCCGCCGGGGCGAGGAGTTGCTGCCGGCGGGGACGGTGATCGGGCCGGCCGTGCTCGGCCTGGCCGCCGCCTGCGGCCACGACCGGCTCGCCGTGCGCCGCCGTCCGGTGGTCCAACTGCTGGTGCTCGGTGACGAGTTGCTCGACACCGGGATCCCCGGGCCGGGACTGGTCCGGGACGCGCTCGGGCCGCTGCTGCCGCCCTGGCTGCGGGCGGCCGGCGCCGAGGTGGCCGAAGTCCGTTGCGTCCGGGACGACTTCGGGCTGTTGCGGGACGCCCTGCGGCACTCCACCGCCGACGTCGTGGTCACCACCGGCGGGACGGCCGCCGGTCCGGTGGACTTCCTGCACCGGGCGCTCGCCGAGGCCGGCGCCCGACTGCTGGTGGACGGCGTGGCCGTCCGGCCCGGACACCCCATGCTGCTGGCCGAACTCACCGGCGGGCGCCACCTGGTGGGCCTGCCGGGCAACCCGCTCGCCGCCACGGCCGGCATGGTCACCCTGGCGCTGCCGCTGCTGCACGCCCGCGCCGGCCGGGCCGCCGCCGCGCCCGCGCTCGCCCCGGCGGCCGTCCTGCTGCCCGGGCACCCGGTGGACACCCGGCTGCAACCGGTGCGGCGCACCGCCGGGGGCGTGGTGCCGCTCGCCTTCGACGGGCCCGCGATGCTGCGGGGCCTGGCCCGGGCCGAGGCCCTGGCCGTCGTCCCGCCCGGCGGCGCGGCCGCGGGGGAGACCGTCGAGCTGGTGGAGGCCCCGTGAGCAGGCTGCGGCGGATCTCGGCGCCGGGGACGGAACCGTGGGCGGACGCCGGGATCGTGCTGCCCGCGCGCCGTACCGCGCCCGCCCTCCGGCAGGTCGGCTCGCGGCTGCTGCTCGCGCTGGCCGTGCTGGTCGCCACCTCGGTGATCGTCTACCTGGACCGGGCCGGCTACCACGACAACGCGGGCGGCGAACTCAGCTTCCTGGACGCGGCGTACTACGCCACCGTGACGCTCTCCACCACCGGCTACGGCGACATCACCCCGTACAGCGACGGCGCGCGGCTCACCAACATCTTCGTGATCACCCCGCTGCGCGTGGTGTTCCTGATCATCCTGGTCGGCACCACGCTGGAGGTGCTCACCGAACGGACCCGCCTGCAATGGCGGTTGAACCGCTGGAGGTCCACCGTGCGCGAGCACACCGTCGTCATCGGCTTCGGGACGAAGGGGCGCAGCGCCGTCGACACCCTGCTCGGGCAGGGGGTGAAGGCCGAGGAGATCGTCGTCGTCGACCCCCAGCGCAAGGTGATCGAGCACGCCTCGCAGCACGGCCTGGTCGGGGTGGTCGGCGACGCGACCCGGACCGACACCCTGGTGCGGGCCGCCGTCCCCGCCGCGGCCCGGATCGTGGTCGCCCCGGAACGGGACGACACGGCGGTGCTGATCACCCTGACGGCGCGGCAGCTGAACAAGGGCGCCACCGTGGTCGCGGCCGTCCGGGAGGACGAGAACGCACCCCTGCTGCGGCAGAGCGGCGCCGACGTGGTGGTCACCAGCTCCAGTTCGGCCGGGCGGCTGCTCGGGCTGTCCATGCTCAGCCCGCACGCCGGGGCGGTGATGGAGGACCTGCTGACGTACGGGAACGGGCTGGACGTGGTCGAGCGTCCGGTCACCCGGGCCGAGGCGGGACACAGCCCGCGCGAGAGCGAGGAGCTGGTGGTCGCGGTGGTGCGGGGCCGGCGGGTGCTCAACTACACCGAGCCGGAGGCCGCGGTGCTGCAGCTCACCGACCGGGTGATCGTCATCAAGTCGGCCGCGCAGGGCGGGGCCTGAGCCCCGGAGCGCCGTGCGCCGCAGTAGGTTCGGGGCATGCATGCGATGACGATTCCCGTACCCGGCGGCCCCGAGGCACTGGTGTGGGCCGAGGTCCCCGACCCGGTGCCCGGCGAGGGCGAGGTCCTGGTCGAGGTGGCGGCCACCGCCGTCAACCGCGCCGACCTGCTCCAGCGGCAGGGCTTCTACAACCCGCCGCCCGGCGCCTCCCCCTACCCCGGGCTGGAGTGCGCCGGGCGGATCGTCGCGCTCGGCCCGGGCGTGGCCGGCTGGGCCGTCGGCGACGAGGTGTGCGCGCTGCTGGCCGGCGGAGGCTACGCCCAGCGGGTCGCGGTGCCGAGCGGGCAGCTGCTGCCGCTGCCGAAGGGGCTGAGCCCGGAGCAGGCCGCGGCCCTGCCGGAGGTGGCCTGCACCGTGTGGTCCAACGTCTTCCTCACCGCGCACCTGCGGCCGGGCGAGACGGTGCTGCTGCACGGCGGCGCGAGCGGGATCGGGACGATGGCGATCCAGCTGGCCAAGGCGGTCGGCGCCCGGGTCGCGGTGACGGCCGGCAGCGCGGCGAAGCTGGCCCGGTGCACCGAGCTGGGCGCGGACATCGCGATCGACTACCGCGAGCAGGACTTCGTCGAGGCGCTCCGGGAGGCCACCGACGGGGCCGGGGCGGACGTGATCCTGGACATCATGGGCGCCAAGTACCTGCAGCGGAACGTGGACGCGCTGGCCGTCAACGGGCGGCTGGTGATCATCGGGCTGCAGGGCGGGGTGAAGGGCGAACTCGACCTCAACGCGCTGCTGCGCAAGCGGGCGGCGGTGATCGCCACCAACCTGCGCGGGCGGCCGCTGGCCGAGAAGGCGGCGATCGTGGCGGCGGTGCGGGAGCACGTGTGGCCGCTGGTGGAGTCCGGGGTGGTGAAGCCGGTGGTGGACCGGGTGCTGCCGCTGACGGAGGTCGGCGAGGCGCACCGGGTGCTGGAGGCGGGGGAGCAGGTCGGGAAGGTCGTGCTGACGGTCTGAGCACGGGGGCGGCGGGGCGCCGTGGAGGCGGGGTGCCGGGGCGGTGGGGCGGGGCTGCCAGGCTGTCCGAAATGCCGCGATTGTCGGACTGTGTGAATCTGGTGCGGAGCTGTCCCGCTGCCGAACCCGCCTCCGGGCGTGGTCGGCCGTCGGAAGGACTCCGACCGTGGCCGCACCCCCGCACGCCGTCCTCGGGCCGCTGCCCGCCGCGCTCCACCACTGTTTTGACCGCTGTGCCCGTCGTCCTCGCCGAGCCCGTCCGACCGGTCGGGCCCGGCGGCTGGTCGCGGCGGCCGTGCTGGGGCTGACGCTCCCGCTGGCCGCCGCGACCGGCGCGGTGGCGGCCCCCGCGCCGGGTGCCTCGGCACCGGCGGACGCGCGGGCGGACGCTCCGGTGCCGGGCGGCAAGGCGCAGCGGGCGGCGCAGCCCGATCAGTCGGACCAGTCGGACCAGTCGGATCAGCTGGACCAGTCGGATCAGCTGGATCAGGTGGATCTGTCCGCCCAGGCGGACGGGGCGGACCAGGGCTGGTCCTCGCCGAAGGCCGCACCGCCGCAGTACGGGGTGCCCGACCGGTCGCGCCCCGACCTCGCCGAGCTCAGGGCGCACCGCCACCACCCGGCCGCCGTCCTGGAGCGGCCCGACCAGGCCGTCGGGCAGGTGCCGGACCAGGCGCCGGACCAGGCTGCCGCGCAGGCCCCGGACCAGGCCGTCGAGCAGCCCCCCGAGCAGCCGCCCGCGCAGGCCCCGGACCAGGGCGCCCAGGCCGACCGGCCGGACCCGGCCCCGGACACCCAGGACGCCCAGGACCCGGCCGTCGACCAGGACACCGTCACGACGGCCGCCCAGCCGCTGACGGCCACGGCGGCCAGCGGGGTCCTCCCCGCCCGCTGGCAGGACCCCTCCACCCTCCAGCTGCCGCTGGGCGTGGGCCTGGGGCTGATCGGCTGCGGCCTGGGGCTGGTGGGCCTGCGCCTGCGGAAGGGTTGAGGGGGTGGTGCCAAGGCCCGGGGGCGGGCCGGTGGCGTGGAGGTTCGGTGCGGGTTCGCGGGGGACGGGCCCGCGGTGAGGGGTGGGTTTCGCGGGGTGGTCGGGGAGGTGCTGTGTGCGACCGGGCGGCGCGCGGGACGGCGCACGCGCGGGCGCGGACGGTCGGGTCAGGGCGGGAACTGAGTATCCGTACGGATTCCCGGCCGGGCCGCGGGGGCGTACCGTCGTGACGGGGTGGCGCAGGACGGCGGGACGCACGGGGGCTTCCGCCCGACCAACCCCAGTGAGAGAGAATGTTGTTCATGACGAATCCGATGAACGAGCGCTCGTCGCAGGAGCCCTTCCGGGCCGCCGGCGGGCAGTCGCAGGACGGCCAGAAGGTGCTGATCGTCGGACCGGACGGGCTGCCCGTGGGACAGGGGTTCGCCGGGGCGCCGATCGAGGGGCACGAGGACTCGGAGATGCCGCGGGAGCTCCCGGTGACCGAGATGGTCGAGCAGCCCGCCAAGGTCATGCGCATCGGCAGCATGATCAAGCAGCTGCTGGAGGAGGTCCGGGCGGCGCCCCTCGACGAGGCCAGCCGGGTCCGGTTGAAGGACATCCACGCCAGCTCGATCAAGGAGCTGGAGCTCGGGCTGGCCCCGGAGCTGGTCGCCGAGCTGGAGCGGCTCTCGCTGCCGTTCACCGACGACACCATCCCGACCGAGGCCGAGCTGCGGATCGCCCAGGCCCAGCTGGTGGGGTGGCTGGAGGGCCTGTTCCACGGCATCCAGACCGCCCTGTTCGCGCAGCAGATGGCCGCGCGGGCGCAGCTGGAGCAGATGCGGCGCGCGCTGCCGCCCGGCCTGCACGGCGGCGAGCCGGACGAGGAGGAGCCGGGCCAGGGCCGCGGCATCCGCTCCGGTCCGTACCTGTAGGCCCGTACCTGTGGGCCCGACCCCGCAGGACCGTACCCGTGAGCCCGTGGGTACGGTCCGGGGCCGGTCCGGGGCCGGACGTACCGTGACGGTCCGCCCCGGGCCGGGGCGCGGGGACCGGGCGCCGACGGTCCGGGGGCGGGACCGGCCCTGGGCCGATCACCGTCGGCGGGAGCCGATACCCTGACCCCTGTCGCAGGCCGGTGGAGCCGCCGCGACAGGGGTTCGCCGGGCCAGCGGGCCGGGCCACCACGCACGGACGAGACCGAACGTCACCGGTTGCGGCAGGACCACCGCGCCGAGGGGGAGCAGAGGACCATGAGCGAGCACGGCAACGCGGCGGCCGAGGGCTTCTCCCTGGGCAACGGCCGCTATGTGCTGCAGCGGCTGCTGGGCGAGGGCGGCATGGCCTCCGTGCACCTCGCGTACGACAGCGTGCTGGACCGGCAGGTCGCGTTGAAGAGCATGCACAGCGAGCTGGGCCGGGACGACTCGTTCAAGGAGCGGTTCCGCCGTGAGGCCCAGGCGGTGGCCCGGCTGGAGCACCCGAACATCGTCACGGTGTACGACAGCGGCGAGGACGTCGCCCCGGACGGCTCCAGCACGCCGTACATCGTCATGCAGCTGATCGACGGCAAGGGCCTGCGCGAGGCGATCAACGAGGCGGTCGCCCAGTACGGCGCGATGCCGGCCGACGAGGCCCTGAAGGTCATCGTCGGCGTGCTGAACGCGCTGGAGGCCTCGCACGACATGGGCCTGGTGCACCGCGACATCAAGCCCGGCAACGTCATGTTCGACCGCAAGGGCAACGTCAAGGTCATGGACTTCGGCATCGCCCGGGCGCTGGAGTCCGGGGTCACGTCGATGACCCAGACCGGCATGGTGGTCGGCACCCCGCAGTACCTGTCGCCCGAGCAGGCCCTCGGCAAGCCGGTGGACGCCCGCTCCGACCTGTACTCGGTCGGCGTGATGCTCTTCGAGATGCTCACCGGCCAGCTGGTCTTCGACGGCGACTCGGCCTTCTCGATCGCCTACAAGCACGTCCAGGAGGAGCCGCCGGCGGCCTCCAGCCTCAACCGGTCGATCACCCCGGTGGTGGACGCCTTCGTGGCGCAGGCGCTGCGCAAGGACCCGGCGCACCGGTTCCAGAGCGCGGCCGCGATGCGGGACGAGGCGGAGCGGCTGATCGCCGAGTTGAAGGGCGGCGGCGCCGGGCACGCGCTGCAGGCCAGCTCCCCGCTGGTGATCAAGGAGGGGCCGCGCTCGGTGCACGCCACCCCGCAGGCGCCGCAGACCCCGCACCCGTTCCCCCAGCAGCAGCCGCCGCAGTACCAGACCCCGCCGCCCGCGTACCAGACGCCGCACCCGCAGTACCTCCAGCAGGGCGGCCCGCAGGCCCAGCCGCAGTACCGGACCCCGCCGCCCGCGTACCAGACCCCGGTCCCGCAGGCCCCGCACACGCCGCAGCCCTTCCAGCGGCCGATGCACACCCCGGGCCCGCAGCCGATGCCGCCGTACCAGCAGCCGAAGCCCAGCAGCGGCGGCTGCTCCACGGCCTTCGTGGTGATCGCGATCATCGTCGGTGTGCTGGTGCTGGCCGGCATCATCATCGCGATCGTGGTCAACAAGGCGCAGAACAACACCAACGGCAAGTTCCACTCCGAGCGCCCGGCCGCGGTCGTGGTGGTGGACCCGCAGGCCGACCGGGGCGGTCTGCTCTGACGTTTCCCGCTCCTCCGCGCGTGTCACGGCTGCGCGCCGGAAGCGGTAGCGTTCGGGGATACGTAAGCGACAGGGCACCGCGAATCCGAGCGAACGCCCGGGGCGAGGAGCGATGGCACAGACGCAGCAGCCGGACGACGAGACGGGTGCCCGAGCGAACGGCCGGACCGGCGGCGCGCCGAGGATCCCCGAGCCGGGCAGCGAATCCGCGACCTCCGCGCTGCCGCCGTTCGGCGGTTCGCAGACGCCGGGCCGCGGGGTGCCGATGGGCACGGTCGGCGACGGCCGCTACCGGCTGACCCACCGGCTCGGCCGCGGCGGCATGGCCGAGGTGTTCGCCGCCGAGGACGTGCGGCTGGGCCGCACCGTCGCGGTCAAGCTGCTGCGCGGCGAGCTGGCGCAGGACGACATCGCCCGGGTGCGCTTCACCCGCGAGGCGCACGCCGTCGCGGCGCTCAACCACCATTCGATCGTCGCGGTCTACGACACCGGCGAGGAGTACGTCGGGGACGAGTCCACGCCGTACATCGTGATGGAGCTGGTCGAGGGCCGGACGGTCCGCGAGCTGCTGGCGGACGAGGAGGCGCCGCCGGTCGACCAGGCGCTGATCATCATCGCCGGGGTGCTGGAGGCGCTGGCCTACAGCCACCGCAACGGCATCGTGCACCGCGACATCAAGCCCGCCAACGTGATCATCACCAACGCCGGCGCGGTCAAGGTGATGGACTTCGGCATCGCCCGGGCGCTGACCGGCGGGGCCACCACGATGACCCAGACCGGCATGGTCATGGGCACCCCGCAGTACCTGTCGCCCGAGCAGGCGCTCGGCAAGCCGGTCGACCACCGGTCCGACCTGTACGCGGCCGGCTGCATGCTCTTCGAACTGCTCACGCTGCGCCCGCCGTTCACCGGCGACACCCCGCTCTCGGTGGTCTACCAGCACGTCCAGGACCCGCCGATGCCGCCCTCGCAGGCCAACAGCCGGGTGCCGGTCGGCCTGGACCCGCTGGTGCTGCGCTCGCTCGCCAAGAACCCGGACGACCGCTTCCAGGACGCCGACGAGTTCCGCGCCCACCTGCAGCACGCGCTGCGCGAGATGCACGGCGCGGGCGGGGCCGGCTGGGTCGGCGCGGGCACCGGGCTGCCCGGGGACACCGGGGCCACCCAGGTGCTCCGGCCGGACCAGGCGGCCGCCACCCAGGCCTTCGGCGCGGTCGGCGCCGGTGACCAGACCTCGGTGCTGCCGTACTCCACGGGCGGCCCGCACGCCCCCTCCCCGTACCAGGGCGGCGGTTCGTACGGCGGCGGTGGCGGCGAGGACGACCACGGTGACCACGGCGGTCGGCGGCGCGGGCCCTGGGGCTGGGTGGCCGGCGGGATCGCCGTGCTGGTCGCGGCCGGGGCCGGGATCGCCTTCGCGCTCAGCGGCACTGACGTGAAGACGCCGGTGGTGCCCAACACACCCGAGCCGGCGGTCAGCACCGTCGAGTCGACCACCCCGACCCAGAACGGCCAGCCGACCCCGCCGCCGTCCACCTCCGGCAGCCGGCGGCCGCAGCTGCCGAGCGACCCGGGGACGTACAGCGGGAACGGCGGCGGGGGCGGCAACAACATGTCGCCGTCGCCGACGGGGAAGCACACACCGACCCCGACGCCCACGGCGACCCACACGCCGAGCGCCTCCGCGACGGCGACCGGTGGGGCGAGCACCTCGCCGTCGGCGCCCTCGGGTGACGGTACGGCGTCCTCGAAGCCGCAGCCGTCGCAGACCCCGGTCAAGCCGCCGGTGACGCCGCCGGTCGGCGGCAACTGACGGATCAGTTGGCGAAGGCGTCCAGGACCTGCTCGTACTCCTGGCACCACCACGCCAACTGGCCCGCCGAGGCGGGGTAGAGCGGGTCGGCCCGGTGGTCGGCCCGCTGGTAGCGCCACTGCAGCATCCAGAAGTCGTTCAGCCGCTCCCACCAGACCCGGTGGACGGCGGCGGCCAGGTGTTCGGGGGTGGCCGCGCCGGAGGCCCGGTAGGCCTGGGAGTAGCGGCGGACCCGGACCAGGTCGAGGGCGCCGGTGGTGCGGTCGTTGAAGAGCAGGGTGGCGGCCCGGACGGCCTCCTCGGCGCGCGGCTGCGGGCCGAGCTTGTCCCAGTCGAGCACCGCGGTGACCCGCTCGCCGCCGTCCGGGCCCGCGGTGTGGATCAGGTTGAGACCGTGGAAGTCGCCGTGGGTCCAGCCGGTGGGCGGGGCGGCGAGCGGGTCGGGCCGTCGGTGGGCGTGCTCGGCGAGCAGTTCCAGCCGTTCGTCGAGCCGTCGGACGACGAGGGCGTCCAGCTCGCCGTACGGGCGGTGCTCGCGGGCGCGGCGGCGCAGGTCGCGGGCCAGTTCGGCGCTGTCGAGGGGGTCGGCGCTGCGGTAGCCGTCGGGCTGGTCGAGGGGGGCGCAGACGTCGTCGAGCGCGCCGTGCAGTCGGCCGAGCAGCGCGCCGAGGGCGTCGCACTGCGGCGGTTCCAGCTCCGTACCGTGCCGGTGTCGGCCATCGGTCCAGGGGAACAGGGCGAACAGCCGGCCGTTCAGGCCGGCCACCGTCGCGCCGCGGTCGGAGCAGCTCAGCGGGGGCGCCACCGGCAGGCCGAGGGCGTGCAGGTCGGTCATGGCGCGGTGGTGGGCGAGGATCTTCGGGCGGTTGGCGGTGGCCGCGTCGACGTAGCACTTCAGGAAGTACGTGCCGGCTTCGGTGGTGACCCGGTAACCCCGGTTGAGCAGGCCTTCGGCGACCGGTTCGGCGGTGAGCAGCCGCCCCACCCGGAAGCGGGCCAGGACCTCGGCGAGTGCGCTGCGCGGTACCGGTGGGCTGAGGGTCCCTATCGGCGGTGCGGAGAGGTCGGGGCGGGCCGGGGCGCAGGCGAGGGTCTGGCTGAAAGTCACGTGCAGAGGTTATGGCCCCCTGGTGGGGGCCCTTGACAAACCGTCACATGTGTGAAGGGAAGTATCAGTACTGATGATCGGCCTGGTGCCGCGCCACGTACGCCGCCGCCTGGGTGCGTCGCTCCATGCCCATCTTGGCGAGCAGACTGGAGACGTAGTTCTTCACCGTCTTCTCGGCCAGGTGCAACTCGTTGCCGATCTGACGGTTGGTCATCCCCTCGCCGATCAGATCGAGGATCCGCCGCTCCTGCTTGGTGAGTTGGGCCAGCCGCTCGTCCTCCTTCCCGCCGCCGTCGCGCAGCCGGGCGAGCACCCGGCTGGTGGCGACCGGGTCGAGCAGGGAGCGGCCGGCCGCGACGTCCCGGACAGCGGTGATCAGGTCGGTGCCGCGGATCGCCTTCAGGACGTAGCCGGAGGCGCCGGCCATGATCGAGTCGAACAGTGCCTCGTCGTCGGAGAACGAGGTCAGCATCAGGCACTTGATCCCGGGCAGCCGGGACCGGATCTCGCGGCAGACCTCGACCCCGTTGCCGTCCGGCAGCCGGACGTCGAGCACCGCGACGTCGGGGTGGACCGCGGGGATCCGGGTGAGCGCCTCGGCGGCCGTGCCGGCCTCGCCGACGATCTCGATGTCGTCCTCGACCGACAGCAGGTCGTGCACGCCCCGTCGGACGACCTCGTGGTCGTCGAGCAGGAACACCCTGATTTGTCCGTTATCAGTCACGCCCAAAGCCTCCCATACCACCGTACAAAAGGCCTATCGTCCCCAGTGCCGTAAAGGCGTGATCCAGCCACACCCGACCGAAACCGATACCGAGAACCCCCTTACGCACGGGCTTCCGCCCGGATAACGTGCGCTGGTGTCCTGAAGGCGCTCGAATTGAGAGCTGCGTCACGCCGACCGTCACCCCCACCCTTCCGACGGCGAGCCGGACGCGGCACCCTCGGGGTTGTAGGCCCTGAACAAGTAGGACGTCCTAGCGCAAGCGCGCCAAGGGCGGACGCTGGGTAACGTTCTCGTGAGGGACGCCGTCGGAACAGGATCACCACCTGCCACGCAGTAGGTGCGCACACCCACGCGCGCCCCGCGAGGCGGTGACCGGACCGGTCACCGGCGACCCCGGGCGGCCGGACAGACCGAGGAGTGAACGTGACCGTCAAAAGCACGGCGAGGACCCGCAAGAAGGCGGCTCCCGCTGTTCCTGACACCCTCCGCGCCACGGGGACGGACGCCCAGCCGGAGCTCGTCCAGCTGCTCACGCCGGAAGGCGAGCGGGTCGAGCACCCGGACTACCCCCTCACCACCACCCCCGAGGAGCTTCGCTCCCTCTACCGCGACCTGGTGCTGGTGCGCCGGTTCGACGGCGAGGCGACCTCGCTCCAGCGCCAGGGCGAGCTGGGCCTGTGGGCCTCGCTGCTCGGCCAGGAGGCCGCCCAGGTCGGTTCCGGCCGGGCCATGCGCCCCGGTGACTACGCCTTCCCGACCTACCGCGAGCACGGCGTCGCCTGGTGCCGCGACGTCGACCCGTTGAACCTGCTCGGCATGTTCCGCGGCGTGAACCACGGCGGCTGGGACCCGAACGAGAAGAACTTCCACCTCTACACCATCGTGATCGGCGCGCAGACCCTGCACGCCACCGGCTACGCGATGGGCATCACCAAGGACGGCACCGACGACGCGGTGATCGCGTACTTCGGCGACGGCGCGTCCAGCCAGGGCGACGTCAACGAGGCCTTCACCTTCGCCTCGGTCTACAACTCGCCGGTGGTGTTCTTCTGCCAGAACAACCAGTGGGCGATCTCCGAGCCCACCACCACCCAGACCAGGATCCCGCTGTACCGCCGCGCCTCCGGCTTCGGCTTCCCCGGCGTCCGGGTCGACGGCAACGACGTGCTGGCCTGCCTCGCGGTCACCCGCTGGGCGCTCGACCACGCCCGCAGCGGCAACGGCCCGGTGCTGATCGAGGCCTTCACCTACCGGATGGGCGCGCACACCACCTCCGACGACCCCACCCGCTACCGGGCCACCGAGGAGACCGAGGCCTGGAAGGCCAAGGACCCGATCCTGCGGCTGCGCACCCTCCTGGAGAAGGAGGGCCTGGCGGACGAGGAGTTCTTCGCCTCCGTCGACGCCGAGAGCGAGCAGCTGGGGCTGCGGGTGCGCGAGGGCGTGCGCAGCATGCCGGACCCGGACCCGACGCTGATCTTCGACCACGTGTACAGCGAGCCGCACGCGCTGGTCGATCAGGAACGGGCCGAATACGTCGAGTACGCGGCCTCCTTCGAGGCGGGGGAGAACCACTGATGGCCGGTCAGAGCATCGCCAAGGCGCTCAACGACGCGCTGCGCAAGTCGCTGGAGAACGACCCGAAGACCGTCCTGATGGGCGAGGACATCGGCAAGCTCGGCGGCGTCTTCCGGATCACCGACGGCCTGCAGAAGGACTTCGGCGAGGACCGGGTGATCGACACCCCGCTGGCCGAGTCCGGCATCATGGGCACCGCGATCGGCCTCGCGCTGCGCGGCTACCGCCCCGTCGTGGAGATCCAGTTCGACGGTTTCGTCTACCCGGCCTTCGACCAGATCGTCTCCCAGCTGGCGAAGATGCACGCCCGCGCGCTCGGGCACGTCAAGATGCCGGTCACCGTCCGCATCCCCTACGCGGGTGGCATCGGCGCGGTCGAGCACCACAGCGAGTCGCACGAGGCGTACTTCGCGCACACCGCCGGTCTGCGGGTGGTCACCCCGTCCAACGCGCACGACGCGCACTGGATGCTGCGGCAGGCCATCGAGTCCGACGACCCGGTCATCTTCCTGGAGCCCAAGCGGCGTTACTGGGACAAGGGCGAGGTCGGCGCCGCCGCCGACCTGGGGCTGCACCAGGCCCGGATCGTCCGCCCTGGCACCGACGCGACGCTGATCGCGTACGGCCCGATGGTCAAGGTCTGCCTGGAGGCCGCCGCGGCCGCCGAGGAGGACGGCCGCCGACTGGAGGTCGTCGACCTGCGCTCGCTCTCCCCGGTGGACTTCGCCGCCCTGGAGGAGTCGGTCAAGCGCACCGGGCGGGCCGTCGTGGTGCACGAGGCCCCGGTCTTCCTGGGCATGGGCGCCGAGCTGGCCGCCCGGCTCACCGAGCGGTGCTTCTACCACCTGGAGGCACCGGTCCTGCGGGTCGGCGGCTACTACGCGCCGTACCCGCCGTCCCGCGTCGAGGAGGCCTTCCTCCCCGACCTGGACCGCGTGCTCGACGCCGTCGACCGCGCGCTCGCGTACTGATACCGGGGAGCGTAGATGACCACCGAAGTTCGCTCGCTCCGCGAGTTCAAGATGCCCGACGTGGGCGAGGGCCTCACCGAGGCCGAGATCCTCAGCTGGTACGTCAAGCCCGGTGACACCGTCACCGACGGGCAGGTCGTGTGCGAGGTGGAGACCGCCAAGGCGGCGGTGGAGCTGCCGATCCCGTTCAACGGGGTCGTCGAGCAGCTCTTCTTCCCCGAGGGCGCGACGGTCGACGTCGGCACCGTGATCATCTCGGTGGCGGTCGCCGGGGAGGCGGGGGCCGCTCCGGCCGCCGTGCCCGCGCCCGTGCCCGCGCCCGCGCCCGCTGTCGCCGCGGCTGCGGAGCCGGCCGCCGAGGCCGAGCCGGAGCGGCGGGAGGTGCTGGTCGGGTACGGCCCGCGCACCGGCACCGCCCAGCGCCGAGCCCGGCGGACCGGTGCGGCCACCGGTACGGCCGCTGGTACGGCGAAGGCCGCGGCTCCGGCTGCTCCGGTCCTTCCGGCTGCCGCCCCGGTTCCGGCCGCTCCGGCCGCGTCCGTCGAACTGCCCGCCGGTGAGCGGCCGTTGGCGAAGCCGCCGGTGCGCAAGCTGGCCAAGGACCTGGGCATCGACCTGCGGTCCGTCACCCCGACCGGTGTGGGCGGGGTGATCACCCGCGATGACCTGCACGCCCACGCCGCGGCCCAGGCCGCTCCGGCCGTCCCGGCCGTCGAGCCGGTCGTGGCCGAGGCCGTCGAGGCCGTGGCGGCTCCGGTGCCGGTGTCCGGTTCGGGCGACGTCCGGGTGCCGATCAAGGGCGTCCGCAAGGCGACCGCGCAGGCGATGGTGGCCTCGGCCTTCACCGCCCCGCACGTCACCGAGTTCGTCCAGGTCGACGTGACCCGCACGATGAAGTTCGTCCGCAAGCTCAAGGAGAGCGGCGAACTGGGCCGCGACGTCCGGGTCAGCCCGCTGCTGCTGGTCGCCAAGGCGCTGCTGGTGGCGATCAAGCGGCACCCGGAGATCAACGCCCAGTGGGACGAGGCGGCCCAGGAGATCGTGGTCAAGGGCCAGGTGAACCTCGGCATCGCCGCGGCCACCCCGCGCGGCCTGATCGTCCCGAACATCAAGGACGCCGGGTCCAAGACCCTTTCCGGCCTGGCGACTTCGCTCGGCGAGCTGGTCGAGACCGCCCGCCAGGGCAAGACCTCGCCGGCCGACATGCAGGGCGGCACGGTCACCATCACCAACGTCGGCGTCTTCGGCGTCGACACCGGCACCCCGATTCTCAACCCGGGCGAGGCGGCCATCCTCGCCTTCGGCGCGGTCCGGGAACTGCCGTGGGTGCACAAGGGCAAGGTGGTCCCGCGCCAGGTCACCACGCTCGCGCTCTCCTTCGACCACCGCCTGGTGGACGGGGAGTTGGGCTCCCGGGTGCTGGCCGACGTGGCCGGGCTGCTGGAGTTCCCGAAGCGCCTGATCACCTGGGGCTGACGCCCCCGGAGACATGACGAAGGGGCCCTGCTCCGCACCGCCGTGCGGACCAGGGCCCCTTCGTCGTACCCGCCCGGCGACTACCGCTGGCGGCGGAGGCGCCGGACGGCGAGCAGGACACCGCCGCCGATCGCGAGCAGCACGGCGGAGGAGGTGGCGAGGAAGGCGTTGGTGGAGGAGGCGCCGGTGTGGGCGAGCTCCGGGGTGCCGGCGGGCGCGGTGGTGGCCGGTGCGGCGGACGGGGTGGCGGTGGGGGCCTTGGCGGGCTCGGTGGCCTTGGCGGGGGTGCGGTCGGCGGCCGGCTCGGCCAGGGCGGCGGGCCTGGCCTCCTTGGTCGGCGCGGGCTTCGGCTTGGCCGGTGCGGTGGGCCCGGTGGTCTCGGCGGAGGCCTGGCGTACGACCTTGACCGTCGTCATGGCACCCGAGAAGTTGGCGCCGGCGCCGTACACCTGGAGTTCCTTGACGTCCTTGGGGGCGTCGGCCGAGATCGAGACCCGGAACAGGTAGCGGCGGGCGTGGCCGACCGTGAGCGGCTCGGCGACGGACTCCAGCCCGGTGGCGTGGATGGCCGGGTCGCAGCCGCCCGCCATGGTCAGGTGCTTCCACTGGCCGTGGTCCATGACGTCCACGCTGACCTGGGACGGCTTGGGGGTGGCGCCGCTCGGGTTGAAGAGCCCGAAGCCGGCAACGGCCTTGTGGAAGTCGGCCTTGCTGAAGTTCGCGATCTCCACCCCGAACTCGGCCTTGGGGCCGCCGATGGTGATCGTGGCCGGGGTGGGGCTGATGAACGCGGACTTCGCACCGGGGCCGTGCAGGTCGAAGTCGTTGTCCTGGGCGACCTCCTGGGAGACCGGGGCGGTGGCGACGCCGTCCCCGCAGGCCCAGCCGGTGTCGGCGGCGATGAACTGGACGCCGCCGGCGAGGACGGTGGTGGCGGCGAGGACGGCGATGCGGCGGCGGCCGGAGAAGGCGCGGTCGTTCTTCGCAAAACGGTTGATAACGGACGTACGCATGACGTGACTCCCCAAGGTCATGAGCCTGACGGTGTGTTGGATGAAGACGACCGGCTCCGCTCCTGGTGAGCGGAAGCGCCCCCCGGCTCCGCCGGTCTCGCTCTCCGTGCCTTCACCCTGATAGACGTCCATCCCCGCCGGGGGTTGCAGGTGGATCGAAAAGTTTTTTCGGCGGCTCCCGCAGGGCGGTTTCGGGATACTGCCGGAATGACGGATGAGCTGACGATTCGACCGGAACAGACGGCGGCCGGGGACGGCGAACGTCGGTCGCTGCGGCGGGACGCGTCGGTGCCGGCCTTGCTGGCGGGGCTGGTCTGCGTCGCGGTGTCGTTCTCCGGGCCGCTGGTGGTCGTGCTCGCGGCGGCTGCCGCCGGGCGGCTGGACCCGGCGCACACCACCTCCTGGATCTGGGCGGTGGCGATCGGCAGCGGGGTGAGCGGCTTCGCGCTCAGCTGGTGGACCAGGACGCCGGTGATCACCGCCTGGTCCACGCCGGGGGCGGCGCTGCTGGTGACCAGTCTGGGCCACTACCCGTACCGGGAGGCGATCGGGGCGTTCCTGGTGAGCGCGGCCGTGGTGGCGCTGTTCGGGGTGACCGGGTGGTTCGGCCGGCTGATCGCGGCGGTGCCGGTGGGGATCGTGAACGCGATGCTCGCGGGCATCCTGTTCTCCTTCGGCGCCGGCATCTTCGGTGCCGTGCACGGCGCTCCGGTGCTGGTGGTGGGCAGCTTCGCGGCCTTCCTGCTGGCCAAGCGGTTCACGCCGCGGTACGCCGTGCTGATCGCGCTGGTGGTCGGCGGGGTGCTGGCGGCACTCACCGTCGGGCTGCCGCTGCACCTGGGCTCGGGCGGTCCGACCGTGCCGGTGCTGACCGCGCCGGCGTTCTCCTGGTCGGCCCTGGTGGGGCTGGCGCTGCCGCTCACCATCGTCACCCTGGCCTCGCAGAACGCGCCCGGACTCGGGGTGATGCGGGCCTTCGGCTACCGGGCCGACGACCGGCTGCTGATCGGTGCGACCGGGGCGATGTCGGTGCTGGTGGCGCCGTTCGGCTCGCCGGGGGTGAACCTGGCGGCCATCACGGCGGCGATCTGCTCCGGCCCGGAGGCCCACCCGGACCCGCGCCGCCGGTACGTCGCGGGGATGTCCTCGGGCGTGCTGTACGTGCTGGTGGGCAGCTTCGGCGGGGTGCTGGTGAGCCTGTTCACCGGGCTGCCGAAGGAGCTGATCGCGGTGATCGCCGGGGTCGCGCTGCTGGCCTCGCTGCAGGGCAGCCTGGCGGCGGCGGTCTCGGCGGAGCGCGGGCGGGACGCGGCGGTGGTGACCTTCCTGGCGAGCGCCTCGGGGATGAGCCTGTTCGGCATCGGCTCGGCCTTCTGGGGGCTGCTCTTCGGGCTCGGGACGCACCTGGTGCTGGAACTGGGCAGGGCGCACCCGGTGAGCCCTGCGGGAGGCCCGCCGGGAGCCCGGGGGTGAGCCGCCGAGATTCATTGGTATGACAGGTACAACGGGAATCGTTCGGCCAGGTCGGTGACATTTTCTTCGGCCGGTGGGGGCGACACGCCGGTGCGGGTACGTCTCCGCTCCACCACCCGGGCGACACCGGGTGACCGGAGCCCCGAGGACGCACCCGTATGCCTGCTGGCAACCCTGGCCGTCTCGTCCGGAGTCTGGCCGCCCTCGTACTGGTGTCCACCGCCGTACTCCCGGCCGCCCTGGAACTCGTCGGCCCCTCGCCGTTCGGCGTGATCGGGGCGGGCGCCCCCGTCGACCGGGCGGTCCCCCCGCACACCGCCCTCCGCGCCGACCAGCGGACGCTCGCGGCCGCCCCGACCTTCGACATACGCCGCACCGGGGACCCGGCCAACCGGATCACCCTGGTCCTGCTCGGCGACGGCTACACGGCGGACGAGCAGGAGACGTTCCGGCAACAGGCCGACAAGGCCTGGCACGCGCTGATGGACATCGAGCCGTTCCGCACCTACCAGGGGTTCTTCAACATACGTCGGGTCGAGGTGGTCTCCCCGACCTCCGGGATAGCCGAGACCGAGAGCCGCGGCCGCCACCCCACCACCCCGCTGGGCATGCACTTCTGGTGCGAGGGGACCGCCCGGCTGCTCTGCGCCGACGAGGGCGCCACCGCCCGCTACGCCGGGGACAGCACCGGCCCGCAGTACCTGATCGCGCTGGCCAACTCGGTCGAGTACGGCGGCGCCGGGGGCACCGGGGTGACCACCCTGGCCGGGGGCAGCCCGGACGCCGGGCGGATCATCCAGCACGAGATCGGCCACACCGTGGGGGACCTCGGCGACGAGTACGACAGCGCCCCGGACGACGCCGACTACCCGAACCTCTCCACCCTCAACGCCGAGGACATGCTCAAGAAGCAGACCAAGTGGTGGCGCTGGCTGGGCGCCGTCTCGCCGGACGGCGCCGGCGTCGTCGGGGCGTACCGCAGCGCCAACGGCCTCTACCGGCCCACCCCCGACTCCGTGATGCGCACCCTGGGCAGTGCCTACAACCTGCCCTCCCGCGAGGCGATCGTCGAGGAGCTGTACCGCAAGGTCCGGCCGACCGACGCCCCCTCGCCGCCGCCCGGCGAGGTCGCCGGGCTCCCCCGGCTGGACGTCCGGCCGCTGCCGCTGACCGGCGCCCGGCAGCTGACCGTGGACTGGAAGGTGGACGGCGCCCCGGCCGCCCCGCAGGCCGTGGACGGGGGCCGGCTGGACACCGCGCTGCTGGGCCTCGCCCCGGGCCGGACGGCGACCGTGACGGCGACCGTCCGGGACACCACGGACTGGGTGCGGGACGAGGCCTTCCGGGACCGCTACATGACCCGGTCGGTGTCCTGGACGGTCACCGGCTGAGAGTCGGCGGGTTGCCGGCCGGTCGCCGGTCGCCGGTCGCCGGTCGCTGGTCGCCGGCCGGGGTTCGCGAGCTCACACCGCAGGGAGCTGGGCGTCCAATCATGGGATGACTAGTCTGGACGGACTATGACCGTGGAGCCCGCTCGTTCAGCCGCGTCCCTGTCCGTCCCCGCTCCTCGATCCGCCGTCGAGCCGCCGACGGCCGGGGCCCCCGTACCGCCCGGCGGCCGCGCGGCCTGGCTGGCCTGGTCCGTCGGCGTCAGCGTCTACGTCCTGGCCGTCATCCACCGCACCAGCCTCGGCGTGGCCGGACTGGACGCGGCCGAGCGCTTCGGCATCGGCGCCTCGGCGCTGTCCACCTTCTCGATCCTCCAGGTGCTGGTCTACGCGGCCATGCAGGTCCCGGTCGGCCTGCTGGTCGACCGGTTCGGGCCGCGCCGGGTGCTGCTGCTCGGCGTGCTGCTGCTGAGCACCGGCCAGCTGGCCTTCGCGTTCAGCTCCTCCTTCGCCCCGGCGCTGGCCTCCCGGGCGGTGCTCGGCTGCGGCGACGCGATGACCTTCATCAGCGTGCTGCGGATCGCCGCCCGGTGGTTCCCGGCGGCGAAGAACCCGTTCGTCGCCCAGCTGACCGGCCTCGCCGGGATGGGCGGCAACCTGGTCACCACCGTGGTGCTCGCCCAGGCGCTGCACAGCGAGGGCTGGACGCCCACCTTCACCGCGATCGCGCTGCTCGGCGTGGCGGTGTTCGCCCTGGTCGCGCTCTTCCTCAAGGACGCGCCGGCGGTCGTACGACCGGTCGGGCCGCCCGCCGCCCGCCCGAAGGTCCGACGGCAGATCCAGGACTGCTGGCGGGAGCCGGGCACCCGGCTGGGCCTGTGGATCCACTTCACCACCCAGTTCCCCGGCAACGCCTTCGGCCTGCTCTGGGGCATGCCCTACCTGATCGAGGCCCAGGGCATGTCCCGGGGCGAGGCCGGCGGGCTGCTGACCCTGCTGGTGCTCTCCAACATGTCCTTCGGCTTCCTCTTCGGCCGACTGCTCTCCCGCTCCGCCCGGGCCCGGATGCCCATCGTGCTCACCGTCGTCGCCACCACCGCGTCCGGCTGGGCGCTGGTGCTCGCCTGGCCCGGCGGGCACCCGCCGATGTGGCTGCTGATCGGGATCATCCTGGTAATGGGCAGCAACGGCCCCGCCTCACTGGTCGGCCTGGACTACGCCCGCACCCGCAACCCGGCCGAACGGCTCGGCACCGCCTCCGGGATCGTCAACATGGGCGGCTTCATCGGCACGATGATCACCCTGTTCGGCATCGGCGTGCTCCTGGACGCCCTCTCCCCGTCCGGCGCCGGCGCCTACTCCGCCGACGCCTTCCGCTGGGCCTTCTGCTGGCAGTACGTGCCGCTGGCGCTGGGGACGGCGATGATCCTGCGGCTGCGCCGGAGGCTTGCGGCGGCGGATGCGTAGGGTTTCCGACCTGCGGAAATGCCGCTAACCATCATTGAAAGTGATGGTTAGCGGCGGGATCAGCGGCCGTACTCCCTCATCAGCTCGGCGATCTGCGGCGCGGTTCCGTAGATCCGGGCCCCGTGCATCTCCACGGTCAGGGTTCCTTGCCGTGGCACTCGGCTGGGTTGGGGCTTCGCCGCTTTCCGCAGGCGGATCAGGTCCACCAGCTTCAACTTCGGGCACCCCGGGACGATCCGGCTGCCCCGGATGCCGACCCGCTCCCCGCCCGGGCAGGCGGGCATTGGGTTTCCTCGACCTCATGATGAGGAGATAGAGCCCCGCCTCGCTGATGAGGCTCAGAGATGGATCTCCACGGACGGATCCATTCCCACCTGCGGAAACGTCGTATGAGTGAGTTGAACTCACCCATACCGAGCGCATGTCGATGGTCCCGCCGGGTGGTGCGCGCCGGTTGGGCCGGGTGCGCCGATGGGCGTCAGATGGTGACGGCGAAGTTGGCCAGCACCCGCTCGGCCAGCTCCTTGTCGCCCTCGACGCTCACCGGCCCGGGTCGGCCGCGGCCGCAGGCGAGGCGGACGTAGGTCTCCCAGTCCATGGTGAGCTGGACGTCGGGGGCCAGGCTGATCGACTCGTCCACGCTGCCGCGCCCGGTGGCGTCCACCCGGACGGTGCGCAGGAACTCCACCGGGCCGGTCACGTCCAGCACCAGGGCCGTCCCGGCCGGCGCGCCGGCGGTGTGGGCGACGGCCTTGGGCAGCAGCTCCAGCAGCACGTCCCGGGCGATCAGGGCGCCGGGGGAGTCCAGGTTGCCGGGGGTGTCGAGGGCCCGGCGCAGGTCCTGCTCGTGCACCCAGACGTCGAAGGCCCGCATCCGCAGCAGCTGGTGGTACGGCACGTCCGTGGCCAGCGGGCCGGCCGGCCAGCGGACCGGCTCCCCGGGCGTCTGCTTGGCGTTCCGCAGCGCGCGGGAGCGGCGGATGATCGTGTACTCCAGCTCGCTGGTCATCTCCAGCGCGGTGTGGCAGCGGCGCTTGTCGACGGGCAGTTCGACGTAGCGGGCGAATTCGGTGGTCACGTGGCGAAGGTCACGCGGCAGCGAGTGGATCGGGCGGGGGTCGCCGAGCAGCTCGGACTCGACCGCGATCACGTGCGAGACGACGTCCCGGACCGACCAGCCGGGGCACTCGGTGGCCCGGTTCCAGGAGCCTTCGGGGAGGGGGGCGACCAGCTCCGATATGGACTCGATGCTCTGGGTCCACGCCTCCGTGTAAGCCTGCACGGTCTGGTTGTCCGTCACGGGAATCTCCGGCCCTCCGTCAGCTTTCCTACGCTCGGCGCCCGGCCGTCGCGGTCGGCCGGGATGGTCCGGCTTCCGGGCGCGCACGCTAACCGCACGTTACGCTGCCGGGAGACAGCTGGGCAGCGCTTTCGGGTGACGATCGTAGGTCTCTTGCCGTGGACGGTGGTACTGTGCGCGCTTCATTGATCCAACTCGCGGTCTCCGACGCCGAGCCGGCCGCCGAACGGCGGGCCCGGGCCGCGTCGTTGGTACGGGCCCAGCAGGGCGCCGACCTGGTGGTCCTGCCGGAGTTGTGGCCGCTCGGCGGCTTCGCCCACGACCTCTGGTCGGAGGGTGCCGAGACGCTCGACGGGCCCACCTCGGACGCGATGGCGGCCGCCGCCCGGGCCGCCGGGGTGTGGCTGCACGCCGGTTCGATCGTCGAACGCGACCCGGACGGTCCGATCTACAACACCTCGATGCTGTTCGCCCCGGACGGCGAGCTGGTGCACACCTACCGCAAGATCCACCGCTTCGGCTTCGACAGCGGCGAGGCGGTGGTGATGGGCGCCGGGCAGGAGATCGTCACCGCGCCCACCGAGTTCGGCACCCTGGGCCTGGCCACCTGCTACGACCTGCGCTTCCCGGAGCTGTTCCGGGCCCTGCTGGACGCCGGGGCCCAGCTGCTGGTGGTCCCGGCGGCCTGGCCGGCCAAGCGGCGCGAGCACTGGACGCTGCTGGCCCGGGCCCGGGCGGTGGAGGAGCAGGCCTTCGTGCTGGCCTGCAACACCGCCGGGACGCACGCCGGGGTCGAGCAGGCCGGGCACAGCATCGTGGTGGACCCGTGGGGCCGGGTGCTGGCCGAGGCGGGGGCCGCCGAGGAGGTGCTGACCGTCGAGTTCGACCCGGCCGAGGTGGGTCGGGCGCGCGAGGAGTTCCCGGTGCTGCGGGACCGTCTGCTGGGCATCCCGGCGCCGGTCCAGCGGTAGGCACGGGCGGGGGGCACGGGGTCCGGGAGGGTTGGTTCGTACCTGTTCCGGGTCCGTTTGAGAAGATGAGCACTCGTCGTGTTCCCCGCCGCCGGTCGGCCGGTCCGTCGCGGGTCGGTACGGTGGCCCGCCCCAGGAGGTCGCGCGCATGTCCGGCACCGGCGCCGGCGACACCCCCCGCCCCGTCATCCAGCGCAACAGCCTGCGCGAGCAGATCGCCGGTGCGCTCCGCGAGGAGATGATGGCCGGCCGGCTGGAGGCAGGCCGCAACTTCACCGTCAAGGAGATCGCTGAGCTGTACGGCGTCTCCGCGACCCCGGCCCGCGAGGCGCTGGTCGACCTCGGCGCCCAGGGGCTGCTGCGGACCGAGCACCACCGCGGCTTCACGGTGCCGGAGCTGGGCTGGGAGGACTTCCTGGAGATCTTCGAGGCCAGGGTGCTGCTCACCGACAGCTTCTACCGCCAGTTCGCCACCCGCCGGTCCCTGCCCGACCTCACCCGGCTGCCCTCGCTCAGCCGCCGGGCCGACGCGGCGGTGCGGGCCGCCCGGGCCGGGAACCTGGACGTGATGGTGGGCTGCGACCGCCGGTTCTGGCAGGAGGTCTCCGCCCTGCTCGGCAACCGCCGGATCGCGGAGTACCTGGACTGGCTGCGGGTGCAGTCCTGGATGTTCGCCGCGCGCTACCTGCGGGCGATGCCCACCCTGGGCGGGGTCTGCTGGGACCGCCACCCGGACCTGGTCGAGGCGATCGGGGCCCACGACCTGCACGGGGCGCACCGGATCATCTGCGAGTACAACCTGTTCACCGTCCGGCTGCTGGCCGGGCTGGCCGGGCGGCCGCTGGAGTCGGTGACGGTGCTCGGGCTGCTCACCGAGGTCGCGGACGGCGAGCCGCTGCCCGTCCCGGTGGAGCCGCCCGCGCCGCAGTCGGCGTGGCACCGGTCCCACCGCCTCCCGGCGGACCGGCCGACGGACCGGCCGGCGCCGGCCCCCGCGCCGGACGCCGTACCGGAGCCCGGGGCCGCTCCGGAGCCCGGGGCGGCCCGGGGCGGGCGGCCCCGACGGGGTGACGAGGTCGGCCGTGAACTGGGCCGTGAGCTGGGACTCGGCCTCGGTCTGGTGCCGCAACCGCGCTGGGTTCCGCACACCAGGTTCGGCCGGCGGCTGCCCGAGTCGCCCCCCGAGACTCCGCAGGGACGGCCCGGTCCGCGCCCGGCCCCGGGCCGGTAGGGTGGGCGGGCGTCGGACCGGCCGCCCGCACGGGCCGTCCGGGTACCGACCCCGCCCCCGTCGTCGCCCCGCCCCGCGGGCGATCCCGCCGTCCGGAGAGGAACTGCCGGCCATGGCCTGCGACCTCTGGCTCGTCCCGCTGGTGGACGTGCTGAGCCACAGCCCCGACAACCCCTTCCGGGACGACCTCGCGCTCTACAACGCGGTGCTCACCTCGCGCGGCCTGCCCGAAGTGCCGGTCTACCAGTTCGTCCCCGGGCTGAGCGGGGCGGTCGAGCCGATAGCCGCCTTCGACTACGACTCGCTGCACTTCCTGCGCCGTGCCTACCTGTTGGGCCTCACCGGCCTGGACATCACCCCGGTCGACGCGCTCGGCAGCGACTACGAGCAGCTGCTGGAGATGTTCGAGAGCAGTGCCGAACAGTCGCACCTGGTCTGGCACTTCGACCACGCCGGCGCCTACGTGCCGATCGAGTTCCAGGCCCCGCTGGTGGACGAGACGCTGCTCGCCGCCGGCGGCCCGCTCGGCTCCAGCCACGGACTGCTGCGCGAACTGCAGGCCGTGGCACCGGCCCTGGGGATCGACCCGCTCAACCCGCCGAGCCCGACCCGACCGCTCGGCCCGACCGGCCTGGAGCAGCCGTTCGGGCCGCCGATCGACGACCTGCACCCCTTCGCCCGGGAGCGGCACGCGTGGTCGGGCCTGTACGCGGCGGCGACCCGGAGCCTCGGCCAGGGCTCGATGATCGTCTTCGCGTAACGCCCGGGCACCGCCTGTGCCTTCGCCCGGGCCCCAGGGCCGAGGCCCCAGGCCCGTCCGGCTAGCGCAGCGGTCCCTCCGGCGGCCGCTGCCGCGGCATGGTGGGCCTCGTCCCCGGCGGCGGCAGCACCCGCACCTGGGCGCCCACCCCGGGTTCGGTGCGGCCGCCCCAGGCCCCCGCGGACTGGGTGGGCAGCTGGGTCATCGAGGCGCGGAACTCCAGCATCCACTCCGAGGTCTCGGTGCGGACCATGTCCGAGACGTCCTCGCAGAACCGGCGCAGCACGCCCAGGCAGCGCTCGGCGGCCTCGCCCGCGGTGCCCTCGGTCGGGCCGAGCACCTCGCGCACGCACTCCGACGCCCAGTCGAACTGGAAGGCCTCCAGGCGGCGTTGCAGGGCCTGCGCGGTGGAGACGTCCCGCATCCAGCCGGAGGTGAGGCCGAAGACCCGGTCGGCGCCGTAGCAGGCGGCGGAGAGCGCGAAGGCCACGTAGCCCCAGGCGGTGCCGTGGGCGAGCGTGCCGGTGAGGCCCACCAGCGGGGCGGTCACCCCGCCCGCCGCGAAGCCGGCGGACCCGAAGCGCAGCAGGCGCGCCCAGCGGCGCTTCCAGATCCGGTCCCGGCGGTACCACTCGATCGCCTCGACCGCCCGCTCCTCGGACCAGCGGTAGAGCTCCTCCAGCCGCTCCGCGGGCTCGCCCCAGTCCCCGAGCGGGAACTGGCGGGCACTCAGATCGGTCCGGTACCGGGTGGAGGCCCGCCGGGCCACGGCTGCGGCGGGCTGGTCCTCCTCACCGATGTCCTTGCCCCAGGCACTCTCCTCGGGCTGCATTTCCGGCTGGCTCACCTGTGGGGCTCCCTGTGGCGGGCGGGCGGCATGGTCTGTCGGCGCATCGGCTGACGCGACGTCCGCCGGTGGTTGTCCAACAGCACTTCTTACCGCCAAATGGCTGACCGCGGGGCGCTTCCCCGGTGATCGTTACCGGTTTCGGCCACCGGAACGCGAGGTGGGGCGGTTGCGGGGCCCGACGAGATTTCACCCGTCCGAGCGAGGCGCCGGTGACCCGCCGTCCTGACCCGGACACCCGGAGCGCATCCGAGCCGGTCCGGTTTGGAGGATCCTCCTAGCTCATCGGTGCACGGACCGCTTCTCCTGGAGGATCCGACGGGACCGGAGAGCGGCCGGAACAGGCCACCGACTACGCTGCCAGGCGTGAAGGTCCTCGTCATCGGCGGCGGCGCCCGCGAACACGCCCTGTGCCGCTCCCTGTCCCAAGATCCCTCCGTGACCGAGCTGCACTGTGCCCCGGGCAACGCCGGGATCGCCCAGGTGGCGACGGTCCACCCCATCGACCAGTCGGACGGCGCCCAGGTCGCCGCCCTCGCCGCGGAACTCGGCGCCGACCTCGTGGTGGTCGGCCCCGAGGCCCCGCTGGTGGCCGGCGTCGCCGACGCCGTCCGCGCGGCCGGCATCCCGGTCTTCGGTCCCTCCGGCGCGGCCGCGCAGCTGGAGGGCTCCAAGGCCTTCGCCAAGGACGTGATGGCCGGCGCCGGCGTGCCCACCGCCCGCTCGTACGTCTGCACCACCGCCGAGGAGGCCGCCGAGGCGCTGGACGCCTTCGGGGCCCCCTACGTGGTCAAGGACGACGGCCTGGCGGCCGGCAAGGGCGTGGTGGTCACCTCCGACCGCGCGGCCGCGCTGGCGCACGCCGCCTCCTGCGAGCGCGTGGTCATCGAGGAGTACCTCGACGGGCCCGAGGTCTCGCTGTTCGCCGTCACCGACGGCACCACCGTGCTGCCGCTGCAGCCCGCGCAGGACTTCAAGCGCGCGCTGGACGGCGACGAGGGCCCCAACACCGGCGGCATGGGCGCCTACTCGCCGCTGCCCTGGGCGCCCGCCGGGCTGGTCCAGGAGGTCCTGGACACCGTCCTGCAGCCGACCGTGGACGAGCTGCGCCGCCGCGGCACCGAGTTCTCCGGCCTGCTCTACGCGGGCCTGGCGCTCACCTCGCGCGGCACCCGGGTGATCGAGTTCAACGCCCGCTTCGGCGACCCGGAGACCCAGGTCGTGCTGGCCCGGCTGCGCACCCCGCTGGCCGGCGTCCTGTTCGCCTCCGCCACCGGCACCCTGGACCAGCTGGAGCCGCTGCGCTGGGACGAGGGGGCGGCCGTCACCGTGGTCGTCGCCTCCGAGGGCTACCCGGCCGCGCCGCGCACCGGCGACCCGATCGAGGGCCTCGCCGAGGCCGAGGCGGACGGCACCGCGTACGTGCTGCACGCCGGGACGAAGGCGGACGGGGACGGCCGGGTGCTCAGCGCCGGCGGCCGCGTGCTGTCGGTCACCGCGACCGGCGCCGACCTGGCCGAGGCGCGCGAGCGCGCGTACGCGGCCGTGGACAGGATCTCCCTCAAGGGCGGCCAGCACCGCACCGACATCGCGCTCAAGGCGGCCAACGGCTGACGCCACCGCGACCCCGGCGGCCCCCGTGCGAACCCCTCGCACGGGGGCCGCGGCCATGACGCGGCCATGACGCGGCGCGCGGGCGCGCCGGGCTCCGGAGGCGGGCGGGCGCCGGAGAGCAGCGGAACAACCCGCAGGGCGCAGCGCCTGCGGCGTTTCCGGGGTCGGAGCGGTTCCGGGGCCCGACGCACCGATCGGCGGGCGGATTCCAGCCCATCGGGTGACACCACCCGCATCCGGCTGACGTAACCGGGCGCCCGGCCTTATGGTGCGCTGGATCGCCGTGCGACGGTGCCGTGCGCCGGGGTCGCCGCCGGGTGGCGGCGCGCCCGCGGGGGGATGCTGGACGGCGATCGGCCGGGTGGTCGCCCGGTGCTCCGTACCGGACCGGTAGCGGCCTCCGGGCGGCGTCGCCGGACCGACGGCGGCGTCACCGGGTCGACCGGGCGGCGTCACCGGGTCGACCGGGCGGCGTCACCGGGACAACCGGGCGGTGTCACCGGGACGAGTGGAAACCTGGGCGATCCGGAACGCCCGCCCGGACCGGGGCGTCGAAAGTGTCAGTAGCGCCACACAGCATGCACTGCCGGGATCGGACGCCTCCGCTTCCCGGTCGGAACTGATCGTTTCGAGTCGTCTCAGGGCCCGTGGCGGGTGCCCGAGGGCTCCGAAGGGGGTGCCGCACCGTATGGCCGTCGACACCGCGCGCGCTCACGCCCAAGCGGTCCTGCGGATCCGGGGCCTCGCCCTGGCCGCGGCCGTCCTGCCCTCCGCCGTGGCGGTGGTCCTGCTCGCGGGCCGGTTCACCGGCCGGATCGGGGCCGCCGGCTCCGCCGACGCCGCCGGCTGGGACGCCGTCCGGTGGGTGGTCTGCGCGGTCGCCGCGCTGACCCTGCTGGTGGCCGGGCTGACCGCCCGGGCACTGCGCCGGGCCGTCCCGCCGCAGATCCCGGCGGTGCCGGTCGAGC
Source organism: Kitasatospora sp. NPDC028055 (assembly GCF_040637885.1). Classification (NCBI taxonomy): domain Bacteria; kingdom Bacillati; phylum Actinomycetota; class Actinomycetes; order Kitasatosporales; family Streptomycetaceae; genus Kitasatospora; species Kitasatospora sp. NPDC028055. The sequence goes on along the minus strand of NZ_JBEZXE010000001.1, from coordinate 754,697 downwards.
GGGCCGGCGCCCCCGAGCTGTACCGGCTGATCGGCGAACTGGCCGAGCGGCTGGACGTCCCGGCCCCGTCCGCGGTGGCGCTCACCCCGGACTGCGACAGCTGGCTGGAGGACGTGGCCCCGCCGCGCCGCCCCCACCCGCTGCGGCCGCACCCCGAGCCCGCCGCGCCGGTCCTGGTGATTGGCTCGCCGTTCCTGTGGTGGATGCGGTCCGGCGAGCTGCGCGCCCTGCTCGCCCCCGTGGTGGCCGGCACCGCGGCCTCCGCCGACCCCGAGATCGCCGCCGCCCGCCGCTTCCTGCGCGCCCTGGACGCCTGTCTGGACTCCGGTCCGGCCGCGGCCCCCGGGCTCGGCGGCGGCACCCTGACCGTCCCGCCGGCCCCGCCCCGCCGGGGCCCGGCCCGGCTCGCCGACCGGATCACCCGGCGGATCACCCGCCGGCTGCTGGGCGCCTGCCGCGGCCACTCCGCCGAGCTGGAGCGGTCCGTCGCGAGCTGGGCCTCCGAGCAGGCCAGGACGGTCGACTACGGCCTGCGGATCGCCGCCCAGGAGCAGGTCGGCCTGGCCTACGCCGGCTGGGACCGGCTGCTCACCCGGGTCGCGCTGCCCGCCTGGCGGCTCGGCCGCCACCCCGCGCACCTGAACGCCGGCGTGGTCGCCGCACTCACCGAGCTGTCCCGCCGCGACCGGCTGGCCGACGGCTACGGCAACCGGCTCGGCGACCGCCCCGCCTGCGACCTGTTGGAGGAGCCCGGCGCGGTGGACCGCGCGGTCTCCCGGCTGGCCGCCGAGCTGTTCTTCGGCCGCCCGGCGGCCGGGGCCTGGCACGAGCTGGAGTGGGCCGAGTACCCGGCCGAGGTGGTGGACGCCGGCTGGCGGGCCCGGGCCGCCGCCCTGCAGTCCGCCCTGGACCGGCTCGCCCCGCAGTCCCGCCCGGGCGCCCCGACCCTCACCCGGCTGCTGCTCCGGCTCGCCGAGGGCGACGGCGAGCAGCTGGCCGCCGCCCTGGCCGCCCAGCTCGCCCGCACCACCACCCCGGCCCCGCTGCTGGAGCCCGACCGCACCGGCCGCGACCTGTTGGTCGACCACGTCACCGCGATGGTCTGCTGCGCCGCCGTGGACACCGCGGGCGGCGCGCCCGGCCTGGACTGGCTGGACGGCCCGGTGCTGCTGCTCGGCGGGGTCCGCCGCACCGACCTGGCCGGCCCGGTCGCCCAGGCGGTGGAGCAGGGCCAGGACGGGCCGCTGCGCGCCTGGCTGGACGCCGCCGAGGTGCGCCTGGAGAAGCCCGTCCGCCTCTGAGGTCCTGGCCGCCCCGGCCGCCCCGGGCGGCGCTCGGCACCCCGGCACGCGCCCCCGGGGGCCCCGGCCGCCGGCCGTCTCCGCAGGCCGGAGGCCCCGTCCCGGCGGAGCGGAAGATTCCCGACACCAATTGCTACCGTGGGGTGACGGAGCGCCAGCACTGTGTGGTGTATTAGACCGCACGCACATCCGGGGGGCACGTGCCACCGGACGGAAGTGCACCTGGGAGGGGCGCGTGGGGACCGAACTCAACCGCCGCTGGGAGTCGGGCACGCACGCTTACAGCGTCTCCGACCCCTTCGGCCAGGGCCCGCTGCCCTGGCTGCGCAGCCCCGACCAGTACCTCGCCGGGGCCGAGGGCGCCGTGCCCTGGTACGTCTCGGTGGACGCGCCCGGCCAGCAGCCGCTCTCGGCGGGGGTGCGGCCCAAGCCGCCGGTCGGCACCCCGCAGAGCGCCAACGACGTGGACCAGCAGATCAAGGGCTTCGCCTCGGCGGGGGTGATCCGCCCCGGCGGCTCGGTGGACTTCCGGGTCACCGTCAACCCGCCGCGCGAGTTCACCGTGGACGTCTACCGGATCGGCCACTACGGCGGCGACGGCGCCCGCCACATGACGTCCAGTCCGCTGATCGCCGGTCTGGCCCAGCCCGCGCCGCTGGTGGTCGAGCGGACGGTCTCCTGCCACCACTGGTGGCACTCCTGGCGGTTGCAGGTCCCGCTGCACTGGCAGCCCGGCGCTTACGTCGCCGTGCTGACCACCGCGGACATGCTGCACCGCAGCCACATCCCGTTCACCGTACGGGACTTCGCCGACCAGGGGCGGACCGCCGAACTGCTCCTGGTGGTCCCGGACGTGACCTGGCAGGCGTACAACCTGTTCCCCGAGGACGGCCGGACCGGCGCCAGCCTCTACCACGCCTGGGACGGGCAGGGCGGCCTGGTCGGCGAGCCCGAGGCGGCCGTCACCGTCTCCTTCGACCGCCCGCACGCCACCGCCGGGCTGCCGCTGCACGTCGGCCACGCGTACGACTTCATCCGCTGGGCCGAGCGCTACGGCTACGACCTCTCCTACGCCACCGCGACCGACCTGCACGCCGGGCTGGTCGACCCGGGCGAGCACCGCGCGCTGGTCTTCCCCGGCCACGACGAGTACTGGTCCGAGCCAATGCGCCGGACCGCCGAGCGGGCCAGGGACGGCGGCACCTCGCTGGTCTTCCTGTCCGCCAACACCATGTACTGGCGGGTCGAGCTGACCGCCGCGGCCTCCGGCGAACCGAACCGGCTGCTCAACTGCCGCAAGCGGCAGAAGGTCGGGCCGGGCAGCCCGGCCGCCGGGGTGCCCGGCGCGGCCAGCGCGCTCTGGCGGGACGCCGGGGAGCCGGAGCAGCACCTGCTGGGGGTGCAGTACTCGGGCCGGGTCGCGGCGCCCGTCCCGCTGGTCGCCCGGCACACCGCGCACTGGCTCTGGGACGGCACCGGGCTGCAGGAGGGGGACGAGCTGCCCGGCCTGGTCGCGGGGGAGGCCGACCGGTACTACCCGAAGGTCGCGCTGCCCGAGCACACCGAGCGGGTGCTGCTGGCCCACTCGCCGTACCGGGACCTGGCCGGCCGCACCCGCTACCAGGAGACCTCGCTGTACCGGGCGCCCAGCGGCGCGTACGTCTTCGCGGCCGGGACCTTCGCCTGGTCGCCCGCCCTCGGCCGCCCCGGACTCACCGACGAACGGGTCCAGCGCGCCACCGCCAACCTGCTGGACCGGCTCTGCAAGAACTGAGCCCCGGGCTCCCCGGGAGCCCGGGCGGGCGGGCGTGAAAGACTGCGGGGGCAGTGACCTCCCCTTTCGCGGTGCCCCACGCCCGTGAACGACCCCTGAGGACTGAACACCTTGAGCGGATTTGTCACCAAGCCCGAGCCGGTCCAGGTACCCGGCCTGGTCCACCTGCACACCGGCAAGGTGCGCGACCTGTACCGCACCGGGTCGGGCGAGCTGGTGATGGTGGCCAGCGACCGGATGTCCGCCCACGACTGGGTGCTGCCGAACGAGATCCCGGACAAGGGCCGGGTGCTCACCCAGCTCTCGCTCTGGTGGTTCGAGCGGATCGCCGACATCGTCCCCAACCACGTGATCTCCACCGAGGCCCCGGCCGGCGCCCCCGCCGACTGGAAGGGCCGCACGCTGATCTGCAAGAGCCTGGACATGATCCCGGTGGAGGCGGTCGCCCGCGGCTACCTGGCCGGCTCCGGCCTGACCGAGTACGAGGAGAGCCGGACGGTCTGCGGCATCGCCCTGCCGGAGGGCCTGGAGAACAGCTCCGAGCTGCCCGCCCCGATCTACACCCCGGCGCTCAAGGCCGAGGTCGGCGAGCACGACGAGAACGTCACCTACGAGGAGACCGCCCGCCGGATCGGCGCCGAGCTCGCCAACCAGGTGCGCCGCACCACCCTGGACGTCTACGCCCGGGCCCGGGACATCGCCCGCGACCGCGGCATCATCCTGGCCGACACCAAGTTCGAGTTCGGCCTGCTGGACGGCGAGCTGATCATCGGCGACGAGGTGCTCACCCCGGACTCCTCCCGCTACTGGCCGGCCGACGAGTACCAGCCGGGCCACTCGCAGGCCTCCTTCGACAAGCAGCTGATCCGCGACTGGCTGGTCTCCCCGGCCTCCGGCTGGGACCGCTACAGCGAGCAGCCGCCGCCGGAGCTGCCCGCCGAGGTGGTCGAGCGGACCCGGGCCAAGTACATCGAGGTGTACGAGCGGCTGACCGGCACCAGCTGGGTCTGAGCCGCGCCGCCGCCCGCGGGCACGGGATCGGTCAGATCCAGCCGTGCTCGCGGGCGATCCGCACCGCCGCGTGCCGGTTCTCGGCGCCCAGCTTGGTGGCCGCCGAGGACAGGTAGTTGCGCACGGTGCCCTGGGACAGCCCGGCCCGCTGGGCGATCTCCGCGATCGGGGTGCCGTCCGCGGCCAGCTCCAGGACGTCCGTCTCGCGCGGGGTCAGCGGGGTCTCCCCGGCGCTGATCGCATCCGCCGCCAGCTCCGGGTCCACGTACCGGCCGCCGGAGAGCACGGTGCGGATGATGCCGGCCAGGTCGGCCGCCGAGACGGTCTTCGGCAGGAAGCCGCGCACCCCGACCTCCAGCGCCCGCTTGAGGTAGCCGGGGCGGCCGTGGCCGGTGACGATCATGCAGCGGCAGTCCGGCAGCAGCCGGCGCAGCTCGGTGGCCACCTCGATGCCGTCCTTGCCCGGCATCTGGAGGTCCAGCACCGCGACGTCCGGCCGGTGCGTCCGGGCCATCGCCAGCGCCTCGGGGCCGGATCCGGCCTGGGCGACCACCTCGATGTCGTCCTCCAGCGAGAGCAGCGCGGCCATGGCGCCGCGGATCAGGTGCTCGTCGTCGGCGAGCAGGACGCGCACGGGCGGGGTGTCGGTCATCGGACGGCCTTCCTCGGCAGCGGGATCCGCAGTGGCGGCGGACCCCCGGTGGCAGCGGATCCGCAGCGGCAGCGGATCCGCAGTGGCAGGGGGGTCAGAGCGGTACGGCGGCGAGCATCCGGAAGGTGCCCGGTACGGCCGTCGGGACGGTCAGTTCGCCGTCGTGGGCGGCCAGCCGCTCGCGCAGGCCGCGCAGCCCGGTGCCGGCCCCCTGGGAGGGCGACGGGACCTCCGGCACCCCGTCGTTCTCCAGTTCCAGCACCGCCCGGCCGTGCTCCCGCCGCAGCCGGATCCGGCAGTGGGCGGCCTCGCTGTGCCGCAGCACGTTGGTGGTGGCCTCGCGGATCACCCAGCCGAGCACCGACTGCACCGGCAGCGGCAGCCCGTCGGCGTTCTCGCCGAGGTCGATCTCGCAGGCGATGTCGGCGGAGCGCAGCACCGCCCGGGCGCCGATCGCCTCGGCGCGCAGGTCGGCGGTGCGGTAGCCGCGGACGACGTCCCGGACCTCCCGCTGCGACTCCTGGGCGATCCGCTGCACCTCGGACATCTGCTCGGCGGCCTCCGGGCGCCCGCGCCGGGCGAGTTGGACGGCGAGCTCGCTCTTCAACGCGATGGTGGTGAGGTTGCGCCCCATCACGTCGTGCAGGTCGCGGGAGAAGCGCAGCCGCTCCTCGGCGACGGCCAGCCGGGACTGCGCCTCGCGGGCGGCGTCCAACTCCCAGACGACGGCGGTCACCCACGCGGCGCTGCGGCAACTGCCGATCAGGACGAGGGTGCCGAAGATCGCGCCGACCACCCAGCCCGTGGTGACGCCGGGGCCGATGCCGGCCAGCAGCATCGGAGGGGCGACCGCGAGCGGCGCGGCGGCCGCGCCGACGAAGGCCCAGCGCAACGGCAGGCTCACCCCGGCCGGTCCGGTGGCCCCGCCCACCAGGGCGGCGGCGATCACCATGGTGAACGGCGGGCCGGGGTGGGGTGACAGCCCGTCGGACGACGGTCCGAGCAGCAGCAGGGCCCAGGAACCGGCCATCGCGAGGACGGCGTTGACGGTCAGCCAGCGGCGGTAGGTGCTGGGCCGCCCCAGGTAGTGGTCGAGGGAGGTGCGGTAGGCCCGGAGGGTGACCAGGATCGAGGCGAGGGACAGCACCAGGGCGGTCCGGGCGACGGAGGCCGAGTCCGCGATCTGTACCGAGGAGGCGCTGGCCAGCAGGTTCACCGGCAGCCCGATGCACGCCACCAGGTAGAGCGACCAGCGGAAGTACAGCTCGGCGCGTTGCGGCTTGCCGTAGCCCTTCCAGCGGCGGACCGGCCCCCGGACCATCGCAGTGCCCCCCGTCTGCTCACGATCGTGTCGCTGCCTTCATATCAGAGGTGGGCCGGGGACGGATCCTTCGGTTTCCCGTTCGCCCTGGTCAGCGGCGCGGTTCCCAGCGGAAGTGGCGGACCGCGCCCCAGATCGCGAGGCCCAGCCAGACCGTGCCGGTGACCAGGTGCGGGGCGGCCGCGCCCCAGCTGCCCAGGAAGTCGGTCGGGGCGGCCGAGCCGTCGGTGCCGAACCAGCCGACCCGGATCAGCTGGAAGGCCGGGGTGGTCGGCAGCAGTCGGCAGACGTCGGCCAGCTGGGAGGGCATGACCTCCAGCGGGACGAACAGGCCGGAGCCGAACTGCATGACCAGCATGACCGGCAGGGTGGTGATGCCCGCGCTCTCCACGGTTTTGGTGAAGGCGCTGGACAGTGCGGCCAGGGCGATCATGGTGGCCAGCGTGAGCACCAGGCCGACCAGCATCAGCAGCGGGTTGACCGGCACCGCCAGGTGCAGGCCCAGGCTGCCGCCGACCCCGATCAGGGCGGCCATCAGCAGGCCGAGGGCGAGCGAGGGGACGGCGGTGCCGAGCAGGATCTCCAGGTCCCGGGCCTCGCCGGTGCGCAGCCGCTTGAGCACCAGCTCGCCGCGCCGCCCGACGTACGCGGCGGTCAGGTTGTAGTACACGACGAAGGCCAGGACCATCCCGACCGAGCCGTAGACCAGCATCGAGTCGATGTCCAGGCCGGGGTTGTGCTCGGCCTGCTGCTTGAGGATCCCGCGCAGCGAGCCGATCAGCACCACCGGCAGCACCACGGCGGTGAACAGGGCGGTGCGGTTGCGCAGCAGCAGGGTGGCCTCGGCGCGGCCGAGGGCGAGCAGACGGCCGGCGGTGGTGCTCGGGGCGCCCGTGGCGGTGGTGCTGCTCGGGGATCCCGTGGCGGTGGTGGCGGGGGTGGTCATCGGGCGGATCCGATCAGGCGGCGGCGGGCGGGACGGGAGGCGGCGGGTCCGGAAGGCGGTGTGGTGTGCGGCGGGGTCTGGTGGGCGGCCTCGGAGGCGATGGCGAGGAAGGCCTCCTCCAGCGTGGCGCTGCGGGCGTCCAGGGCGCCGAGCGCGATCCCGTGGTGCCGGGCCCAGCCGAGCAGGTCGGTGAGGGTGTCCTGGAGGCCGGTGCTCTGCACGGTGACCTTGCGGCCGTCGACGGTGACCTCGGCGCCGGCCAGGACGGGCAGCGCGGCCCCGGTGTACTCGGGGAGCTCGAAGGTGATCCGGGAGGGCCGGTCGGCGATCACCTCGGCGACGGTGCCGGTGGTGACGACCCGGCCGCCGTGCATGATGGCCAGCCGGTCGGCGAGCTCCTCGGCCTCCTCCAGGTAGTGGGTGGTGAGCAGCACCGTGGTGCCCTGGGCGCGCAGTTCGCGGACCAGCCGCCAGACGGCGGCGCGCGCCTCCGGGTCGAGGCCGGTGCTCGGCTCGTCCAGGAACAGCACCTCGGGGCGGCCGAGCAGGGCCATCGCGAGGTCGAGCCGGCGCCGTTCGCCGCCGGACAGCTGCTTGACCCGGACGTCGGCGCGGTGGCCGAGGCCGACCAGCTCCAGCGCCTCCGCCACCGGGCGGGCGCCGCTGGTCATCCCGGCCCAGGTGCGGCCGGTCTCGGCGGCGGTGAGCTCGCCGGGGAACCCGCCCTCCTGGAGCATGATCCCGATCCGCGGCCGGACGGCGGCGCGCTCCGCGAAGGGGTCGTGGCCGAGCACCCGGACGCTGCCGGCACCGGGGGCGGCCAGGCCCTCGATGACCTCCATGGTGGACGTCTTGCCGGCGCCGTTGGTGCCGAGCAGGGCGAACAGCTCACCGCGGCCGACGGTCAGGTCGACGCCGCGGACGGCGTGGTACTCGGCGGCGCCGGTGCCGTAGTGGCGGTGCAGGTCGGTGACCTCGATCACACTGTCGCCGGGGCGGGCGGGCTGGCTCTTCTCCATGCCCCCAGCCTTCCGCCGCCGGGGCCTCCCGGGCAGTGCGGGCCGTCATCGGTCCGCGGTGCGGATCCACGGGTCGGCGATGACAAATGTCATGGGGAGGAGCTGGGGAAGATGTGCCGGAATACGCCGAAGGCCCCCTCGATCCGAGGGGGCCTTCGATCTGGAGCGGACGACGAGATTCGAACTCGCGACCCTCACCTTGGCAAGGTGATGCTCTACCAACTGAGCCACGTCCGCAGGTCAAACTATTGAGTTGTGCTGTGCTCGCGCACTGCGAGCGGACGACGAGATTCGAACTCGCGACCCTCACCTTGGCAAGGTGATGCTCTACCAACTGAGCCACGTCCGCATGGTGCCTGGTGGGGCACCCGCCGCCTCTTCGGATCTCTCCGTTGCGGCGACGAGGAATACTCTACAGCATCGTTCGGGGTGGTCGCCCCACCCTTTCGGTCCAGGCGGGCGGGGCGACCGGGGGCGGTGCCCCGACGCGGTCAGTTCGCCTCGGCGAACGCCTCGTAGACATGCTTGGGGATGCGACCGCGGGCCGGGAGTTCCATGCCGCGCGACAGGGCCCAGGCGCGCACGGCGGCCGGGTCCGGGGTGAGCGCGGTGCGGCGGAAGGACTTTCCGGTGCGGCTCTGCCGGCGGCCGGCCGCGACGAACGGAGCGAGGGCCTCCCGCAGCTTTTCCGCGTTGTCCACGGACAGGTCGATCTCGTACGACTTCCCGTCGACACCGAAGTGGACGGTTTCCGCTGCGGCACCGCCGTCCAGGTCGTCGGAGAGCGTGACAACTACACGCTGAGCCATGGGTGTCAATCCTCTCGGGCAATTCGGCCGCCGGTTCGCGGAGTGCGCCCGCCGGCCTGATGTGCACCAACTCGCGCAAGCGCACACGGGCAGGCCTGGTGGCCCGCCGGATACGCAGCACTTGCCGCGACAGGTGGCCCTATTCTGCACCCGAAGGGGGTCGAAATCGAAGAGTCCGGCATTCTTTTCCGGATATTCACGAGTCTTGGTGGGACTGCCGGATACCGGAGTGCGGGACGGGAGGTTCTGTCCCCAAGTGCCGTATTCGGGTGTTCTTCGGGCAGTGCGGTTCGGGGCTCCGAATCCCGGGAAACGGGACGGCCCGGACGGGGGGCGGGGGCGTCGGATCCCTTGTGGCGTAAGGGTCCTGGGTCTACGCGCGTCACCCTCCCCGGCCAGCAATCCTGCCCCGAACGGCCGGTAGTCTGGAGTTCCCCCGCCTCACCGAAGACACCACCGGGAGTGCCAGTGGCACGCGTCGTAGTCGACGTCATGCTCAAGCCGGAGATCCTCGACCCCCAGGGACAGGCGGTGCAGCGTGCACTGCCCCGCCTCGGATTCACCGGGATCGCCGACGTCCGCCAGGGCAAGCGTTTCGAGCTGGAGCTGGAGGGCCCGGTCGACGACGCCGCGCTCGCCCGTATCCGCGAAGCCGCCGAGACCTTTCTCGCCAACACCGTGATCGAGGACTTCACCGTCCGGGTCGAGGAGGCGGCGAAGTGACCACCCGCGTAGGCGTCGTCACTTTCCCCGGATCCCTCGACGACCGCGACGCCCAGCGCGCGGTCCGCCTGGCCGGCGCGGAGCCGGTCGCCCTCTGGCACCGTGACAAGGATCTCCACCAGGTCGACGCCGTCGTCCTGCCGGGCGGATTCAGTTACGGCGACTATCTGCGCTGCGGCGCGATCTCCCGCTTCTCGCCGGTGATGGAGACCGTCATCGAGCAGGCCAGGCTCGGAATGCCGGTGCTCGGTATCTGCAACGGCTTCCAGGTGCTGTGCGAATCGCACCTGCTGCCCGGCGCGCTCACCCGGAACGACTCGCTGCACTTCGTCTGCCGCGACCAGAAGCTCCGGATCGAGAACGCCGGCACCGCCTGGACCGGGGATTACTCGGTGGGCCAGGAAATCGTCGTCCCGCTCAAGAACGGCGAGGGCCGCTTCGTCGCGGACACCCACGTCCTGGACGAGCTGGAGGCCGAGGGCCGGGTCGTGGCCCGATACCTGGACGTCAACCCGAACGGTTCGTACCGCGACATTGCCGGCATCACCAACGCCGCCGGCAATGTCGTCGGCCTGATGCCGCACCCGGAGCACGCCGTGGAGCCGCTCACCGGTCCGACCACCGAGGGACTGGGCTTCTTCACTTCCGTCCTCAAGCAGCTGGTGAACGCCTGATGAGCCTCGACACCGTCAAGAACGCCGAGCAGACCCCGGACGCCGCCCAGCCGTGGGCCGAACTCGGCCTCAAGCAGGACGAGTACGCGCGCATCCGGGAGATTCTCGGCCGCCGTCCGACCGGCGCCGAACTCGCGATGTACTCGGTCATGTGGTCCGAGCACTGTTCGTACAAGAGCAGCAAGGTCCACCTCAAGCAGTTCGGCGAGAAGAAGCCGGATTCGGACGCGATGCTCGTCGGCATCGGCGAGAACGCCGGTGTGGTCGACGTCGGCCAGGGCTACGCGGTGACCTTCAAGGTCGAGTCGCACAACCACCCGTCGTACATCGAGCCCTACCAGGGCGCGGCCACCGGCATCGGCGGCATCGTGCGCGACATCCTGGCGATGGGCGCCCGCCCGGTCGCCGTGATGGACCCGCTGCGCTTCGGTGCGGCCGACCACCCCGACACCCGGCGCGTGCTGCCCGGCATCGTCGCGGGCATCGGCGGCTACGGCAACTGCCTGGGCCTGCCGAACATCGGCGGCGAGGTCGTCTTCGACTCCTGCTACCAGGGCAACCCGCTGGTCAACGCGCTGTGCGTGGGCGTCATGAAGCACGAGGACATCCACCTCGCGCAGGCCTCCGGCGCCGGCAACAAGGTCATCCTGTACGGCGCCCGCACCGGCGGCGACGGCATCGGCGGCGTCTCGGTGCTGGCCTCCGAGACCTTCGACGACACCAAGCCGACCAAGCGCCCCGCCGTCCAGGTCGGCGACCCGTTCCAGGAGAAGCTCCTGATCGAGTGCACCCTGGAGATCTTCCGGGAGAAGCTCGTCAAGGGCATCCAGGACCTCGGCGGCGCCGGCCTGTCCTGCGCCACCAGCGAGCTGGCCTCGGCCGGCTCCGGCGGCATGCGGATCGACCTCGACACCGTGCACCTGCGCGACCACACGCTCTCGCCCGAGGAGATCCTCATGAGCGAGTCGCAGGAGCGCATGTGCGCGATCGTCGAGCCCGACAAGGTAGCCCGCTTCCTGGAGATCTGCGAGAAGTGGGACGTCATCGCCAACGTCATCGGCGAGGTGACCGACGGCGAGCGCCTGGAGATCTTCTGGCACGGCGAGCTCGTGGTGGACGTGCCCCCGCGCACCGTCGCCCACGAGGGCCCGACCTACCAGCGCCCCTACGCCCGCCCGAGCTGGCAGGACGCGCTCCAGGCCGACGCCCCCACCGCCGAGCGGCTGGCCCGCCCGACCACCGGCGAGGGCCTCAAGGCCGACCTGCTCAAGGTCGCGAGCCACCCGAACCAGGCCTCCAAGTCCTGGATCACCGACCAGTACGACCGCTACGTGCTCGGCAACACCGTGCTCTCGCACGGCGAGGACTCGGGCATGATCCGGATCGACGACGAGACCAACCTCGGCGTCTCGGTCGCCACCGACGGCAACGGCCGCTACGCCAAGCTGGACCCGTACACCGGCGCCCAGCTGGCCCTGGCCGAGGCGTACCGCAACGTCGCGGCCGGCGGTGCCAAGCCGCTCGCCGTCTCCGACTGCCTCAACTTCGGCTCCCCCGAGGACCCGGACGTCATGTGGCAGTTCGCCGAGGCCACCCGCGGCCTGGCCGACGCCTGCCTGGTGCTCGGCACCCCGGTCACCGGCGGCAACGTCTCGCTGTACAACCAGACCGGCGACGTCGCCATCCACCCGACCCCCGTGGTCGCGGTGCTCGGCGTCATCGACGACGTCACCCGGCGCACCCCGGTCGCCTTCGCCGAGGAGGGGCAGCTGCTCTACCTGCTCGGCGACACCGCGGACGAGCTCGGCGGCTCGGCCTGGTCCCAGGTCGTCCACGACCACCTCGGCGGCCTGCCGCCCAAGGTGGACCTGGAGCGCGAGCGGCTGCTCGGCGACATCCTGATCGCCGCCTCGCGCGACGGCATGATCGACGCCGCGCACGACCTCTCCGACGGCGGCCTCGGCCAGGCGCTCGTGGAGAGCTGCCTCAAGGGCGGCCACGGCGCCCGGATCGTCGTGCCCGAGGGCATGGACCCGTTCGTCCTGCTGTTCTCGGAGTCGGCCGGCCGCGCCGTCGTGGCGGTGCCGCGCAGCGAGGAGCTCCGCTTCAACGACATGTGCACCGCGCGTGGCCTGCCGGCCACCCGGATCGGTGTCGTGGACGGCGACAGCCTCGACGTCCAGGGGCAGTTCAGCGTCACGCTGGCCGAGCTGAGGGACGCCCACACCGGCGTCATCGAGGCCCTGCTGGCCTGAGTGCTGTTGTCGAGGGGCGGGCGGTTCTTTCCGGAACCGTCCGTCCCTCGGCGTATGTTGGGCCCCATGCCTCCCAAGTCCCGTACGTACCAGCCGCAGAAGGTCCGCGCCGCGCTGGCCGCCCAGAGCGAGGCGCTGCGCGCCGTCGTGCACGGCCTCGGCGCGGACCAGTTGGACCGGCCGACCCGGCTCGGGACCTGGCGGGTACGGGAGTTGCTGGCCCACCTGAGCCTGGCGCTGGGCCGGATGCCGGCCGCGCTGGACGCCCCGGCCCCGGACGGGCCGGTGCTCTCGCTGGCCGGCTACGCGGAGGTGAGCCGGACGCTGGCCGGGGCCGTCGACAGCGCGGTGACGGAGCACGCGGCGACCGGGTTCGCGGGCCCGCCCGCGGAGGTGGTCGCCGCGTTCGACCAATCGCTCGACGCCGTACGGGCGGTGCTCGACCGGCCTGCCGGGGCGGCACCGGAGCCGACCGCCGTCGTGGTCGGTCGTCGGATGCTGCTGACCGACTACCTGGTGACCAGGCTGGTCGAGGCCGTGGTGCACGCCGACGACCTGGCCGAGGCGCTCCGCCTGGAGGCCTTCCCGCACGACCGCCAGGCCCTCGCCGCCGTCACCCGGATGCTGGCGGACGCCTTCGCGGACCGGGTGCCCGGCGGCGCGGTCGAGCTGCGGATCCCGCCGTATGCCGTCGTCCAGGCCGTCGAGGGCCCCCGGCACACCCGGGGCACCCCGCCGAACGTGGTCGAGACCGACCCGCTGACCTGGATCCGGCTGGCCACCGGCCGGCTGCCCTGGGCGGCGGCGGTGGCCGACCACCAGGTGTCCGCCTCGGGGGAGCGCAGCGATCTGGGAGCGTACCTGCCGGTCCTGGGGTAGCGACCCGGGCCCCAGGGCGTGTCTGACAATTCGCGTCGGATCAGCGCGCGGCGTTGGGGTGCGTGCATCGCAAGGCGGAGGAGGGAGTCCATGCGGAGCATCGGCGACTGACGACAACGCGGCGAGGTGCGCTTGTGCCCTGGGGGTACCTCCCGGCCGAAGGCTGGGGGAGCGTCGCGCGCCCGGCGGGAATTGTCAGACACGCCCTAATGCAGCTGGTCGACCAGGGCCGCGGCGGCCTTGCGCAGGGGTTCGCCGGTGAGGGCCTGGTCCGGCTCGCCGGTGCTGGGGTTCTGGGACAGCATCAGGACGATGTCGCCCTCGCCCTGGTGCGCGATCCGGGCGAGGGCCGCCGTTCCCTTGCTGCCGAGGAGCCTGGTCTGGCCGGGGCCCGGCTGCTCGGTGGCGACCTGCTGGAGTGCGGCGACGGGCAGCCCCGCCGCGCGCTGGATGCCCGGCAGGAGCAGGTTGACGGCCACCTCGGGCTGGGGGACGGCGAACAGTTCGAGGTCCAGCCTCGCCGTGCCGACCTGGTAGGCGCAGATGACGTCGGCGTGCGGGGGAGTGGCCGGGATCGACGGCATGGCCGGCGGGTGGCTCGCGCCGGACGGCCACGGCTGCGGCGGCAGGCCGTCGCCGACGCTGCCCTGCACGGCGTGCCCGTACTCGTGGTCCGGGGTGGCGGTGCCGGGGATCCCGGCCGCCTGCAGCGCCTTGCCGAGGTCGAGGCCGAACGGGCAGGTGTCCTGCTTGTCCTGCTGGAGCTTCTCGGCGGTCGAGCGGACGGAGCCGTAGGACAGTGCGCCGGGCCCGGGGACGCCCCCGGCCGAGGACGAGCAGGCGGCGGCGCCGAGGGCGATCCCGGCGGCGGCGAACACGGCGGTGAGCTTTCGGCGTTGGGCAGCGGTCAGCTGGGCAGCGGTCATGGTCGCAGGGTAGGCGCCGGGTGTCCCGCCGGTCTGTCGATCAGGTCTCAACTCCGTTCCGAAGCGGGGCGTCGGTCCGAAGCGGGGCGTCGGTCCGAAGCGGGGCGTCGGACGCTCCTCAGGGCACGGCCGGGCCGCTCAGGTAGGTGCCCTCGGCCGAGTACGGCCAGGCGTTCGGCGTGCAGCCCTTGAGTCCGTAGATCTGCTGCATCATCGCGGGTGCGGGCTTGCCCGGGCCGGGGCAGGTCTCGTGGCCGTGGCCGATCCGGTGGCCGACCTCGTGGTTGATGATCAGGGCCCGGTAGTCGTCCAGCGGTCCGTCGAACTGGGGTGAACCGGTGTTCCAGCGCTTGGAGTTGACGAGCACCTGGTTGCCGACGTTGCAGTTGACCTCGCCGTGGGTGTCCAGGCCGGAGGCGCCGCAGATCTTGTCGACGGTGGCCGGGGAGGCGATCTTCACGGTGAAGTCGTAGGAGCCGCCGGCGACCAGCTGGAAGGCGTTCTTGCGGTCGTTGGTCCAGCCGCGGCGGTCGCCGAGGATGCCGTGGATCTGGGCGGCGGCGGAGGCGGCGTCGATGCCGATGCCGTCCTCGACCTCCACCCGGTAGCGGCGCACGGTGCCGCGCCCGACCGCCTTGGCGTTGGCGGGGGCGGTGCTGAACGTGCCCGCGCCCTTGGCGGGGCCGGGGTCCGGCGCGGTGGGCGTCGGCGTGGGTGTCGGTGTCGGGGTGTTCGCCGGGGTCGGGGTGGGCGCCGTCGACGGGCTGCCGGGTGCCTGTTCGGCGGGCGGGGCGAGCCGGGCCTGGGCGGAGGCGGCGGGGGCCGGGGCGTCCGGGGAGCGGTCCAGGGCGAAGGCCGCGGCGCCCAGCAGCAGCACGGAGGCCACCAGTGCCGTGAGCATGCCAGGTCCGATCCGACGGGGTGCCCGGCGACGGCGTCTGCTGCGAGCGTTCTCGGGTCGGGTGGCTCGCCGGCGGGCGGATCTGGCTGCGGGCACGCGCCACACCCTGGCATGGCGAACGGGTGAATGTCCATATACCCGGTATGCAGCCCTCGGGGCGCGTCGTGCGCTGGACGGCGCGCCGCCGGACCAGTGGGCGGCCGATCACCGGGGGACGGTTGACCCCAGGGCCCCGGATGGCAGACTGCACCCATGGCGATTCACAGGAATCTTCTCGACGGCCCCGAACCGACTCTCCTGCCGGAGGACGAGCAGCCCTACCGGATGCTGGCGGAGGAGTCCGCCTCACCGACCCAGGTGGCCGCGGAGTTCCCGACCTTCTGCCTCGCCTGGGCCATGCTCGCCGACGACGCCTACGCGGCCGGCCGGCACGTCGAGTCGTACGCCTACGCCCGCACCGGCTACCACCGGGGCCTCGACGCGCTGCGCCGCAACGGCTGGAAGGGCCACGGGCCGGTGCCGTGGGAGCACCGCGGCAACCGCGGCTTCCTGCGCTGCCTGGCGGCGCTCGCCCGGGCGGCCGGCGCGATCAAGGAGACCGAGGAGGAGGCCCGCTGCTGGCAGTTCCTCAAGGACAGCAGCGCGGAGGCGTACGCGGAGCTCAAGCCGTCGACCGAGCTGTAGGGACCTCGGACCGCGTGGCCCCGTGCCCTCGGACCTCGTGACCTGGTGATTCCGGCACCCCGATGATGTGACCGTGCCCCCGGTGGATGATCCACCGGGGGCACTCAGCACTCCGGGCGCCGGTCGGGCCGGCCGCCGGCTACTTCAGGCGCTTGCCGGCCGAGCGCAGCTGCTCCGCGGCCTCGACCACGCGGGCGGCCATGCCGGCCTCGGCCAGCTTGCCCCAGGTGCGCGGGTCGTAGGTGTTCTTCTTGCCGACCTCGCCGTCGACCTTCAGCACGCCGTCGTAGTTGGCGAACATGTGGCCGGCCACCGGGCGGGTGAAGGCGTACTGGGTGTCGGTGTCCAGGTTCATCTTCACGACGCCGTTCTCCAGCGCGGTGGCGATCTCCTCGGCGGTCGAGCCCGAACCGCCGTGGAAGACGAAGTCGAACGGGTCGGTCTTGCCGTACTGCTTGCCGATCGCGTCCTGCAGCTCGCGCAGCAGCTCCGGCTTGAGCACGACGTTGCCCGGCTTGTACACGCCGTGCACGTTGCCGAAGGAGGCGGCCAGCAGGTAGCGGCCCTTCTCGCCCAGGCCCAGCGCCTCGGCGGTGCGCACCGCGTCGTTGACGGTGGTGTACAGCTCGTCGTTGATCTCGTGGGTGACGCCGTCCTCCTCGCCGCCGGTCGGGGTGATCTCGACCTCGAGGATGATCTTGGCGGCGGCGGCCTGGGCCAGCAGCTCCTGGGCGATCTCCAGGTTGTCGGCCAGGGTCTCGGCCGAGCCGTCCCACATGTGCGACTGGAACAGCGGGTTCAGGCCCTTGGCCACGCGCTCGGCGGAGACCGCCAGCAGCGGGCGGACGTAGCCGTCCAGCTTGTCCTTCGGGCAGTGGTCGGTGTGCAGCGCGACGGTGACGTCGTACTTGGCGGCGACGATGTGGGCGAACTCGGCGAGCGCGACCGCGCCGGTCACCATGTCCTTGTTGTGCTGGCCGCCCAGGAACTCCGCGCCACCGGTCGAGATCTGGATGATGCCGTCGCTCTCGGCCTCGGCGAAACCGCGCAGCGCGGCGTGCAGGGTCTGCGAGGAGGTGACGTTGATGGCCGGGTAGGCGAACTTGCCCGCCTTGGCCCGGTCCAGCATCTCGTTGTAGACCTCGGGAGTTGCGATGGGCATGCGATCCGCTCCTGTCGGGTTGCGGCGTACGGACGGTGCTGTCCGACGCTGTGTACGCCTTCGTGACGACTCCGTGCCGGCCCGCCGACGCGCGGCGCTGCGGTGTGGCTCTCCGGCACCAAGGTTCGAGGCGACCTCCGCGGTACGGCCATGAGGGTGGTGGGCCGCCGCGGACCGGACGCCGGTGTCATCTTCCCAGACTCGTGCCCGCAGGTCAGCAGGAGCCCGTCTGTCGGGACGCCGTACCGGACGGCTCGGCCGGAACTCGCCGCCCGGTCCGGGGCCGCGGCCGGGCGGCGGGCTCGGCCGGAAGCCGCCGGAAAGGTACGCCCGCTATCCTGCGCCCGTGGACTACAACCAGCTGGCCGTCAACGTGCTCGACGCCAAATCCCTGATCTCGTCCCTCGGCGCCATCGGGCTGATCGCGATCATCTTCGCGGAGACCGGCCTGCTGGTCGGCTTCTTCTTCCCGGGTGACTCGCTGCTGATCCTGGCGGGCGTGGCCGCCTCGAACGCGGCCTCCTCGGTCCTCGGCGACGGTGCGAAGCTGCCGATCGCCGTCCTGCTCGTGGGCTGCCCGATCGCGGCGATCGCCGGTGCCCAGCTGGGGCACCTGATCGGTGCCAAGGTCGGACCGAGGATGTTCGACAAGCCCGATTCGAAGATCTTCCGCCGCGAGTACGTGGTGAAGGCGGAGGAGTACTTCAACAAGTTCGGCTCGGGCAAGGCCGTGGTGCTGGCCCGCTTCATGCCGATCATCCGGACCTTCCTGAACCCGGTGGCCGGCACCCTGGAGATGCCCGCCAGGACCTTCTTCGTGTGGAACGTCGTCGGCGGCGTGCTCTGGACCGAGTCCATGCTGCTGATCGGCTACTTCTTCGGCGACGCGCTCGCCCCGGTGATCGACAAGTACCTGATCCCGGCCGTGCTGCTGATCGTGCTGCTGTCGATCTCGCCGATCCTGGTCGAGGTCATGCGGGAGCGCCGCAAGAAGAAGGCGGGCATCGTCGAGGCCCCGGCCGGCGACGCGGTGCAGAGCGGCAGCGGGCGGCACCGCCGCGGCTGAGGCCGCACGGGTGTAGTGCTCTACGGCCGCGTGGCTTTTACGGCCGCACGGTGTCGTGACGGAGGGCCGGGCCCTGTTCCACGTGGTTTCACGTGAAACAGGGCCCGGCCCTCCGTGCTGCTCGGGGTGCCCGTACGGGTCAGAGGCCCAGGTCGTCCAGGTCGTACGCGGTCACGTACTCCAGGCCCTGCTCCGCGATCGCGGCCGCGCCACCGCGCTCGACGATCACCGCGACGCCGACCACCTCGGCGCCCGCCTCACGCAGCGCCTCGACGGCGGTCAGCACCGAGCCACCGGTGGTGGAGGTGTCCTCGACCGCCAGCACCCGGCGGCCCTTCACCTCGGGGCCCTCGATCCGGCGCTGCAGGCCGTGCGCCTTGCCGGCCTTGCGGACCACGAAGGCGTCCAGCTTCTGCCCGCGCGCGGCGGCGGCGTGCAGCATCGAGGTCGCCACCGGGTCGGCGCCCAGGGTCAGGCCGCCGACGGCGTCGTACTCCAGGTGGGAGGTCGCGTCCAGCATCACCCGGCCGACCAGCGGGGCGGCCTCGCCGTCCAGGGTGATCCGGCGCAGGTCGACGTAGTAGTCGGCCTCCTTGCCGGAGGAAAGGGTGACCTTGCCGTGCACGACGGCCTTGTCCTTGATCTGTGCCAGCAGGGCGTCGCGGTCGTTGCTCATGAGCGTTCAGTCTAGGGCCTGAGGCCCTCCCGGGCCCTCGCGGGCGCTCGCGGCTAGCGTCGGCGCAGCACCCTGGCCAGCACCACGGCGCCGCCCAGCAGGGCCACCGAGCCGCCGATCACCCACGGCACCGCGCTGCGGCCACCCGTGCCCGGCACGACGATGCCACCGGCCTCGCCGCCCCAGCGGGACGCCGCCCGGGCCCGCGCGCTGCGGGTCGGCAGCGCCGGGGCGTACCGGCCGCGCGGCGGGGCGTGGTCCACCTCCTCGGCCGAACGGCCGACGATGCTGCGGCGGACCGGGCCGGAGAGCTCCGGCTCGTCCTCGTACGCGAAGAGCGGCCCGACCGGGAGTTCCTCGGCGACCCCGTCCTGCGGGCCACGGGTGCCGGCCTCGTCGGCGTTGCCGTCGCCGTGCTCGTCGATGTCGTCATCGCCGTCGTTGTCGTCGTCGGCGGCGGAGCCGGTGGGGAGGCCGAAACGCTCGGCATCGGCGTCGGAGAAGGCGATCAGGTCGGAGAGGTCGTCGTCCAGGTCGTCACCGGGCTGGTCCTGGCGGTCCTCGATGAACACGACCTCGGCGTCCGTCCCGGTGTCCGTCCCGGTGTCCGTTCCGGCGTCGGTCTCGTCCGCGGGCTCCGACCCGGCCTCGTCGGCGGCCTCGCCGGAGAATTCCTCGTCGCCCTCGGCCGGGGCGTCCGGGGAGGTGAGCGAGACGGCGAAGCGCTCCAGCAGGCGGCGGCCGACGGCGTCGAGGGTCTCGGCGTCGAACTCGGTCAGCCGGCCGGTGGCGCTCAGGTCGCCGGTGAAGCGGAGCGTCGCGGTGCCGTCCTCGGCACCCTCCGCGACGCTGACCCGCACGGTGGCGGTCGCCTCGCCGCTGCCCCGGGCCTCCTCGCCCTCGGCCAGCACGGTCAGCACACCGCCCCGGCCCTCGATCAGCGACAGCACGCCCTTGTAGGTGATCGTGGAGCCGCCGATCCGCAGTTTCAGCCGCCCGCCGATCTCCTCGGCCGGCCCGGCCCCGACCGCCGCCGGCTCGGTGCTCAGCCCCGGCACGCTCCGCGCCAGCAGCGCCGGATCCTGCAAGGCCTGCCGCACCAGCTCTGCGGACATCGGGACGACAACCTCATGCTCCATGCCACGGAGCCTACCGACTGGGCCCCGCCCGGTCCCCACCCACCACCGCCCGAGTTTCCCGGGGCCACCCCTGCCCGCCCGGGCCCCGGGGCGTGCCCCGCGCCCGGCCGCCCGGGGCGGGTGCCGCGTCGCGCGCGGTCGGCCCGTTGGGGCCGGAGCGGGCCGCCGTTGTCGGGGCCCTGCCGGAGGCTCTATCGCGTCGTAGGGGCGCCTCCAGCCGGGTCGGCCCGAGGGCTGGGAGCCGCTCCGCCCACCCCGCCCACCGGCCCGGGCGCCCCGGGCCGCCTGCCGCCGGGTCAGCGTGGCGCCAGGAGGGTGAGGGGGGCCGGGGGGCGGGGTGGGCGGAGGGCGGTGAGGCGGGTGGCCGAGGTGTGGAGGGTGTCGGGGGTGAAGGCGCGGGGCAGTGGGGCGTCGGGGGCGAGGGTGAGCGGAGGCGGGGTGGCGGCGGCGAGCAGGAAGTCCTGGGCGGTGTCCGGCAGGCCGGGGCGGCAGTCGGCGGTGGCGCTGCCGTCGACCGCGTACGGGGTGGTCCGCAGCCCGACCGCGCGGAGGCCGGACTCGATCTGCCAGAGACCGTCCCCGCGGTTCCCGCCTCCCCGGGTGTCCCCGCCTTCCCCGCCTTCCCCGCCGGCGCGGACGGCGATCCGGCCGCCCGGGGCCAGCAGCCGGGCGGCGAGGCCGTAGAACTCCTGGGAGTGGAACTTGACCGGGCCGCCGTCCGAGGGCGCGGGCAGGTCGGCGAGCACCACGTCGTACTCCTCACCGGGTGCGCCGCGCAGCCAGGCCAGCGGGTCGGCGGCGGTGGTGCGGACCCTGGGGTCGTCCAGGGAGTGGCCGTCGAGGGCGGCGAGGCCGGGGTCGGTGCGGGCGAGCCGGGGGAGGGCCGGGTCGGCGTCGACGAGGAGGACCGAGCGGACGCCGCGGTGCCGCAGCACCTCCCGCAGGGCGAGGCCGTCGCCGCCGCCGAGCAGCAGGACCCGCGCGTCGGGGCCGGCGGCCATGGCGGGGTGGACGAGGCCTTCGCTGCCCCGGTACTCGTCGGGCCCGCAGACCGCGAGCCGTCCGTCGAGGTAGAGCCGGAGCGGGCCCTCGGCGGGGCCGGTGAGCACGATCTCCTGGTACCGGCTGCGGATGGCGTAGCGGACCTGGTCGCCGTAGAGGGCGTGCCGGGCGGCGCGTTCGATCGGGTCGGAGCCGACGGCGGCCGCGGCGAGCAGGACGAGGACGAGGGTGCAGCCGGCCCAGAGCAGCCGTCGTATCCGGGGGGCGGGTTCCTCGCGGAAGAGCCAGAGCACCACGGCGGCCCCGGCGACGGCGTTGACCGCCCCGGTGAGCAGGGCGCCGTCGCCGGGGCCGAGCAGGGGGAGGATCAGGAACGGGAAGGCGAGGCCGCCGATCAGCGCGCCCACGTAGTCGGCGGCGAACAGGTCGGCGACGGCGCGTCCGGCGTCCTCGCGCCGGATGCGTTGGATGAGGGTCATCAGCAGCGGGATCTCGGCGCCGATGAGGATGCCGATGAGGCAGGTGAGGGCGACCATCGCGGCCTGGTAGCGGCCGATCCAGGCCCAGCAGGAGTACAGGGCGAGGACGGAGAGCCCGCCGGTGAGGGCGAGGGCGCACTCGACGAGGGCGAAGGCGGTGGCGGGCCGGCGGGTGAGCCGTTTGGCGAGCAGGGAGCCGAGGCCCATCGCGAAGACCATGACGGAGAGCACCACGGAGGTCTGGGTGACGGTGTCCCCGAGCAGGTAGTCGCCGAGCGCCACGAGTTCGAGTTCGTAGACGAGTCCGCAGGCCGCGCAGACGAACGCGGCCAGTAGGACGGTCAGCCGGGCGAGCCGGGGGCGGGAGCGCAGCCGGGAGCGACGGCGGGCGGGCAGGGGGATGAGGCTTCGCCCGGGCCGGGGTGGGGTGCCGTCGTCGAGGTCCACTCGCGGGCGTGCGGGCGGACCGGCCGGATGATTGATCACGAACAAACGCTAGGGGACGTGCGGGACGGATCGCTGCGCCCATCCGACGGACAGCGGGAGCCCTCGGATTGACGAATCGTTCCTGCGTACGATTCGTAGGTCTGTGCCGGGTGGCATATGACCGGGTTCGGTGCTGTCGGACGGGCTCCTGGTGCCCGGCGCGCGGGCTGTCACGGCCCCGACACCACCAGCGCGGACCGGGTGCAGACCAGCTGCCCCTCCTGCGGGTAGGCGTGCCAGGTCCGCCAGAGCAGCCGGTCGGTGCCGCCCTGGGTGACCAGGGCGGTGAAGGCGCTCGGGTCGCCCGGGAAGACCCCGGCGAGGCCGCGCGGGTGCCCCTCGACCAGGGCCAGCAGCTCCTGGGCGCGGGCCGCGAAGTCGTGCGGGGGCAGGGCCTCGATGCGGGCGGCGAACTCGTACTCCCAGCCGCCGACCTGCTTGGCCACCCGGGCGGGCAGCGGGGTGCGGCGGCCGGGCATGCAGGCGACGGTCTCCAGGCAGTCCCCGGGGCCGGCCGAGATCACCACCTGGTGCGAGGCGCCCAGCAGCCGCAGCTGGAGGGTGCCGGAGGTTCCGGGGCGGCCGCCGTCGAGTCTCAGGTCGCGGACGGCGAGAGCGGGCAGTGGGTCGCCGCCGAGGCACCAGGCCAGGTCACCGGCGCGGGTGTCCGTGTAGGAGGTCTGCAGTGTGGTGAGCATGCTCGGCTCCGCGTTTCAGCTCCGTGCGCGCCCGCCGAGCAGCAGCGAGTAGGCCTAGGCGATGGCGAGGCTGTTCGTGGCTGTGCGGCCCTGGGCGCGGCCGACCGTGGAAGGAAGGATTCCGGCTGGAGATTCAGCAGCAGAGAAGCATGAATACGCCGGGTCCGTCGGTGATTTACCCAACTTTGTCAAGCATTCACCGTTTCGAGCACACCTGCTTCCCGGCTCTGATCGACCCGGTGTGCGACTCTGAACAGCGCGCGCCCCTGTCACCGGCCTGTGCGCCGTGTGCGCCGGTCGTGCGCTCTTCACGCGCACCGTGCGCTGCCGCCTGCCACGCGGGGGATGCGGGCGGGTCTCCGGGTGTGCCCGACGGGCCGTGGGGCCTGCCTGACGGGCAGCAAAGGAGCATGCCACCCAGGGGAGTTGGGGGCGAATCGGCACGTTCGTCGGGCCAGAATTGGTCCCGTCCAAGGGGGGCGCGCAAAGTCGGACTCGCGCCGTATGTGCGCAATGGACTACCGGAGCCCCCCGATCCCCTTGCACAAACCGCTCCCCGTCGGGCTAGGTAGCGCCGCGCAGGCCGGGCGCAGGCCGGGCGCAGGCCGGGCGGGGCCGTCGAGCGGCGCCGTCGGCGGCTCAACTTCCTTGTGGAAAAGCCATGTTCATTGCGCGCGGCGGCTCCGGGGCGCGACCTGACGCGCGGCCGGACGGCAGCGGGGGCGGGAGCAGGGGGATGAGCCCGGGGCGACGGCCCCGGGCGCGGAGGAACGGGGGAGCGGAAGGCTATTCCGTCGCCCGGCATTCCGCACTTCGTGACGGGTGCGGTGACCGGCGAGGCGACCGGTTCGGTGACCGGTGAGGACGTCGGCGGCTTCTTCCGGTTCTACCGGACTCCGCCCGGCACCGAATTCGCCGCCGACGTCGATCTGGTCGCTCAGAGCCGCTGCAGCCGCTCGACGGCCTCCTGGAGCACCTCGTCCTTCTTGCAGAAGGTGAACCGGACCAGGCTGCGGCCGGCGTCCGGGTCGTCGTAGAAGACGGCGTTGGGGATGGCGACGACGCCGCAGCGGTCCGGGAGGGCGCGGCAGAAGTCGACACCGTCCTTCTCACCGAGCGGGGTGATGTCGGTGGTGATGAAGTACGTGCCCTCGGGGGTGAAGGCACGGAAGCCGGCCGCGGTGAGGCCGTTGAGCAGGAGGTCGCGCTTGCGGCGCAGGTCGGTGCGCAGGGTGTCGAAGTAGTCGCCGGGCAGGCGCAGGGCCTCGGCGACGGCGTACTGGAAGGGGCCGGCGCTGACGTAGGTGAGGTACTGCTTGGCGGTGCGCACGGCGGCGACCAGGGCGGGGCTCGCGGTGACCCAGCCGACCTTCCAGCCCGTGAAGGAGAAGGTCTTGCCGGCCGAGGAGATGGTGACGGTGCGCTCGCGCATGCCGGGGAGGGCGGCGAGGGGGTGGTGGGTGGCGCCGAAGACCAGGTGCTCGTAGACCTC
The DNA here is from genome assembly GCF_040637885.1 of Kitasatospora sp. NPDC028055. Classification (NCBI taxonomy): domain Bacteria; kingdom Bacillati; phylum Actinomycetota; class Actinomycetes; order Kitasatosporales; family Streptomycetaceae; genus Kitasatospora; species Kitasatospora sp. NPDC028055. The sequence goes on along the minus strand of NZ_JBEZXE010000001.1, from coordinate 730,622 downwards.
GTCGGTGATCACCAGGAGGTCGTGCTCGATCGCGAGGGCGGCGATGCCGGCCAGCTCCTCGGAGGTGAGGACGGTGCCGGTCGGGTTGTGCGGGGTGTTGATCAGCAGCAGCCGGGTTCGCGGGGTGATCAGGGCGCGCAGCTCGTCCAGGTCGGGGCGGAAGTGCGGGGCCCGGAGGGTGAGCGGGCGGCGGACGGCGCCGGCCATGGCGATGCAGGCGGCGTAGGAGTCGTAGAAGGGTTCGAGGGCGATCACCTCGTCGCCGGGCTCCAGCAGGGCGAGCAGGGCGGCGGCGATGGCCTCGGTGGCGCCGGCGGTGACCAGGACCTCGGTGTCGGGGTCGTAGTTGAGCCCGTAGAACCGCTGCTGGTGCTCGGCGACGGCGGTGCGCAGCTCGGGGATGCCGGGGCCGGGCGGGTACTGGTTGCCGCGGCCCTCGCGCAGGGCCCGTACGGCCGCCTCGCGGACCTCCTCGGGCCCGTCGGTGTCCGGGAAGCCCTGCCCGAGGTTGATCGATCCGGTGGCCGTGGCCAGGGCGGACATCTCGGCGAAGATCGTCGTCCCCATGCCCGCCAGCCTGCGGTTCAGCAAAGGCCTCGTACCCATCAGCGGCTCCTCACGGCTCGTAGTCAGAGCCATCCTCTGATGGCTGGCGAGCGATGGACAAGCAAGCGCAACCCGTCGATCCAGCTGATGCCCTGGTACGGCATCGGCGAGCACCCGGGGGTGTGCGCACAGCACGCCACCGCCGAGCAGACCACCGCATCGACCGCGGCCGCTTGACGTGCCCCTTGACGTTTCCAGAGCGGATCCCGCCGCCCCGTTTCCAGACGTGTCCATCACGCCCCAGCGCCTCATCTGCTCCGTCTCGGTTGGCTGGGTCGCCAAGATCCTTGGCATGAACGAGAAGTACGTGTACGCGCGTACGTTCCTCGGCCGGAGCGGCCAGCCCTACGGCTGGCCGCTCCGCGGTAACGGTCTCTACGAGTGCCGCGAGATCGGCCCGTTCGGAAGGAAAGCCGCACGCATAGCCCGTCGGTTGGGCCCGCGGAGTGCCGACTCCTAGCAACCGGGACAGCCCCGCTACCAGCGAGATCTTCGACGGACTTCCAGCTCACCCGGTGGGTGGCTTGGTGCCGTTGGGCCAGACACACGGGGACACAAAGGCGATGTGCAGCGTGGTGCTCCAGTCGCCGCCGTCGTCGATGGTGGCGCTGAAATCGTCTTTCGGATTCTTGAGGAAGATGGCATCAGCGTGGCTGCTGGTGACCTTGAACCCGGCTTTGACGAGATGGTCGCGGAAGGCATCGAAGGTGGCGGCATGATGGTCGGCCGGGATGCCTCGCAGATAGCGGGAGGTTACGGCCATGGTCCGGCCGTCTTCCTCCGAAGGGGCGTCGTTCTTGAAGCACCACCCGTCGCTGTCCCGGTCGGCGACTGCGGTCACCGGTTGCGGGAGGGCGGCGAATACGTCGGCGAAGTACGCCTCGGTCTTCTGTTTGGCCTGCTCATGGGTCATCGTCGGGCTGTCGTCCGTACCGGCGCAGGACGTGGCCATCAGCAGGACGGCGACGGCCGGCAGCGCCAACCTCGCGGCCTTGGTAAGGCGTTGGTGGGTCCCGTTCGCCATCACGGCCGCCATGTGCCGGCGATGACCCTGCCGAATTCCTTGACCGCGTCCCCATTTGGATTCCAGTAGTGGGAGTGATCGCTGTCCCCGGCCTGCAAATGCCGGGCTCCGAAATCGGAACTCATAGGATCCTGCCTGAACCACTCGCTTCGCGCTACCGCATACATCCCGGAGTCCTCGCTTCCCCGGGCGACGTATACGTGGGACGGGTCGATGTTCAGTTCCCTGGCGTGGTCGACGCCGACGCCGGGACTGCCGACGAGGATGACGTCGTCGACTGGTGGCTTGAGGTCGCGCATGGTGTAACCGACTGCGAGGGTTCCGTAGCTGTGGCCCATGAGGATGTTGTGCGACGGTGCGCCCTCGTGGGTCGAGCGCAGCCCGACCTGGAAACGGGCCAGATCCTTCTCCGCGTTCTCGGCGAAATGGTCCATTGCTGCGTCCGGGATCTTGTTCTGCGGCGCGTCATACCCGACCCACGCGATTGCCGCGGTGGACTTGGTTCGGCCTTCCGTGGTGGCTGCCTTCACCATCTCGTCCGCCTTGTCGACGTCGCCGCTGACCGCTGCGAACTTGGAGGTGGTGCCAGGGACGAAGGTCACGACGTTGTCGGCCGTGTCGGGGTTGTTGACCGAGACGATTGCCCGGCCGTTGCCCTTGGTGTCGAAGCCGAGGAGGAAGGCCGGCGTGTTGCCACGGGCGGCCAGTTTCTTGCCGTCCAGGCGGCTTTCGATGTCGTCGATTCCCTTGAGTTTCTCCCGCAGGTCGATGTTCTTGGCATCCCAGGCCATCCAGTCCGGGTTGGTGATGGGGCCCTGCCCGCCATCGATCTTGTGCGGTGGCTCGGGGCCCAGATGGTCGAGTTGGAGTTGGAGGTTCTGCTTGGCGTTCTTCATGTTGATGCGGTTGGCCTGGTCGCGGGCGACGGCGGGGATGCCGTCGAGGTTGCCGACCTGGTCGGGGTGGTCGTTGATGAACTTCTGACGCTCGCTGTCACTGAGGCCGTTCCACCACTGCTTGACGGAGGCCGGGTCCGTGCCCGCGGCGGGTATCTGCTCGCGGGCGGTCTCGGCCGCCTGGTCCTTCGCCACCGTGGCGGCGTCCAGGCCGGTGCCGTTGCTCGCGTTGGTCGCGAGGTGGTTCAGCCTGGCACTGATCTCCTGGTCCGCGTGGTCGGCTTCACTGAGTGCGGCGGCGATGCGATTGCTGATGGCGATCGCCGTCGTCTCGGCGCCGGCGCCTGCGTAGTTCGGGGACGTGGGCTCCTTGTCCCACGTGATGCGGCCGTCAGGGGCGACGTTGAGCTTCGCGTTCTTGGCGTCGTCCAGGGCGTAGATCAAGTGGGCCTGCGCCAGCGCGAATTGTTCGGCGGCCTTGGCAAGTGCCTTGCTGACGAAGTCGAGCTCACTGTGCGCGGACTGGAGTTCGGTGCCCAGGAACTGGATTCGGGCATGGGCGTGGTCGGCGGCGGTGCCGGTCCAGTGCGAGTTGGTGAGTCGGTCGACGACCTCGTGCTGCCAGGACTCGATGTGCTGGCCGAAGGCCGAGTAGAGCTTGTCGAAGGCGTTCTTCGCGATGGTGATGTTGTTGATGTTGGCGTCGTAGAGCGTCTTGATGTTCATCGCTTACTCGGCCGCCTTCGCGCTGGAGGGCTTCACCGGGCCCGGGACGACGGTCGTGCCGAAGGGGTCCGGCTCGTCCGGGATCGGCGCGGCCGGGTTCCTCATACTCGTGTGGACGTCCTTCTCTACCTGGCGGTAGTAGGCGGCCGATGCGGCGAGCTTGGTACCGACGTCCCCCATGTCGCCGGCGAGCTTGTCCAGCAGCGTCTTCCAGTTGGTGCCGCAGTCTCGCACCGCGGCGGCCGTCAGCCACCCCTGCAGCGTGCCGGCGGCCTGGCTGCACGGCTCCGTCACCTTCGAAGTCTCACCCGGTATCAGACCCCCGACGTGCTGCGCGCTCTGTGCGCAGCCGTCCAGCTCAGCCGGATTGACCTTGAACTCCAAGGCCAGATCAGGATCCGCCATGTGTTCCCCCCTGTAGCCGGCCCCGAGGCGTTGCCCGCAGCCCGCATTCCCCCAGAAATGATTACTGTCGGATAGTAATCGGTTGCTTCTAGCGGCGATCGGTGGACCTGGGCGTTGGGATGAACGCGAGCGGGGCATGGACAACCGAGGGATGGGAGCACTCGCAGGCGGACCCGGCATCTTGGCAGGGCCACCGCATTCGCCCTCAGCTCGCCAGCGAACAGGTAGGCGAGCAGGGCTTGACCCAGCCGAGCCGAGCCGAGCCGGGGCTGGGGACAAGGACGGCCAGGCGGCCGGGAGGGCGCGGGAGGGTACGGGAACGGCCCGGCCCCCGGCGTCTGCCGGGGGCCGGGCCGCAGGGGTGCGCGGCGGGGCCGGGATCAGGCCTCCTCGCCGTCCTCGCTGCCGCCGTCCTCGCCCTCGATCTCGTTCTGCAGGCCGAGGCGCTCGACGATCCACTGCTCGAAGCCGACCGCGGCCTGGGTCCAGTTCGCGGTGGTGGTGACGAAGTAGTCCAGGTTGACGCCGGTGCCGACGATCATCTGGACCTCGCCGATCAGGCGGACCACGCCGTCCTCGTGGGTGTGGGTGTACACCTTGGGCCAGAGGGTCTCGCGGTTCCACTCGTCGATCAGGTCGAGGATCTCGCCCTTCTTCTCCAGCGGGTACGCGCGGTCGTAGAAGGCACGGACCGCGAAGAGCTCCTTCTGCTCGCCGCGGAACATGTAGTAGACGCGGAAACCTTCCCAGGGGGCGGTGAGGTCGCCCTCCTCGTCCACGACGTGCTTGAGCTGCATCTGGTCGAGCAGCTGGGCGACCAGGGCCTGGTCCGGGACGACGATCGGCGGAGGGCCGGCCGGCCGGCCACCCTGGCCACCGGGCTGGCCGCCCTGGGGCACGCCGAACGACGGGATGGACGACGGGTCGATGCTCATGGGGGGTCCTCTTCCTCAGTGCACGTGGTGGCCGGCAATGAGAGGCCGCCCTTTCCACCTCCCATCCTGCCTCATTCGGGGCTCCGCTCACAGGGGAGGCGGGGGGCGCGTCGATCTTCGTACCGGGGTGTCCGGAGGCCTCCGTCACGCACGGTGCCCGGGGTGCGGCGGCCCCGTCGCACGCCCGGCGCGCGCGTGAGCCAAGTCACGCGCCCGGCGCCCGGGTTCGCCTGCCGTGCGAGCCGGATGCGGTTAGCGTGCGACGGAACCGGCCCGGGGCAAAGGCCTTTCCTCCCGGGCGAGTTGAGGTGTTTTGAACCGAAGGGGGGAACGGGGATGGAGCGTACGGTGACGGGGGAGGGCGCCTCGCTCGGGGCGTTGCTGCGGAACATCCGGCTGGACCGGGGGATGACGCAGGAGCAGTTGGGGGAGGCGTCGGGGCTGAGCGTGCGGTCGATCCGCGACCTGGAGCGGGGGGTGTCCTGCCCGCGGGTGTCCACCCTGCGGCTGCTCACCCAGACCTGGAACCTCCCGGAGTCCCAGGGGGCCGAGCTGCACCGGATGGCCCGCGCCTGGCGGGACCGCGCGCGGCGGGAGCAGCGGGCCTCGGGGGAGTGAGCGGGTGCCCGGCGGCCGCCCCCTCGCGCGGGCAAGGGGGCGGCCGAGAGCGGTGCCGGTGACGGGAGGGGGCCGGTGGCTACTTCTCCAGCGGGCCCCGGCCGCGGACCGTGAGCCGGTCGCCCTCCTCGTCCCGCTCGACCAGGACGGTGTCCCCGTCGTGCACCTGGCCGGAGAGGATCGCCCGGGCGAGCTGGTCGCCGATCGCGGACTGCACCAGCCGGCGCAGCGGGCGGGCGCCGTACGCCGGGTCGTAACCGGTCAGTGCCAGCCAGTCGCGGGCCGCCGCGGAGACCTCCAGGGTGAGCCGCCGCTCGCGCAGCCGCTCGCCGAGGCGGGCCACCTGGAGGTCCACGATCCGGCTGAGCTCGGCGGTGCCCAGCGGGTCGAAGACCACGATGTCGTCCAGCCGGTTGAGGAACTCCGGCTTGAACGCGGCCCGGACGGAGTCCAGCACCAGGGCCTTCTTCCGGTCCTCCGGGGTGGTCGGGTCGACCAGGTAGTGCGAGCCCAGGTTGGAGGTGAGGATCAGGATCGCGTTCCGGAAGTCCACCGTGCGGCCCTGGCCGTCGGTGAGCCGGCCGTCGTCCAGCACCTGGAGCAGCACGTCGAAGACCTCGGGGTGGGCCTTCTCCACCTCGTCCAGCAGCACCACGCTGTACGGGCGGCGCCGGACCGCCTCGGTGAGCTGGCCGCCCTCCTCGTAGCCGACGTACCCGGGCGGGGCGCCGACCAGACGGGCGACCGAGTGCTTCTCGCCGTACTCGCTCATGTCGATCCGGACCATCGCCCGTTCGTCGTCGAACAGGAAGTCGGCCAGGGCCTTGGCGAGTTCGGTCTTGCCGACGCCCGTCGGGCCGAGGAACAGGAAGGAGCCGGTCGGGCGGTCCGGGTCGGCGATGCCCGAGCGGGTGCGCCGCACGGCGTCCGAGACGGCCTGCACGGCCTCCGTCTGGCCGATCAGGCGGCGGCCCAACTCCTCCTCCATGCGCAGGAGTTTGGCGCTCTCGCCCTCCAGCAGCCGGCCGGCCGGGATGCCCGTCCAGGAGGCGACCACGTCGGCCACGTCGTCCGGGCCGACCTCCTCCTTGACCATCGAGGCGGAGGCGTCCTGGTCGGCGGCGCGCTCCTGGGCCTCGGCGAGCTCGGTCTCGGCGGCCGGGATCTCGGCGTACATCAGCTTGGAGGCCCGCTCGAAGTCCCCGTCGCGCTGGGCCCGTTCGAGCGCGCCGTGCAGGCCCTCCAGCCGCTCCTTGAGCTCGCCGACCCGGTTGAGGCTCTTCTTCTCCTGCTCCCAGCGCGCCGTCAGCACGCTCAACTGCTCGTTCTTGTCGGCCAGATCGCGCCGCAGCCGGGCGAGGCGGTCGACCGAGGCAGGGTCCGACTCCTTCTCCAGGGCCAGCTCCTCCATCCGCAACCGGTCGACGGAGCGCTGGAGTTCGTCGATCTCGACCGGGGAGGAGTCGATCTCCATCCGGAGCCTGGAGGCCGCCTCGTCGACCAGGTCGATCGCCTTGTCGGGCAGGAAGCGGGAGGTGATGTAGCGGTTGGACAGGGTCGCCGCGGCGACCAGGGCGGCATCCGAGATCTGCACCTTGTGGTGCGCCTCGTACCGGCCCTTGAGGCCGCGCAGGATGGCGATCGAGTCCTCCACGCTGGGCTCGCCGACCAGCACCTGCTGGAAGCGGCGCTCCAGGGCCGGGTCCTTCTCGATCCTCTCGCGGTACTCGTCCAGCGTGGTGGCGCCGACCATCCGCAGCTCGCCGCGGGCCAGCATCGGCTTGAGCATGTTGCCCGCGTCCATCGCGGAGTCGCCGCCGGCGCCCGCGCCGACCATGGTGTGCAGCTCGTCGATGAACGTGACGACCTGCCCGTCGGAGGACTTGATGTCGTTCAGGACGGCCTTCAACCGCTCCTCGAACTCGCCGCGGAACTTGGCGCCGGCCACCATCGCGCTGAGGTCCAGCGCGACCAGCCGCTTGCCGCGCAGCGACTCCGGCACGTCACCGGCCACGATCCGCTGGGCCAGGCCCTCGACCACGGCCGTCTTGCCGACGCCGGGCTCGCCGATCAGCACCGGGTTGTTCTTCGTCCGGCGGGAGAGCACCTGGACCACCCGGCGGATCTCGTGGTCCCGGCCGATCACCGGGTCGAGCTTGCCGTCCCGGGCGGCCTGGGTGAGGTCGGTGCCGTACTTCTCCAGGGCCTTGTAGGTGCCCTCCGGATCCGGCGACGTGACCCGGCCGCTGCCGCGGACGTCCTTGAAGGCGGCGAGCAGCGCCTTGGGCGTCGCGCCCTGCTGCGCCAGCAGCTCGGCGACCGCGCCGCCCTCGGCGGCCAGGCCGACCAGCAGGTGCTCGGTCGAGACGTACTGGTCGTCCAGGTCGTCCGCGCGCCGGCCGGCCTCGGTGAGCACGGCGAGGGTGTCCCGGGCCAGCTGCGGGGCGGCGACCGTCGAGCCCATGGCGCTGGGCAGCGCCGCCAGCTGGCGGCGCGCCTCGGCGTCGACCCGGGCGGGGTTCGCCCCGACCGCCTCCAGCAGGGGCCGGGCGATGCCCTCGGGCTGCTCCAGCAGGGCGATCAGGATGTGCACCGGCCTGACGTCCGGGTTGCCTGCGGCGCCCGCCTGCCGGATCGCGGCGGACAGGGCGTCCTGGGTCTTGGTGGTGAACTTGCTCGCGTCCACTGCTGGGGGATCCTCCCTCGTCGTCCTTCACTGCTGCTAGATACAGCATGCACTAAGTTGAGTGTATTCCGCTCAACTTTTCGGCGGAAGGCTTTTCGGGGCTGGTGGCTCGGCGCCGGGCCCCGCGCGGTTCAGGCCTCCCGCCGCGGGTGCTGGCGGACGCTCCGCCGGGTCAGCCCCAGCAACTCCCGGGCCGGCCCGCCCGGCCGCTGCCCGGCCGGCCACACCGCGCGCAGCGGCCGTCGCAGGTCCAGCTCCTCCGCCAGCGGCACCTCGACCAGCCGCCGGGTGGCCAGCTCCTCCACCACCGCCAGCTCGCTCAGGCAGACCGGCCCCGCCCCGGTCATCGCCGCCCCCTTCAACGCCGTGGACGAGGCCAGCTCCATCCGGGGCTGCACGGTGCCCCCGTACGGCGCCAGCGCCGCCTCCAGCACCTCCCGGGTGCCCGAGCCGGGCTCGCGCAGCACCAGCGGGGTGGCCGCCAGCTCCGCCCCGGTCAGCGGGGTGCGGCGGCGCGCCCAGCGGTGGCCGGGCGCCACCACGACCACCAGCCGGTCCGCCGCCACCACCGCGCCGGCCAGCCCGGGCGGGGTCGTCGGACCCTCGACGAAGCCGAGGTCGGCGTCCCCGGCCAGCACGTGCCCGGCGACCTCCGCCGAGTTCGCCGTCCGCAGCGTCACCGCCGTCCCCGGGCTGGCCTCGGACAGTGCCAGCAGCCAGCCCGGCATCAGGTACTCGGCGACGGTCAGACTGGCCACCACCCGCAGCTTGGCGTCCCGCCGCTCGCGCAGCGCGTCGATCCCGGCGTCCAGCGCCTGCGCCGCCTCCAGCACCTGGCGGGCCCACTCGACCACCAGCCGGCCCGCCTCGGTCGGCCGGCTGCCCCGGGGCGAGCGCTCCAGCAGTGGGACGCCGATCTGCCGCTCCATGCCCTTGATCCGGGCGCTCGCGGTCGGCTGGCTCACGCCCAGCTCGGCCGCGGCCCGGCCGACGCTGCCCAGCCGGGCCACCGCGAGCAGCAGTTCCAGGGCGCCCAGTTCGGGGACGTGCGGGGAGAGGGGCATAGGTTCAGGCTATGCCCTCATAGAACCCGCGGCGCTACCGGCGGCCGGGCCGCTCGGCGACGGTGGAACCATGTCCACCTCGGCCGTTGTCCGCCCGCTCGCCAGCTCCGCCGCTCCTGCCCGCTCCTCCGAGCAGCCCCGGCCGTCCCGTCCCCCGCGCCCTTCCGGTCCCTCCCGCGGCCCCCGGTCCTCCCGGCTCTCCCGGCTCTCCCGGCTTCCCCGCCTCGACCTGGCCCAGCTCGGTCCCAACTGGTACGCCGCCGTGATGGGCACCGCGATCGTGGCCAACGGCGCCGCCGCCCTGCCGGTCCACCTGCCCGGGCTGATCGGCTTCGGCGAGGTGATGTGGGCGCTCGGCGCGGCGGCCCTGGTGCTGCTGGCCGGCGCCCGCCTGGTGCACCTCACCCGGCACCGCGAGGCGGCTCGCACCCAGCTGCTGGACAACCCGGCCACCGCCGTCTTCTACGGCTGCCCGCCGATGGCCCTGCTGGCGGTCGGCCTCGGCACCCTGCTGCTCGGCTCCCGGGTCATCGGCACCGGCCCCGCCGTCGCCCTGGACGCCGTGCTGTGGGGCGTCGGCACGCTCTACGCGCTGACCGTCGCGGCCGGCATCCCGTACCTGATGATCACCCGGCACCGGGTGTCCGCCCTGGAGGCCAACCCGACCTGGCTGCTGCCCGTGGTCGCCCCGCTGGTCGCCTCCGCCTGCGGCCCGGCCCTCGTCCCCCACCTGCCCACCGGAATGCCCCAGGAGGCCATGCTGTACGGCTGCTGGGCGCTGTTCGGGATCGGCCTGCTGGCCACCCTGGTGCTGCTGCCCGTGGTGTTCACCGGCCTGTTCCACAGCAAGCTCCCCACCCTGGTGCTCACCCCCGCGCTGTTCCTGGTGCTCGGCCCGCTCGGCCAGTCCGTCACCGCGATCCACCAACTCGCCGACGCGGCCCGCCCGGTGCTGCCCGCGCTGGCGCCCGTCCTGCTGCCGCTGGCCGAGCTGTACGGGGTCGCCGTGATCGGCGTCGCGATGCTCTGGCTGGCCGTCGCGCTGGCCGCCAACCTGCGCGCCCGGCGGGCCGGGATGCCGTTCGCGATGACCTGGTGGGCGTTCACCTTCCCGGTCGGCACCTGCGTCACCGGCGCCTCCGCGCTCGCCCGGCACACCGGCTTCGGCGGCTTCACCGGGCTCTCCGTCGGGCTCTACCTGCTGCTCGGCACCGCCTGGGTGCTCGCCGCGACCGGCACGGCCACCGGGCTGCTGCGCGGACGGCTGCTGGCGCGCTGAGCGCGGGCGCGCTGAGCCGGACGCCCTGAGCCCGGCGCCCTGAGTCGGGCGCCCTGAGCCGGACGCCCTGAGTCGGACGTCCTGAGCGGGGCGCCCTGCTCGGTGCGGCCGGCGCGGGCTGAGCTGCGACGACCCGCGCGGCGGCCGCCCGCACTCAGGAGCATGCCGCCGTTGCAGGAACGCGCAGCTGCACGATGACGGTGAACTGCCAATCGCTGCGCGCCGCCCGTACCCCCCGCTGGCCTCGGCCTTTACCGGAATCCCGGCCCCCGCCCGCGGCCCCGCACCCGCTGCGGGATGCAGATAACTGCAATTGCGCGAACCTGCACTCGGACGGCACTTGTTCACCGGCCGTCACGCTGTGAGGGTGGAGGTACGCCAGGTCGTCCGGGCACCGCAGTCCGATGGTGGCGACCAGCTCTTCAGAACTGACCACGAGTGCAACGTCCCGCACGCGTGGAACGGGGGGGAAGAGCCCCGGCCGGGATCCATGTGTGGTGATGGAGCCCGAACCGGTACCGGCGAGGCGTTGCTGCTCCGCCTCGACGGAATCGCCTGGACCTGGCGTACCGATGGCGGCCCCCGGGACCCCGTGTGCGACGGCACCCGGACCCGGGGGCCCGCCTTCCGGCCGGTAGCGTGGGACGCCCGGCCACCGGCGCCCGCGGACCGCGCGACCCGCGGCCCCGCGCGCACGGACGGGGACAGGCAAGGGGAGAGGCGTCCGGCAGGGAGAGTACGACGTGACGGCGGAACCGGCGGTCGCGCCGCACCAGGCGGCACCCGAGGGCGAGGAACCCGACGAGGCCGCCCGACAGCTCTACCTCGCCGTCATCGCCGAAGGCGGCCGCATCCCGTTCGCCGACGTCTCCGACGCCGACCGGGCCGCGCTGCGGCAGCTCCTCGACATCGGCCTGGTCATGGTCAACCGGATGGACCACTGCTACACCGCCGTCAGCCCGCGCTCCGTCAGCGACCGGCTCGGCGCCGAACTCCGCAGCGAGGCAACCCGGTTGCTGGTCCGCGCCGAGAACCTCCCCGGCGCCCTCGACGGCCTCACCCGCGCCTACGACGCGATGCCCCGCCCGTCCGGCACCTCCGGCGGCGCGGTCTACGTCGAGGGCCACGTCCACATCCGCCAGCGGATCTCCCAACTGGTCTCCGACTGCCGCTCCGAGGTCCTCACCGCCCAGCCCGGCCACCGCCCCGCCGACACCCTCCAGGTCGCCCTCGCCCAGGACGTCCAACTCCTCCAGCGCGGCTGCTCCCTGCGCACCGTCTACCAGCCCGTCGCCCTCGTCGAACCGGCCGCCCTCGCCTACGCCGAGCAGGTCACCCGGTACGGCTCGCAGATCCGGGTCCTCGACGAGCCCTTCCAGCGCCTGATCGTCTTCGACCGCAGCGTCGCCGTCATCTCCGCCAACGACGACAACAGCACCGCCGCGTTCATCAGCGACCCGGCCACCCTCGCCTTCCTGATCGGCGGATTCGAACGCGACTGGGCCCGCGCCGACACCGCCGAGGCCGCCGCCGCCCTCGGCCAGGGCCCCGCCCGCACCATCCCCGACCGGGTCGGCCGGCTGCTCGCCCGCGGCCTCACCCAGCGCGCCGTCGCCACCCGGCTCGGCCTCAGCGAACGCACCGTCGCCGGCCACATCTCCCGGCTGCGCGACCGGTACGGCGCCCAGACCCTCTTCCAGCTCGGCTGGCTGATGAGAGGCGCCCGCGATGACCGATGAGCCCGGCCCGGCCGAACGCGCCCTCTACCTCGCCGTGGTCCGCGCCGGCGGCCGGCTGCGCCCGGAGGACCTCGCCCCCGCCGACCGCGCCACCGTCGCGGCCCTCGTCGCCCGCGGGCTCCTCACCCCGACCGCCACCGGCTACACCGCCGCCAACCCGCGCGCCCTCGGCGACCGGCTCGGCACCGAACTCCGCCTCCGGGCCGTCCGGCTGCTGGTGCACGCCGAGCGGCTGCCGGGGACCCTCCAGCCGCTCTCCCGCGCCTACGAGGCGCTCCACCGGCCGTCCGGGGGCGTCGATGGCGCTCGGCTGGACTGCGCTCGGCTCGATGGCGCTCGGCCCGACGGGGTCGGGGTCGACGTTGGTGCCGGGGGCGGTGCCGCCGCCGTCCGCCAGTGCATCTCGGAACTCCTCGCCGAGTGCAAGGAGGAGTTCCTCGCCGCCCGCCCCGGCCACCACTCCGCCGAGGTCCTCCAGACCAGCCTCGCCCAGGACCTCGCCCTGCTCCGCCGCGGCTGCTCGATGCGCACCCTCCACCAGCCCGGTGCCCTCGCCGACCCCGCCACCCTGCGCCAGGTCGCCCTCCGCAGCGGCGAGGGCGCCGAGGCCCGGGCGCTCGCCGAACCGTACGAGCGGATGCTGGTCTTCGACCGCTCGGTGGCCGTCATCCCCGCCGTCGAGGACCGCAGCCGCGCCACCGTCGTCACCGACCGCACCACCGTCGCCTACCTGGTCGCCCAGTTCGAACGGGACTGGGCCCGCGCCACCCCCGCCGACCGCAACCTCGGCGCCCCCCACCCCACCACCGTCCGCATCGGCCGGCTGCTCGCCCGCGGCCTCACCCAGCGCGCCGTCGCCACCCGGCTCGGCCTCAGCGAACGCACCGTCGCCGCCCACATCTCCCGCCTCCGCGAGCGCTACGGCGCCCAGACCCTCTTCCACCTCGGCTGGCACCTGCGGGGGGAACGCCATGGCTGACCCCACCGCCCTCCTCGCCGCCGCCCTCCCGGACGCCGCCGCCCGCGCCCTCTACCTCGCCGTCCTGCGCGAGGGCGGCCGGATCCGCGCCGCCGAGGTCGGCCCGGGCGACCAGGAGGCGCTCGGGCGGCTGGTGGAACTCGGGCTGCTGGTGCCGCAGTTGCTGGACGGGTCCTACAGCGCCGTCGACCCGCGCACGGCCATCGAGCGAATCGGTGGCGAGATCCGCCGGCAGAGCATTCGCCTGCTCGCGGAAGCGGAGCAACTCCCCGAGCTGATGGACGAGCTCACCCAGGCCTACGACACCAGCCCGAAGCGGCGGAGCGCCTCGACCGGGGCGCGCTACGTCACCGGGAAGGAGGAGATCCGGCACGAGATCGACCGGCTGACCGAGGCGATGCCCGGAGACGGCATGTCGGCTCAACCCGGCGGCCCCCGCCCGGCCAACGAGCTACCGGACTCACTACGGCGCGCCCGCCGCTTCCACGAACGCGGCGGCACCGTGCGCTCCCTCTACGAGATCTCGGCCAAGTACGACCCGCCGACCGTACGCTTCGCCGCCCAGGCCTCCCGGCTCGGCGCCACCACCCGCGTCCTCGCCGTACCGTTCAGGCGCTTCCTGATCTTCGCCCGCACCGTCGCCGTCATTCCCGCCGCCGCTGACTACAGCACCGCCGCCGTGGTCGACGATCCGGCGACGGTCGCCTTCGCGGTCGACACCTTCGAGACGCTCTGGCAGCAGGCCGAGGGCGTCAACTGGGCCGCGCTGGACGACGGTTCCCTCGGCTCCGCCGTCCACGAGCAGGTCGGCGCCCTGCTCGCCCAGGGCCTCACCCAGCGGTCGGTCGCCACCCGCCTGGGCCTGAGCGAGCGCACGGTGGCCGGCCACATCGCCCGCCTCCGCGAGCAGTACGACGCCGAGACGCTGTTCCAACTCGGCTGGCAGATGCGGGGTGAACGGTCATGACCGGCCTCAGCGGCGCCCTTCCGGACGCCGCCGCCCGTGCGCTCTACCTCGCCGTCCTGCGCGAGGGCGGCCGGATCCGCGCCGCCGAGGTCGATCCGGGAGATCGGGAGGCGCTCGGGCGGCTGGTGGAACTCGGGCTGCTGGTACAGCAGTTGGTCGACAACTCGTACAGCGCCGTGGACCCCCGGTCGGCCGCCGAACGCATCGGCGCCGAGATCCGCAGGGCCGGCGCCCGGCTCCTGGTCGAGGCGGACCAGGTCCCCGAGCAACTGCGCGACCTCACCCATGCCTACGACACCGCACCACGCCGGAAGCCGGGCCTGGGCCGGGCCCGGGTCATCACCGGCAAGGCCGAGATCCGGCACGAAGTCGAGCAACTGACCCAGGAGTTCGCCGGCGAAGCCCTGAGCGCCCAGCCCGGCGCCGCGCGAGACGCAGGCCAGCTCGCAGAATCCCTCGTCCGCACCCGCCGCTACCTCGAACGCGGCGGCGCCATCCGCTGTCTGTTCGAGCTCGGTGCCCGCACCGACCCCGGGGCCGTGGCGTACGCGGCGGCAGCCACCGCGCCGGGCTGCGCGATCCGGGTGCTCGACCGTCCGTTCAAGCGCTTCCTGGTCTTCGACCGGACCGTGGCCGTCATCCCCGCGGACCCTGACCTCAACAGCGCCGCCGTGGTCGACGACCCGGCGACGGTGGCCTTCGTCGTCGAGGCCTTCGAGCAGCTGTGGCAGCGGTCCGACAGTGTCGACTGGGCGTCCCTGGACGGCGGCGCGCCGGAGTCGGACCTCCGTGACCAGATCGCCCGCCTCCTCACCCAGGGCCTCACCCAGCGGTCGGTCGCCACCCGCCTGGGCCTGAGCGAGCGCACCGTCGCCGGCCACATCGCGCGCCTGCGGGAGTCGTACGACGCGGAGACGCTGTTCCAACTCGGCTGGCAGATGAGGGGAGCCCGCGATGCCTGAACCGGTAGTCGACCTGCCCGATGCCGCCGCGCGCGAGCTGTACCGGGCGATCCTGGCCGAGGGCGGCCGGATCCGTGTCGGTGAGATCCGCCCTGAGGACAAGTCCGCCGTGAAGCAACTCGCTGACCTCGGCCTGCTCGTCCTCCGTACCGCCGACGGCACCTACAGCGCGGTGAACCCCCGGGCCGTCGGCGAGCGCATCGGCGCGGACCTGCGGGAGGAGAGCGCCCGCCTCCTCGCCCGTGCCGCCGCCGTCCCGGACCTGTTGGACGACCTGACCCAGGCCTACGACACCGCGCCCCGTCGCGCCGATCCCGTCGGCGGGGTCCGGCGGGTGGTCGGCATGCCGGAGATCCGGCACCTGATCTCGCAGCTGGTCAAGGACTACCCGCATGAGGCCCTCGCGGCCCAGCCCGGCGGGCCCCGTCCCCACGACCACATGCAGGACTCGCTCGACCACAGCCGCCGCTACGTCGAAGCGGGCGGGGCGATGTTCACCGTCTTCGAACCGTCGGCCTGCTCCGATCCACGGACGGTCGAGTACGCGCTGCACTCCACTCAGGCCGGCGCCCCGATCCGGCTGCTGGAGGGGCCCTTCACCAAGACGCTGATCTTCGACCGCACCGTGGCCGTGATCCCGGCCACCCTCGACCACACGGTTGCCGCCGTGGTCGAGGACGCCGCGATGGTCGCCTACCTGGTGGGGGTCTTCGAGCAGCAGTGGCAGCACGCCCAGGCCGTGGACTGGGAGTCACTCGCAGCCGGTTCCGCCCCGATCGCCCACGAGCAGGTGGGTCGCCTGCTCGCCAGGGGTCTCACGCAGCGGGCGATCGCTACCCGGATGGGCCTGAGCGAACGGACCGTGGCCGGTCACATCGCCCGGCTGCGCAAGGTGTACGACGCGGAGACCCTGTTCCAGCTCGGCTGGCAGATGCGGGGAGCCCGGACGGGGGAGTCCGGTGGGTGAGCCCTGCTCAGCCAGTGGCGGCGCCGGTCGGCCAGTAGCCGGGGACGGAGGTCTGCTGCCGGGGGACGTTGAAGCGGTCGCCGGGGGCGGTCCAGAAGCCCTCGCGGAGGGAGAGCGCCATGCCGGCCCAGTCGAGGGCGGTCTCCACGGTGTGGTGGAGGGCCTCCTGGGACCAGGTGTCGTCGAAGACCAGCGGCAGGACGGGGGCGACCTGCTCGATGGTGGCGATCAGGGGGTTGTGGGTGATGGCCTCGTCGACGAGCAGGACGATCGGCTTCCGCAGCGCCGACGCCCAACCGAGTTCGAGGCTGACGCCGGCCGAGAGCGGGGCGCCGACGTAGGCGAACACCAGGTCAGCGGACTGGAGCGCGCGGAAGTCGGAGGGGACCCGGGGCTCGGGCGCCCGACCGGCGACGGTCCAGGCGTCGCTGTGGTGCGCGCTGTACACGGCGGCACCGCTGCGGAGGAGGGTGGTGCGGAGCGTCGTCAGCCGCGTCCGGCTGGCGAGCGTCACCACGCTGTCCGCGGGGCCGGTCAGCCGCATCAGCGGCGCGGCCAGGAACACACGTGCACGCCGACCCTCAGGGGCATTGCTGAGGTGATGGGAAGCGGAGCCCTGGTAGTGGTCAGTCATGTCGACTCCATTGAAAGGCCGACCGGGTCGGGGGGACGGGGCCCAGCGGCTGCTGCTGTTTGGTGGTACTCGCGCCGAGACGGTCGTTCAGGGGAATTTGATGTGAACACATCCGCTGTGTCACGCTCGTACGTGGCGATCAGTCGGTGCACTGATCGTGTCGTTGAGCCGGCCTGTGCGTCCACTGGCCCGAGGTGTCATCTCGCTGCATGGCAGAGAGATGACATGCTGACGTGCCTTCGAGAGAGGGCGGGACTTTGGAAGGGTTGGGCCGGGCAAGAGCGTTGCGAAGGACTCCCTCGCTGACACGTTCGGGATCGTGCAGCATAATCAGCGCTGCGGCTCATGCGCTGCCGATTCGCTGAGCGTTCAACATTGTCCGAAGGGGAGTGGTCACAGTGCGTGAGGCGCGTCGGTGGGCGACCGCGATAGCACTGGCTGTAGTGACGGTTCTGCTGAGTTCGGCTCCCGTGCATGCTGACGTGATCTGGACCGCGCAGCCCGCTACCTCCCAGGCTCCGACCCCGGGCCATCAGAAGCTCGCCGCTGCCACCATTGCGGATGACGTGATCTGGACTTGAGCCTGCCTCAGTAGGGTGTCTCCGGGTCACTGAACAGCGGCATGGTGCGGTGACTTTCGGACAGCTTCCAGCCTAGCTGGAACAAGGTGTCGGCAGCGTATTCGTCACGAAGCTCGGCAATGTGCCGGGCAAGGGTTCGCTCGCTCAAGCCCAGGTTCCTGGCTATGACACGGTGGCCGATGCCCTGCAACATCATCCTGAGGATGTTCTCGCGGAGCCTGGACACGACCTCCGGCGGAACATCGAGACCGCCCTGGAAAGGGATGGCGCGTTCCCAGAAGCTCTCGAACAGGCTGACCATGAAGCCGATCACGGCCTCGTCCTGAATGAACGCGGCTCGTTGCTGGTCGCCACTGACAGGAATGATCGCGGCAGTGCGATCGACGATGATCATCCTTGTGAACGGTTCGCCCAACGTACGAACCTCGCCGCCGGCCGCGGTCATGGCCGCTACATAGGCGCGCGTGGGCGCGGAGTACCGCGTGCTCGGCTGGTACAACGTGCGTCGCGAGACTCCGCGGCGCAGCATGTCCGTGTCCAGGGCGATGGCTGCCTCGGTCGGGAAGGAGCGGGAGCCCCCACCCGGTTGGGCACTCAGTACCTCCTCGCGACTGCCTTCCATGAGCTCGACCAGTCTGCGGTTGATCTCGGCCAGACCGTGAAGGTGCTCGATCGGGCCGCCGTCATGCGCCTCGCTCCCCCCGTTGCCGTAGGCATGGGTGAGCTCCTGGAACTCGGCAGGCAGGGCTGCGGCCCGGCTGAGTAGATCGAGGGCCCTGCGCTGCCATGTCGCGGTGAGAGCACTGGCGAGCTGCTTTGGGTCGACGGCGACAAGCATTCCCGGATTCTCGATATCCGGTACCAACAAGCCGATATCGACCAATTCGCGGAGGGAGTCGCGGTCGCCTTCCTCGGCCATGGCAGCGATCACTCTTCCAGGCTCCCGAAGAACGGCCATGTAGAGAGATCTCGCATCAGGGGAGAGCTGGCTGTTGGCGTTGGCCATGGGACCGGATGCCTCCGTCCCGCCCATCTGTTGCTCCCTGCCTCGGCTTGGACCTTTCGGCCTTACTCGGTTGTATTCACTACCAGATTTCGATGCAACTGTCGCATGACAGAACCCGCTTTCACACGGCAGGAAGGAGCCTGCCACGCCGACGCAGCCGCCGGCACCCCCCGAACAGGAGGGAGCCGGCGGCTGGTGGTGCGGTGCGGGCCCCGGGTCAGCGCTTGGGGCGCCAGACGACGAGGGCGCTGGACTGGGGGGTGGGGGGCTGGTACGGGACGAGGTCGCGGCGGTAGGAGGCGTGGACGGCGGCCTCGCGCTGCTGGAGGGCGGTGGCGGCGCCCTCGAGGGAGTCGACCAGTTCGGTGATGCGCGACTGGAGGGCGCTGACCTGGTTCTCCAGCTCGATGATCCGCTTGATGCCGGCCAGGTTGATGCCCTCGTCCTGGGAGAGCCGCTGGACCTCGCGCAGCTGCTGGATGTCGCGGGCCGAGTAGCGGCGGCCGCGGCCGGCGGTGCGGTCGGGGCAGACCAGGCCGAGGCGGTCGTACTGGCGCAGGGTCTGCGGGTGCAGGCCGGAGAGTTCGGCGGCGACCGAGATGACGTACACCGGGGTGTCCTCGGTGAGGACGTACTGCGGCGCGGCCGCGGCGCGGCGGGGGCGGCCGCCGGCGGGGCCGCCGGGGAGGCCCTCACCGAGGCCCGGGCCGATCGGGCCGCCCGGACCGATCGGGCCGTTGGCGTTCGCCGGGTCCATCGGGTTCGTCGGGTTCATCGGGTTCGGGGACATCTGGTCGTCACGCTCCCTTCGCCGCCCGGAACAGAGCGGCTCGTGGGTCGTCGGAGGCGGTGGCCTCGCGGTACTGCTCCAGGGCGTCCAGCGCGTCGCCGTCGACGTGCTGGGGGACGACGACCTCGACGGTGACGAGGAGGTCGCCGCGGGTGCCGTCCTTGCGGGTGGCACCCTTGCCGCGGGCGCGCATGGTGAGGCCGTTGGCGCTGCCCGGGGGGAGCTTGAGCTTCACGGCGGGGCCGTTCAGCGTGGGCACCTCGATGGTGGCGCCGAGGGCGGCCTCGGGGAAGGTGACCGGGACGGTGACGGTGAGGTTGTCGCCCTTGCGCCCGAACACCGGGTGGGGGTCGACGTGCACGGTGACGTAGAGGTCACCGGGCTGGCCGCCGCGTTCGCCCTGGGCGCCCTTGCCCTTGAGCCGGATCCGCTGGTCGGCCTGGACGCCGGCCGGGATGCGGACCTGCATGGTGCGGGCGGAGCTGGCCCGGCCGCTGCCGTGGCAGTCGGGGCACGGGTCGTCGACGATCATGCCCCGGCCGCGGCAGTCCTTGCAGGGCTCGGAGAGCGCGAAGGCGCCCTGGCCGCGGCTGACGGTGCCGGCGCCGACGCAGGTCGGGCAGACCCTGGGGGTGGTGCCGCTCTTGGCACCGGTGCCGTTGCAGAGCCGGCAGGGGGCCTGGCTGGTCATCCGCAGCGGTACGGTCGCGCCGTCGACGGCCTCCTCGAAGGAGAGCGTCACCTCGGTCTCGACGTCGGCGCCGCGCCGGGGCTGGGCCTGCCGGGCGCCGCCGCGGTTGAAGAGTCCACCGAAGACGTCGCCGAGTCCGCCGCCACCGCCGCCCTGGGTGCCGGTGAAGAGGTCGCCGAAGTCGAAGCCGTAGCTGCCGGCGCCGCCGGGGCCGCCGGTGCGGAAGCCGCCGTTGGCGAAGAGGCTGCGGGCCTCGTCGTACTCCTTGCGGCGCTTCTCGTCGGAGAGGACGTCGTACGCCTCGGAGATGTCCTTGAAGCGCTCCTCGGCCTTGGCGTCGCCCTTGTTCGCGTCCGGGTGGAACTCGCGCGCCAGCTTGCGGTAGGTCTTCTTGATCTCGGTGGCGGTGGCGTCCTTGGGCACGCCGAGGACCTTGTAGTAGTCCTTCTCGACAAAGTCCTTGCCGCTCATGCGCCCACCTCGCTCCGCCCGGAAGCCGCAGAGCGGTTCACGCACCCCTCGATGGTTCGCTCGCTGTGCTCGCTCACCGCTCCCGACACCTCCCGATGTCCATCGTCACTGCGCTGTCAACAGCCGCCGGAAGAAGCGCTGCTGACAGCGCGCTGCGGAGCCGGCCGCCGTACTGGCCGGCGTACGACTCCGCAGCGCACTGGTTGTCAGCTGTCACAGGTTGTCAGCTGTCCGAGCCACCGTCGGACTTGTCCTTCTCGGCGGACTTCGCCTCGGCGTCCGGGCCGGGCGTCGTCTGGGTGCCGGGCTGGGGCTCGGCCACGGCGACCATCGCCGGGCGGATGATCCGCTCGCCGATGCGGTAGCCGGGCTGGAGGATCTGGACACAGGTGTCCTCGGTGACGTCCGAGGAGTAGCTGTGCATCAGCGCCTCGTGCTGCGTCGGGTCGAAGGGCTCGCCCTCCTTGCCGAACTGCTGCAGGCCCAGCTTGGCGACGACCGTCTCCAGGGAGTCGGAGACGGACTTGAAGCCGCCCGTCACCTCGCCGTGCTCGCGGGCGCGGCCGATGTCGTCCAGGACGGGGATCAGGGACTCCAGGATGTTGGAGACCGCGATCTCGCGGACGGTCAGCCGGTCGCGCTCGACCCGCTTGCGGTAGTTCTGGTACTCGGCCTGCAGCCGCTGCAGGTCCGCGGTGCGCTCGGCCAGCTCGCGCTTGGCCGCGGCGAGCTCCTCGGGGGCCTCGCCGGCACCGGCCGAGGCGGCTTCCTCGGCGGCCTTGATCACGGCCTCCTCGGCGGCGGAGTCGTCGCCGGGCTTGCCGCCCTGCGGCTTGTCCGTCATGCCGACGCACCACCCTTGGGCTTCTCGTCGTCGACGATCTCGGCGTCGACGACGTCGTCCTCCTTGGCGTGGGCGGAGTCGCCGGCCGAGGCGGCACCGGCACCTGCGGCGTCGGCGTTGGCGTAGAGCGCCTGGCCGAGCTTCTGGGCGGTGGTGGAGACCTTCTCGGAGGCCTCGCGGATCTTCGCGATGTCCTCGCCCTTGAGGGCTTCCTTGAGCTCGCCGATGGCGGTCTCGACCTCGGTCTTGACGTCGGCCGGCAGCTTGTCGGAGTTGTCGGCGATGAACTTCTCGGTCGAGTAGACGAGCTGCTCGGCGGAGTTGCGGGTCTCGACGGCCTCGCGGCGCTTGTGGTCGTCCTCGGCGTACTGCTCGGCCTCGCGGCGCATGCGGTCGACCTCGTCCTTCGGCAGCGAGGAGCCGCCGGTGACGGTCATCTTCTGCTCCTTGCCGGTGCCGAGGTCCTTCGCGCCGACGTGCATGATGCCGTTGGCGTCGATGTCGAAGGTGACCTCGATCTGCGGCAGGCCGCGCGGCGCCGGCGGCAGGCCGGTCAGCTCGAACATCCCGAGCTTCTTGTTGTACGCGGCGATCTCGCGCTCGCCCTGGTAGACCTGGATCTGCACGGACGGCTGGTTGTCCTCGGCCGTGGTGAAGATCTCGGAGCGCTTGGTCGGGATCGTGGTGTTGCGCTCGATCAGCTTGGTCATGATGCCGCCCTTGGTCTCGATGCCGAGGGACAGCGGGGTGACGTCGAGCAGCAGGACGTCCTTGACCTCGCCCTTGAGGACACCGGCCTGGAGCGCGGCGCCGATGGCGACGACCTCGTCCGGGTTGACGCCCTTGTTGGCGTCCTGGCCGCCGGTCAGCTCCTTGACGAGCTCGGCGACGGCGGGCATGCGGGTCGAGCCACCGACCAGGACGACGTGGTCGATCTCGGAGAGCGAGATGCCGGCGTCCTTGATCACGTTGTGGAACGGGACCTTGCAGCGCTCCAGCAGGTCCGCGGTCAGCTGCTGGAACTGGGCGCGGGTGAGCTTCTCGTCCAGGTGCAGCGGGCCCTCGGCGGAGGCCGTGATGTAGGGCAGGTTGATCGAGGTCTCGGAGGACGAGGACAGCTCGATCTTGGCCTTCTCGGCGGCCTCGCGCAGACGCTGCAGGGCCATCTTGTCCTTGGACAGGTCGACGCCGTGGCCGGACTGGAAGACCTTGACCAGGTGGTCGACGACGCGCTGGTCCCAGTCGTCGCCGCCGAGGTGGTTGTCACCGTTGGTGGCCTTCACCTCGACGACCCCGTCGCCGATCTCCAGCAGGGAGACGTCGAAGGTGCCGCCGCCGAGGTCGAAGACCAGGATGGTCTGGTCGTCCTTGTCCAGGCCGTAGGCCAGGGCGGCCGCGGTGGGCTCGTTGACGATGCGCAGGACGTTGAGGCCCGCGATCTCACCGGCCTCCTTGGTGGCCTGGCGCTCCGAGTCGTTGAAGTACGCCGGGACGGTGATGACGGCGTCGGTGACGGTCTCGCCCAGGTAGGCCTCGGCGTCCCGCTTGAGCTTCTGCAGCACGAAGGCCGAGATCTGCTGCGGGTTGAAGTCCTTGCCGTCGATGTTGATCTTCCACCCGGTGCCCATGTGGCGCTTCACCGAGCGGATGGTGCGGTCGACGTTGGTGACCGCCTGGCGCTTGGCCACCTCGCCGACGAGGACCTCGCCGTTCTTGGCGAAGGCGACGACGGACGGCGTGGTCCGAGCGCCCTCGGCGTTCGTGATGACGGTGGGCTCGCCACCCTCCAGAACGCTGACGACCGAGTTCGTCGTACCGAGGTCGATGCCGACCGCGCGTGCCATCGTAGATACCTCCACGGAAGAGTTGAGCTTTACAGGCTCAAGGATGCACGACCCGGCGGGTAGCGTCAACAGCTATGAGTGCTCGGCACTCAACTTTGCTGATATCCCCGCTGACATCGGCGCTGACATCGACCCGGAGGGGCGGGCCGGTTCGGGCGCTCGCGACGGGGCGGCGCGCGTGCGGTCACGTGACTGCCGCCATAGCTTGGGAACCTTCTGGAGGACTGTTGGCGACCTGTAATGTCCGGGCCGTCGGCCCGGCAAGTTACCGACCAGTACAATCACTCGGAAACCCGCGGGCCCGCAGAACGCAGAACGTAGAAACGTAGACCGCAGAAGCGCAGAACCGCAGACACTGCTCAACCGCAAGCCGCAGGAGACGGAGAGCGATGCAACTAGCAGCGATCGTCATCTCGCTGGTCACGTTCGTGATCGGCACCGCGCTCGCCCTCCGTGCGGCGTGGCACATTTTCAGGGTCGTGCTGACCGGCGCGCCGGACACCACCCGCTTCGGCAGGCCCGCCCAGCGCGTGAAGACCCTCGCGACCGAGTTCTTCGGCCACACCCGGATGAACCGCTGGGGGATCGTCGGCATCGCCCACTGGTTCGTCGCGGTCGGCTTCTTCAGCCTGGTGCTCACCATCGTCAACGCGATGGGCCAGCTGTTCGACGCCGAGTGGGAACTGCCGATCATCGGTCACTGGATGATCTGGCAGCTCTTCGTCGAGCTGGTCGGCACCCTGACCACCCTGGGCATCGCCACCCTGATCGTGATCCGGCTGATGAGCCTGCCGTCCCGGTCCGGCCGCAAGTCCCGGTTCGCCGGCTCGATCGCCTGGCAGGCCTTCTACGTCGAGTACACGATCCTCGGCATCGGCCTGTGCATCCTGATGCTCCGCGCCCTGGAGGGCGCCCTGGCCGGCGTCGACTCGTACGGCCCGGAGCACCTGGTCTCGTACCCGATCACCTCGGCGCTGAGCGGGCTGTCGCACGGCACGCTGGAGAACCTGGTCTACCTGTTCGCGATGCTGAAGATCTGCATCTCGTTCGCGTGGGCGATCACCATCGGCCTCAACCCCTCGATGGGCGTGGCCTGGCACCGCTTCCTCGGCTTCTTCAACATCTACTTCAAGCGCGAGGAGGACGGCAGCACCGCGCTCGGCGGGCTCCGTCCGATGACCAGCAAGGGTCAGCCGATCGACTTCGAGGACCCGGCCGACGACGCCGTCTTCGGCGTCTCCCAGGTCGAGCACTTCTCCTGGAAGGGCATCCTCGACTTCTCCACCTGCACCGAGTGCGGCCGCTGCCAGTCGCAGTGCCCCGCCTGGAACACCGGCAAGCCGCTGTCCCCCAAGCTGCTGATCATGAGCCTGCGCGAGCACGCCTACGGCAAGGCGCCGTACCTGCTGGCCGGCGGCGGCAAGGACATGGAGGGCACCGAGCAGGCCACCGCCGAGCAGCTCAAGGACGTCCCGGCGGCCGCCCTGGCCGAGGCCGAGCGCCCGCTGATCGGCACCGCCGAGGAGAACGGCGTCATCGACCCGGACGTGCTGTGGTCCTGCACCACCTGCGGCGCCTGCGTCGAGCAGTGCCCGGTGGACATCGAGCACGTCGACCACATCGTCGACATGCGCCGCTACCAGGTGATGATCGAGAGCAACTTCCCGACCGAGGCCGGGACGATGCTCAAGAACCTGGAGAACAAGGGCAACCCGTGGGGCATGGCCACCAAGGCCCGCCTCGACTGGGTCAAGGAGCTCAAGAAGGAGACCGGCATCGAGGTGCCGGTGATCGGTGAGGACATCGACCCGGCCGAGGTCGAGTACCTCTACTGGGTCGGCTGCGCCGGCGCCCTGGAGGACCGCGCCAAGAAGACCACCAAGGCCTTCGCCGAGCTGCTGCACACCGCGGGCGTGAAGTTCGCCATCCTCGGCAAGGAGGAGACCTGCACCGGTGACTCCCCGCGCCGCCTGGGCAACGAGTTCCTCTTCCAGATGCTCGGCGCGCAGAACGTGGAGACGCTGAACGCCGCGCTGGAGGACGCCCCGACCAAGCGGATCGTGGCCACCTGCCCGCACTGCTTCAACACCATCGCCAACGAGTACCCGCAGCTCGGCGGGCACTTCGAGGTGATCCACCACACCCAGCTGCTGCAGCACCTGATCGACGAGGGCAAGCTCGTCCCGGTCAACCCGGTCGAGGGTCTGATCACCTACCACGACCCCTGCTACCTGGGCCGCCACAACAAGGTCTACAGCCCGCCGCGCGAGATCATGGACAAGGTCCCCGGTCTGCGCCAGCAGGAGATGCACCGCCACAAGGAGCGCGGCTTCTGCTGCGGCGCCGGCGGCGCGCGGATGTGGATGGAGGAGCGCATCGGCAAGCGGATCAACACCGAGCGCGTGGACGAGGCGCTGTCGCTCAACCCGGACATCGTCTCCACCGCCTGCCCGTTCTGCCTGGTGATGCTCTCCGACTCGGTCAACGGCAAGAAGAACGAGGGCGCGGCCAAGGAGCACCTCAAGGTGGTCGACGTGGCCCAGCTGCTGCTCGACTCGGTGAAGGCGACCCCGCCGGCCGAGGCCGAGGAGCCCGCGACCGTCGACGCGTAGCCGCGGTGACCGCAATCACTGCGGTCACTTCGGTCACTTCGGTCACCGCAATCACCGCGGTCACCGTTCGCTGTTCGACAGTTCTGCAACAACCGCCCGGCCCGGTGGACGCCGCCAACGCGCCCGCCGG
Organism: Kitasatospora sp. NPDC028055; assembly: GCF_040637885.1. Taxonomy (NCBI): domain Bacteria; kingdom Bacillati; phylum Actinomycetota; class Actinomycetes; order Kitasatosporales; family Streptomycetaceae; genus Kitasatospora; species Kitasatospora sp. NPDC028055. Next base: position 705,166 of record NZ_JBEZXE010000001.1, on the reverse strand, counting down.
GCCGGGCTTTTCGGTGCCCCGGGCGACGGCCGGCGGTACGGCGGGCGGACGGCGAGTGACGTCAATCGCACGGCCGCCGGACGGGCATTCGGTCGGAAGGAAATACAGTAGGCGCCGGACCGGCCGCGCGCCGGTCGACCCGTTCACGACGGGCTCAGACCACTGACGGAGGTATCGGCCCGCCGGGCCGGGCCGCGGAGAGCACAAGGGGAACAGCGCAGACCATGACCGAGGCGATCATGCTCGTCGGTGGTAAGGGCACGCGACTGCGTCCGCTGACCACCCACACCCCCAAGCCGATGCTGCCCGTGGCAGGCGTCCCGTTCATCGCCCACCAGCTGGCCCGTGCGGCCGCCGCCGGCGTCACCCGGGTGGTACTGGCCACCTCCTACCTGGCCGAGGTGTTCGAGGACCACTTCCAGGACGGCACCCCGTACGGGATCGAGCTGGTCTACCTGACCGAGCGCGAGCCGCTGGGCACCGGCGGGGCCATCCGCAACGCCGCCTCCGGGCTGACCTGCGGCCCGGACGAGCCGGTCCTGGTCTTCAACGGCGACATCCTCTCCGGCCTCGACATCGCCGCCCTGCGCGACGGCCACGTGGCCGCCGGGGCCGACGTCACCCTGCACCTCACCCGGGTGGAGGACCCGAGGGCCTTCGGCCTGGTCCCGACCGACGAGAACGGGCGGGTGCTGGAGTTCCTGGAGAAGCCGGAGACGCCGGAGCAGATCGTCACCGACCAGATCAACGCCGGCTGCTACGTCTTCACCCGGTCCGTGATCGACCGCATCCCGGCCGGCCGCGAGGTCTCCGTCGAGCGCGAGACCTTCCCCGAGCTGCTGGCCACCGGCGCCCTGCTGCGCGGCGTCGTCGACACCTCGTACTGGCTGGACCTCGGCACCCCGGCCGCGTTCGTCCGCGGCTCGGCCGACCTGGTCCTCGGCAAGGTCGACTCCCCGGCCGTCCCCGGCCCCACCGGTGACGCCCTGCTGCTGCCCGGCGCCACCGTCCACCCGGGCGCGGTGCTCAGCGGCGGCACCGTGGTCTCCGCGGACGCGGTGGTCGAGGCCGGCGCGATCGTCGAGGGCAGCGTGATCCTGCCCGGCGCCGTGATCGGCCCGGACACCCTGGTCAAGGACTCGATCGTGGGCGCCTACGCCACCGTCGGCGACCGCTCGGCGCTGGACGGCGCGGTGATCGGCGACGGCGCGATCGTCGAGTCCGACAACGAGCTGCCGAGCGGCATCCGGATCGCCTGCGGCACCCTGCTGCCGGTCGGCGCCGTCCGCACCACGGCCGGCCCGGGCGGCTGCCCGGCCGGCACGGCCGCGGCCGCCTCGGTGCACGGGCCGTCGGTCAGCGCCCCGCGCTAGCGGCTCCGCAGCGGGCCCCGGGCGTCCCGGTCGGACGACTTTCGGACCCGTTCGTCTCAGGCTCGCTGCAAACCGGCCCCGGCTCCGTCCGGGGCCGACGCGCATTGGGCCGGACGGGTACCTTCGGAGCGTGGCTGGTAATCGATACGACAGCGGTCAGGGCGCCGACCGTCCGCACGGCGGGTGGTCGGCGCCTCCGCCGCCGCCGGGGGCGCCCGGGGGGTACGGGCGGACGGACGGCCCCGTGGACGGGCCGGAGTACTTCACGGCCGCGCACCCGGCGGCAGCGCCCGGCGGGCCGGGTGCCCCGGGCACCCCGGGCGGCGGCGCGGGCGGTCCCGGGAGCACGGCCGGCGGCGGGTACGACCCCTACGCGGCCGACCCGTACGCGGCCGACCGGCCGGGCAACACCCGGGCCTTCCCGACGGCCGGCGACCCGTACCGGGGCGGCGCCCCGTACGGGCAGCAGCCGCCGCCCTACGGCCACGAGGGCCAGGGCCGGCCCGGCTCGTACGGCCAGGGCCCGGACCAGGGCCAGTACGGCTACGACGACAACGGCGGCTACGGGCAGCAGCCCCCGTACGGCCAGGAGCAGCCCCCGTACGGCCAGGACAACGTCACCGTCTACCGCGCCGGCGGCCAGTCCGCCCCGCACGTCAGCGGGCCCCGGCCGCAGTGGCGCGAACTGTTCGTCGGCATCTTCCGCACCCCGACCGCCATCTTCGACCGCACCCGCGACCACCAGGTCTGGCTGCCCGCCCTCAGCGTCTCGCTGCTGTACGGCGTGCTCGCGGTCCTCGGCATCGGACTGACCCACGACGACATCGTCAACTCCACCTTCTCGGTCGCGCTGACCGGCCTGCTCGCCGCTGCCGTCTGCTTCACCGTGGCCGGCGCCGTCTTCGGCGCGGTCACCTACGCGCTGGCCCGCCAGCTCGGCGGCGACGGCCCGTGGAAGTCGACGGTCGGCCTGGCCGCGCTGATCGGCTGGCTGACCGACGCGCCCCGGCTGCTGCTCGACCTGGTGCTGCCCTCGGGCAGTGCGGTGGTGCAGGTGGTCGGCTGGGCGACCTGGATGCTCTGCGCGTACCTGCTGACCACCATGGTCCGGCGGGTGCACGACCTGCCCTGGGGCAAGGCGGCCGCCGCCGCGGCGGTGCAGCTGCTCGCGCTGCTGGTGCTGATCAAGCTGCCGACGCTCGGGTGAGCGGGCGGCAGCGGCCGACGTGATCAAGGTCCCTGCCGCCGGTGCTGGGCCGACAGGCAGAATGGTGGGCGGGTCCGGCCGGAAGGCCCGGGCCCGCCCACCCTCGTTCGTCGACCACCAAGCGGAGCCAGCCATGACCCTCCCCACCACCCACGTCAGCTTCCCGGCCGGGGCGGTGACCGGAGAGTCCCCCGTGCTGGCGGTGCACCCGCTGGCGGACGGCCGGTACGCGGTGGTGACCGCGGCCACCCCGTTCCACCCGCTCGACCACACCTGGCCCGACCAGCCGGCCGACCACGGCACCCTCACCGTCGACGGCACCGAGCTGGCCGTGGTGGACTGCCTCACCGGCGCGGTCGGCCCGGACGGCGGCGCACCGCTGGTCGGCGCCGAGATCCCGGTCAAGCGCGGGGACGAGGAGTGGTCCTGGCTGGTCCTGCACGTCCTCGCCGCCGACCCCGGCGACCTCGTCGGCCGCACCGCCGTGCTCGCCGTCGACACCGAGCGCCGGGCCGCCCTGAGTGCCTCGCACAGCGGCTGCCACCTGCTCGCCCTCGCCCTCAACGCCGCGCTCGCCCCGCGCTGGCGCAAGGACCCGGGCCGCTCCGACGCCTTCGGCAACCCCGACTTCGACAGCCTCGCCATGGCGAGCTCGGTGATGGACACCCAGGCCAGCACGGACACCTACCGGCTCGGCAAGTCGCTCAAGAAGAAGGGCTTCACGGTCGACGCCACCGAGGAGTTCCCCGCCCTCGCCGACGCCCTGCCCGCCCTCACCGAGGCCGTCAACGCCCGGCTCGCCGCCTGGGTCGCGGCCGACGCCCCGGTCCGGATCGACGTCCCCGGCCCCGAGCTGACCGCCCGCCGCCAGTGGCACTGCGAGCTGCCCGAGGGCGGCGCGCAGATCTTCTGCGGCGGCACCCACCTGCACCACCTCGGCGAGCTCGCCGAGCTGCGCACCGAGCTGCGGCTGTCCGAGGACGGCGCCGAGCTGGTCGCCGTCACCAGCCCCAAGCGGGCCTGACACCGCCGGGCGGCTCCGCCGTCCGTCGGGGACCGCCGGCCGTCCGGCCCCGCCGTCCGTCCGGAAACGCCGCGGGCGGCCACCCCCCTGGTCGAGGGGGTGGCCGCCCGCTGTGCGTGCGCTCTGCCGCGGCGCGGTCAGACCTCGCTGCGGTGGAAGTTCAGGTACGAGCGGGACGGCGTCGGGCCGCGCTGCCCCTGGTAGCGCGAGCCGTAGCGCGCGGAGCCGTACGGGTGCTCGGACGGCGAGGAGAGCCGGAACAGGCACAGCTGCCCGATCTTCATCCCCGGGTAGAGCTTGATCGGCAGCGTCGCGACGTTCGACAGCTCCAGCGTCACGTGACCGCTGAAACCGGGGTCGATGAAGCCCGCCGTGGAGTGGGTGAGCAGGCCCAGCCGGCCCAGGCTCGACTTGCCCTCCAGCCGGGAGGCCACGTCCTCGGGCAGCGTGATGACCTCGTACGTCGAGGCCAGCACGAACTCGCCCGGGTGCAGGATGAACGCCTCGTCGCCGTCCGGTTCGACCAGCCGGGTCAGGTCCGGCTGCTCCTCGGAGGGGTCGATGTGCGGGTACTTGTGGTTCTCGAACACGCGGAAGAAGCGGTCGAGGCGCACGTCGATGCTCGACGGCTGGATCATCGCCGGGTCGAACGGGTCGATGACGACCCGGCCCAGGTCGATTTCGGTCCGGATGTCCTTGTCAGAGAGCAGCACGCTTCGAGGTTACGTGCACGACGGGGCCCCGGACGAATCCGTCCGGGGCCCCGTGTCCTCCCGTCGGCCGTCAGGCCAGGAACTCAGCGGCCTCCAACCGCATCGCCCGAGCCAGTTGGGCCGTCGACAGCTCCCGCACGTCGGCCAGCACCGAGCTCCGGAGCCGTCCGCACTGCGGACAGCGGATCAACCGCCCGGGCCCGAGCCGCCCGGGACCGAGGTTCTGCATCGGGAACGTGGTGGTGCTGAACAGGTGCCCCTCGGCACAACGAACGACGGCGCGCTGCTCCATCGATCCCCTTCCCATCCCTAACCCAGTACTCACCCGTACTCATCGCGCCCCGGCGGCCTGGCCCCGGGACAGCGTCACATTAGGGGATGTTCCGGACATTCCACACCGTGGCTCGCCGCCCCGACCCCACACCCACCGGGGCACTGGCACGCGGCCCAAACAGTACGCCCCCGGCCCGCCCCCACCGGGCTCCGCCACGGCCCGGGACCGGCCGTGCAACCACTGTCGCGGATGGGGTACAGTGACACTGGAATGAGCAGTCTCTGACGGCTCATCAGGCGGGCGTAGTTTAATGGTAGAACATGAGCTTCCCAAGCTTAGAGCGCGAGTTCGATTCTCGTCGCCCGCTCCAGCAGTAAAGGCCCAGGTCAACGACCTGGGCCTTTCGCGTTGTCTAGACCAATCCGACTCCGCCCGTGCCAGATCCGTGCCCGAACGCGGCTGGGTGATCTTTGAAGTCACGCCTCTTCCGATCGCTGCGCGCCTGGAGGGCCGAGCCGCAGGGCGGCTCTCGGGGCGATGGAGGCGCTAGCGGCAGTGAGCCGGGCTGGCGGCGATCCTCTGCTCGGGAGAAGCGACTGTCACCGTGGCGAGCCGAGTCGTCGAGGCTGTGTGCCCCGTGAAGGTGGGGGCGCGGCTTGCTGCCGACCGCTGCTGTCCTGATCGGTGTGCTGATTCACAACTCTTGACCTCTATTTGGCAGTTGATCGATAGAAGATTCGATCATCCCATCGCAGGATGGGATAGGTCGCCGCGGTGGGTTCCACAGCGGCCCGGGCGGGATGTGATGTCGGCAGGGTGCAAGGGGGATGCGGTGCAAGACGGTTACTCGGTAGATCTGGGTGCGTTAAGGGAGGCGGCCGCAGGCGTGAATGGCACTCTCGAGCAGGTGAGCCAGCGGAAGGTCGCCGACATACCCCACGACTCGTCGGCGATCGGGCATGGCCACCTGGCGAGCACGCTGTCCGATTTCCTGAGTCGATGGAATCGTGGTGTGGACAACCTTGCCAAGGATGGCAAGGAGATCAGAAGTCGGCTGACGCTCAGTGTGAATGCGTACACCAAGGCTGAGCAGGACGCACACCAGCATGTCGTGCAGAGCGGCAACATGGTGACCGCTCCCGGGGCCGATCCCGGAGCGCGCTGATGGCGGCCGAACTCGGGACCACGAGCGATCCGAAGTCGTTGGTCCCCGGAAATCCGGCGGCGATCTACGCGACCGAGGCCGAACTGCGTTCCTATGGAGACCACCTGCATCAGGCAGGAGCCGGACTCCAACGGATCGACACGGTTGACGGCTGGCGTGGAGACGCCGGAGACGCCTTCCGCCACGCATTCCATGGGCAGCCGGGAAAGTGGCTCCAGGCTGGCGACGCATTTCACGATGCTGCAGACGCACTCAAGAGCTATGTCTCGACTCTGGTGTGGGCACAGGCCCAGGCAGCTACAGCGGTCAGTCAGTGGAACTCCGGCGACAAGGCAGCCGCGGGTGAAACGCTGCGCGGTGCCAGAGAACAGCTGTCATCTGCTGGTGACAGTGCAGCTTCCAAAGTTGGGAAGGCCCGTGACCTGGCGCCGCCCAAGCCGGGCTTCTGGTCCCGCCTGGGCGACGACATTGGTGGGTTCTTCTCCGATGCCGGACATTTCGTCGAGAAAGCCGGAGAGGTGGTTCTTGGCGACCTCGCGTCGGTGGGCAACGCCATGGTGCATGACCCGGGTGCTGTGCTCCAGCTGGCAGGTGGGCTCGGCCTGGCCGTGCTCGGCGCGGGCGGCGAGATCGGCGGCTTCGCCCTCGACGTCACTGGTATCGGGGCGGTGCTGGGCGTGCCGGTCAACGTCATCTCAGCCGTGGCCATCACCGGCGGTCTCGGGATGGCCGGCGTTGGTCTGAACACGATCATGCATGACGCGGCTGGTCCAGATCGGGTCAACATGAACTCCGACGGCGGCGGTGGCGGTGGCGGTGGAGAGACCGGCGGCGAGCCTGTCTCGAATCGCGTCCGGCCCCCTCGGGAGGGTGACACCAACTACGTTGTCGACAATCCATCTGATCTTTCGGATACGATCACCGATATCGATCGGGTGGAGAACGGGACCCTCTGGGAGGAGAAGACGGCCACTGGCCAGGACCCGCGGATGGACCCCCAGAAGTGGGTGCAGAAGAATGTTGTCAAGAAGCTCGACTCCTATGTCCGCGCTCGTCCCTATCTTGAGGGTTACGAGAATGCCCCACTCGGAATGGACTTCACGGAGCCGGGAGCAACACCCCAGTTCAGGGCTGCGGTTGAACAAGCTGTCGAGGATTGGAAAGCCGCCAATCCGGGCGTGGATGTATCAGTTAGGTGGGCGCAGTGAGTTGTACTTTCCAGGTGGGGGACGAGATCGTGTGGGATCCGTCGAACACGGTGGCCAGGTTGTTCACCGGAGAGGCGGCGGCGGTGGCATCTGCTTTCGGGCTGCATTCGGGAATCGGTGAGATCATCGAGGACGAGTGCGAACTCGATATCCCGGTCCTGGAGGCCTTTGTCGCCGAACTCGTGCGGCGGTACCACGAGGCGACCCACCCGATCCTCCGATCGCTCACGGTGGGGTTCATCGCTACGGCGTCGGTTCTGGTCGAGCGGGCCGGCGGGCAGCTTCCGTCTGGTGAGCCGGACCAGGTCGCGGCCTGGGCCCAGTTGCGCCAGGAGCACGCGAGGTCGATGCCGCGCTGAACGGGACCGGACCGGTCGCGGGAGCGCCCTCGGCTATGTCTCTCTGCCGCGGGCACTCGTCGGCCAGTTCCACCGGATGGGTCGATACCGGGAACGCGGATGAGTGTGCTGCGGTGCCAGGAGCGGTCGTACCGGGCGCCGCAGCACACGGCGCTGCGCAGGTGTCCGCAGTTCGGCGACTGTGCAGTCCCAGGTGGTCATGGCCTACCTCGCACCCCACCGGCGTGCGACGGTCAGACGGTCGTCTCATTCTCGCCGTTCGCCGTGCGGTCTGGCACTCTACGGCCTGAACCGGCTGTTGCCTGGTGCCACGGCGTTGCCGGGCTCCGAGACGCTGGGCAAGCCCTGCCATGCGGGTAGCCGTCTGGGCGAATGCGTCATGGATCAGCCGTTCGCCGGTCCGTGTCGGCGGCGGGCGGCTGCACTTCCCGACGTAGTTCACGCCAAGCGCGAACGACACCGGTGGCCCTTTCCAAGACCACTCGCGCCCTCTCTAGTAGGACGCCCACAAGCGAGACGCCCCAGATCAGGAGGACACTCCACTCGGCGATGGCTCCCAACACGACAGACCTCGAAAGGATGGCGGGCTGATCTCCCCAGCACCATCCTCCGAGCGGGCGCCAGCGAAGTCTGTACCTGTCGGGCGACATTGATCGAACCTGTATTCGATCTGCCGGGATCCTTCTGGTGCGGTTGCGGCGCGTGCCAGATCCGCGCCAGAAGGGGCGGTGAAGGACGAACGGCAGCGGTCGGCGCAGCGCATCCGAAGGGCTGGTGGCGCGCCCGTATCGATGCAGGTCAGGAGCCTTTTGTGGTCCGGAAGTCCAAGGATTCCCAAGCTTAGAGCGCGAGTTCGATTCTCGTCGCCCGCTCCGTACCGAGAGCCGCAGGTCATCTGACCTGCGGCTTTCGGCGTTTTGGGGGCGGGCGGGGCGGGGGCGTGCTGGGGTGGGGTGGGGGGTGGGCCGCGCCCGGTGGTGGGGTGCGGTGGGGCCCGGGCGGGGGAACTGTCCGTGCCCGGGTGTCGTCCAAGGAGTGACGGAATGCCTGCCCGGGTTGAACGCCGGGGGGAGTACGGAGGGCCCTGTGCAGTCAGGTGGTGCCGAGCTGAACCTGGGGTGCCCGGACGGTTTCCGCGCTGGTGCGGTGGCCGTGCCAGACTGGTGGCCGGTGTTGGCCCCGGATGTGACGGTCGATCAACTCGACGCCGGGGAGCGGTGCGAGGAGCTGCTGCGGGAGACCGTGGAGGCCCTCCGGCCGGTGCCGGCGTGGCAGGAGGCGGTGCCCCGGGCGGGGGTGCGGTTGGCGGCGCCGGGGCGGCGCGGGCCCGAGGTGCTCTGGTACGTGACCCGGGGGCGGGACCTGTTGACCGTCGTGTCGCCGGGCCGGCGGGCGGAGCTGGCGGGCACGGTGGAGCGGCTGTGGCGGCGGCGGGGGTGGACGATCACCTCGTTGAACGCCGGGCGGGACCGGCCCGGGGTCGCCGCGACGACTCGGGACGGTTCCCAACTGGTGCTGTGCTTCGGTGAGTTCGGTGAGATCCGAGTGACCGCGAGCCTGCTCGGGGTGGCCCGCTCGGAGCGGGTGCCCGAACTGCCGGGAGCGGGTGAGCCCGATCCGGCTCCGCTGCCGTACGTGCACTGCGCGTACTGGAGCGCGCTGGTGTGACGGGTGGGGGCGGGTTACGGGGGAGGCGTGGAGCGAGTCCCCCCGGACCCGCTCCACGCCGCCACGTCGCGCGGCTTCGGCGCTGCCGCTCCCCCCGACACCCCGGCAGCCTCGCCGTTCCCCCCTGGCACCACCCTCCGGCGAGAGCGTCCGCACAGACCCGGCGAGTCCCCACCCCCGGGGACGTCGTGTTCTCACGCTAACAAACCGCGTGGTTGGTTTGTCAATAGTGAGATCCACGAAAAATCCACAATCGTGGCGATGTGGTCGGGTCGGTGTGATGGGCGTCCCACCAGGCAGTTGTGACCTCGTCAGGGGTGCCCGCGGCCGGCCCCGAGGCCGTACCGCCCGCCCGGGACGCGAGGAGCGCGCGGCCTGGAAGCCGACATTCCATGCATCATGACAGCACGGAGTGACACCGCGCGAGTGCCCAGCGCAGTGGAGGGGTGGGTCCGGCGGGCTCGCCGGGGCAGGCGGGGCCGGGGCGCGGTCAGCGCAGCAGTCGGCGCTCCTTGGCCACCGCCACCGCGCCCGCCCGGGTGTCCACGCCCAACTTGTCGTAGATCCGGCCGAGGTGGGTCTTCACCGTAGCCTCGCTGATGAACAGCGCCCGGGCGATCTCCCGGTTGCCCAGCCCCCGCGCCAGCTGTTCGAGGATGTCCTGCTCGCGCTCGGTGAGCTGCGGCGCGGGCGCCCGCATCTGCGCCATCACCCGGGAGGCGACCGGCGGGGAGAGCACCGTCCGGCCCCGGGCGGCCGCGTGGACGGCGGCGAACAGCTCCTCCGGCCGCTCGGCCTTCAACAGGTAGCCGGTGGCCCCGGCCGCGATGGCCCGGGTGATGTCGGCGTCGGTGTCGTACGTGGTGAGGACCAGGACGTGCGGCCCGCCCGGGGCGGCGGTGATCCGCCGGGTGGCCTCCACGCCGTCGATGCCCTCGCCGAGCTGGAGGTCCATCAGCACGACCTGCGGGGCCAGTCCGGCCGCCAGCGCGACGGCCTCCTCCCCGGTGCTCGCCTCGCCGACCACCTCGATGTCGCCCGCGCTGGCGAGCAGCGCCAGCAGGCCGGCCCGGACCACCGCGTGGTCGTCGCAGACCAGCAGCCGGACGGCGGCGGAGCCGTCCGGTGCGTCGCTCGACGGGGTGCGCGCTGCGGTCATCGGTGCTCCAGGGGGATAGCGGCGGAGACGACGGTGCCCTCGCCGGGGGTGCTCTCCACGGTCAGCGTGCCACCCAGCTGCCGCAGCCGGGCGCGCATGGCCGGCAGGCCGTACCCGCGGGTGCCGCGGGTCGCGCGGTGCCCGCCCGCCGCCGGGTCGAAGCCCTGCCCGTCGTCGGCGACGTCCAGCACGGCCTGGTCGCCCAGGAAGGACAGGGTGATCGCGGCCGCCGAGGCCCCGGCGTGCTCCCGGACGTTGGCCAGCGCGCCCTGGGCGATCCGCAGCAGCGCGGACTGCACGGCCGCCGGCAGCGGGACGGGCGCGCCGTCCAGGTGGAAGCGGACCGGCAGCCCGCTCTCCGCGGACTCCCGTTCGGCCAGCGCCCGCAGCGCGCGGTCCAGGGTCCCGCCGTCGGCGAGTTCGGCCGGGGCGAGGTCATGGACGAAGCGGCGGGCCTCGGCGAGGTTGCGGGCGGCCACCTCGGCGGCGGTGCGGACATGGGTACGGGCGGTCGCCGGGTCGGCGTCCCAGGTGCGGTCGGCGGCCTGCAACAGCATCTGCTGGCTGGACAGGCCCTGCGCCAGGGTGTCGTGGATCTCCATCGCCAGCCGCTCGCGCTCGGCGAGCGTGCCCTCGCGCCGTTCGGTGGCGGCGAGTTCGCGCCGGGTGCGGACCAGGTCGGCGATCAGCGCGCGCTGCCGGGCGGCCTGCCGGGCCATGAACAGGAACACCCCGGTGGCCAGCGCGGCCACCGCGGGCGGCAGCAGGACGAGGGTGGCGTCCGTGGTGCCGGGCAGCCGGACCTCGGCGATCACCACGAGCAGCGTCAGGGCCGCGACCAGCGGGATCGCGGCCTTCGCGGGCAGTGCCCGCAGGCCGGTGTAGATCAGCGGGACGGCGCACCAGGCGAAGCTCGGCGCGAGCAGCACCAGCACCACCCAGAGCGCGACCACCAGCGCCAGCGGCCACCGGCGCGGCCGGCCCGGCGGGGTCGGACGGCGGTGGTCGAACCAGGAGGCGGCCGGCTGGGCGACGGCCAGGGCGGCGCTCAGCCCGATCACCCAGGGGATCCGGGGGCTCCCGGCGTGGTGGGTGAGGTAGCGGCTGAGCGCGGCGGCGAGCAGCAGCAGGAAGGCGGAGTCCAGCAGCAGCGCCAGCCGTCCGGCGTCCGGGTCGCCGGCGTCGAGCCCGCGCGGGGGCGGACCGGCGGACGGGCGGGGCTGCTGCACGGGGGCTCCTGGGGCTACGTACGGGCTCCGGACGGGGCTCGGCCGACGGTGCGGCTGGGGCTCGGCCGACGGTGCTCAGGGCCCGGCCGAGGGCCGACGGCCGAGCAGTGTCGGGCGGAGCGGTGAGGACCGGCGCCCGGTGCGCCGACCTGCGCCGACCTGCGCCGTTCCCTCGATGCTGACCCGTCCGGCCCGGTCCCGCATCAGCCGATCGGTTGACACCGGCGTCCCCCATCATGACCGGACGGTCGCGCCGGACCGTCGATGCCGCGCGCCCGGTTCCGGCCGGAGGATCGGAGCAGAGCCGGGCGGCCCCCCCGCCGCCCGGCCCGAACCCGCCGCGGGCCCCGTGGACCCTGTGGACCCCGCGGCCCCGCCGTCCCGTTGAGTTGAGGAGCTGGACCATGAAGAAGACCTCCGTGCGCACCCGGGTGCTGACCGGCACCGTCGCCGTCGCCGCACTCGCCGCCGCCGGTGTCGGCGCCGTCTCGGCCAGCGCCGAGACCACCGAGACCCCGGCCGCCCCCGCCGCGGTGAAGGCCGACACCCAGAACAAGAACCTCGCCCAGAGCACCGGCCTGACCATCGACGCCGCCACCCGCGCCGCCCAGGCCGCCCTGGACGCGGCGACCAAGGCCGGCCAGCACGTCTCCGTCGCCGTGGTCGACCGGGACGGCGTCACCCGCGTGCTGCTCAAGGGCGACGGCGCCGGCCCGCAGGCCCCGGAGTCGGCCGAGCGCAAGGCCTTCACGGCGGTCTCCTGGAACGCCCCGACCTCGGAACTGGCCAAGCGCCTGGCCCAGGCCCCGAACCTCAAGGACATCCCCGGCACGCTGTTCCTGGCGGGCGGCGCCCCGGTGCAGTCCAAGGGCGCTCCGGTCGCCGGCATCGGTGTCGCGGGCGCGCCCAGCGGGGACCTGGACGAGCAGTTCGCGCAGGCCGGCGTGGCGGCCCTGGCGAAGTGACCCGCCCCGGCCGGCCGGCCCGCCGCCGGGGCCGACCGGCCGGGCGAACTCCCGTACCCGGCACCCGCCGTGCTCCCGGCCGACGGCCCGCGGTGGAACTCGTTCGGGTGAACAAGGGGAGGGTCGCCGCAGAACAGGCGGTGACCCTTTGAAAAGCCGGTGTCGTTGTCAGTGCCGCGTGGCAGGCTTCCCGGTATGACGGCGTGGACCCTCAACGACATCGAACGTGCGATCCGCTCCTCCTGGGGTGTCGACACCTGCGCGCCCGAGGACCAGGCCCGCTGGCGTCCCGACAATCCCGCCCGCGGCCAGTGCGGTGTGACGGCCATGGTGGTGCACGACCTGCTCGGCGGCGAGCTGATGATGGGCGAGGTGCACGTCGACGGGGTCCGGACGGACCTCCACTGGTGGAACCGCTTCGCCACCGGCTTCGAGATCGACCTCACCCGGGAGCAGTTCGGCCCGGGCGAGTTGGTCGGCCCCGGCCGTCCGGTCGCCCGCCCGGCCCGCCCCGGTCGGCTCCAGGCCCAGTACGAGCTGCTGCGCCACCGCGTGGTCACCGAGCTGGAGCGCGGCGCCTCCGCCGGCCGTCTCCGCCGCCCGGCCCGGGTCGCGTAGCCGCCCGGCCGGCGCGGCGTCCCCGGCCCGGACGTCCCCGGCCCACCGAACTCCCCTGACGTACAGTCGCTTCCGGACGGACCGAGGTACGGGTGACGGCGGCGAACGGAGTGCGCGGATGAGCGGGGCGACGGTCGGTTTCGTGGGGCTGGGCGCGATGGGGCAGGGCATGGCCGGCAGCCTGCTGCGCGCCGGTCACGCCGTACGGGTGTGGAACCGCTCGCCCGAGCCGGTGGCCGCCCTGGTGGCCCAGGGCGCCGAGGCGGCCGGCTCGCTCGCCGAGGTGTTCGCCGCCGACACGGTGGTCTCGATGCTGGCCAACGACCAGGCGGTCGAAGGGCTGCTGCTCGACCCCGGGCTGCTGGCGGGCGCGAAGGCGACCCTGCACGTCAACATGGCCACCGTCTCGCTCGCCCTGGCCGAGCGGGCCGAGGCACTGCACGCCGAGCACGGCATCGGCTACGTCGCCGCGCCCGTCCTCGGCCGCCCGCCGGTCGCGGCGGCGGGGAAGCTCAACATCCTGGTCGCGGGCGCACCCGAACTGCTGGACCGGGCCGAGCCCCTGTTCGCCGCGATGGGCGAGCGCAGCTGGCACTTCGGCGACCGCCCGGCGCAGGCCAACACGGCCAAGATCAGCACCAACTTCCTGCTGGCCTGCGCGATCGAGTCGATGGCCGAGGCGTGCAGCCTGGCCGAGGCCCACGGGGTCCGGCCCACCGACCTGGTCGAGATGCTCAGCGGCACGCTCTTCCCCGGGCCGGTCTACTCCGGATACGGCTCGATGGTGGCCGAACGCCGCTACGAGCCGGCCGGGTTCCGGCTGCCGCTCGGGCTCAAGGACGTCGGCCTGGCCCTGGAGGCCGGGGCGGCGAAGCACGTCCCGCTGCCCTTCGGTGGCATCCTGCGGGACGCCTTCCTGGACGCGCTGGCGCACGGCGACGGCGAGAAGGACTGGGCGGCCGTCGCCGAGGTCGCCCGCCGCCGGGCCGGGCTGCCGGACTGACCGACCGCCGCCCCCGCCTCGACTCCCGCCCGTCCCCGCTTCCGCTCCCGCCCCGGAGTCGGAGCCGGGACGAGCGGGGCGGGCGGTGGAATACCCGGCGGTCCGCCGGTGCTCGTTCGGGTGTCCACAGCACCTGATCAGGGGGAGTACCGATGACCGACCAGCCGTCCGGCGCCGGGGCGCCGCGCCGTTTCCTGTTCCTGGACGCGAGCTCGCGCGTCGACGGCAACACCGCACAACTCGCCCGGCTGGCCGCCGAGTCGAGCCTGCCCGAGGGCGCCGAGCAGCAGTGGCTGCGGCTCGACGACCACCCGCTGCCGCCCTTCCAGGACCTGCGGCACACCGGTGACGGCCGCTACCCGGAGCCGGTCGGGCACGAACGGACGCTGCTGGAGGCCACCTTGGCGGCCACCGACCTGGTCCTCGTTTCACCGCTGTACTGGTACACGATGCCGACCAGCGCCAAGCTCTACCTCGACTACTGGTCGGCCTGGTTCCGGGTGCCCGGGGTGGACTTCCGGGACGGGATGCGCGGGGGCACGCTGTGGGACGTCACCGTGCTGGCCGGCACCGAGGAGCACGTCCAGCCGCTGATCGGCACCCTCAAGCTGACCGCCGAGTACATGGGGATGCGCTGGGGCGGCGCGCTGATCGGCAACGGCACCCGCCCGGGGGACGTCCTGCGCGACGAGCGGGCGCTGATCGCGGCCAAGTCCTTCTTCGCGGGCTGACCCGATCGACGACGGCCGGGGTCGGCCACCTGACGCCACCTGACGTCGCCCGACGCGACCCGACCCCGACCGCCGCTACGGGCCCCGCCGCCAAGAGTCCCGCCCCGGCCCCCGCCACGGACCGATGCATTCGCGCCACCCGGGTCCGTGCGCTACCGTCCTCCCGGGCGTGTACCCGTCACTTTGCGGCCGCCCTTTGCCGGAGTGCAAAAGCCCTACCGGCGGACGGAGTTGGGCGATTCGGACGCCCCGGGCCCGGCCGTACGACGGAACCGGGCACCCGCCTTCCGAAGTGGCCGAATCGTTCGGTACTCTCCGTCGGACTTTCAGCTTCGCGGGGGAGTAGCGGCGTCTGTGGCCGCCCCCTCGCGCCCGGGCCTCGCCCGGACACTTCCGTGAGGTCTCCTTGTCCATACGTCGCAGTCTTGCCCTGGCCGGCGTCGCCGCGCTCACGTCCTCGCTGGTGCTCACCGGCGCCCAGGGCGCCATGGCCGTCGGCTCCACCGGCACCCCGTCCGCCGCCGCTCAGGCCGCGCAGGCGAAGCACCAGAACCTCGACCTCTCGGTGCGGGGAGTCCCGGACACCTTCGTCGCCGGCGGTGACGCCCGCGTCTTCTCCTACCGGATCCAGAACTCGACGAAGAACGACTTCGTCGCCTTCCCGCTCCTCAAGTTCAAGAACAAGGCCGGCACGCTCAAGGCCAAGGACCTCAAGGTCGAGTACCAGCTGCCCGGCAGCGGCACCTGGCGGACCGGCTCGATCGCGCCCGGCGGCGGTGACGGCGACGACAGCGCGGTGCTGATCCTGCTCGGCGGCGTGAACGACGGCGGTCCCGCCGACGACGCGCTGCTCTACCTCGCCCAGGGCAAGCGGATCGACATCGACGTCCGGGTCTCCTTCACCAAGGACACCCCGCTGGGCAAGGCCGGCGTCGTCCCGGTGGTCTTCTCGGCCAACGCCGACGACGAGTCCGACAACGGCCACTTCAGCTGCGAGGGGATCAAGGGCGCCGGCTTCACCATCAAGGCCGGTGGCGGTGGCAAGCCCACCCCGACCCCCACCCCCACCAAGACCGGCAAGCCGACCCCGAGCACCAGCGCGTCGCCCTCGGCCACGACGACGGGGACCCCCACCACGGCCCCGACCACCCCGGCGCCGACCACTCCGGCGCCGACCACCCCGGCGCCGACCACCTCGGCCCCGACCACCCCCGCGCCGACCACCCCGGCCACCGGCACCGCCTCGCCGTCGGCCTCGCCGACCGACTCCGGCGCGACCACCACCCCGGCCCCGACCGCCGGCAGCACCGACGTGCAGCAGCCGATCGACTTCCCGGTGGACGTCCCGAAGGTCACCCCGCCGAAGATCACCCCGGCCGTCGTCACCAAGGCCAAGACGGCCGCCGCCGACGCGGACAAGACCCTCGCCACCACCGGTGGCGGTGACAACACCACCATGATCGCGGCCGCCGGTGGCGCCGTCCTGGTCGCCGGTGTCGGCACCCTCGTCGTGCTCCGCCGCCGCAAGGCCGGCCAGCAGGGCTGATCCGGGCCCGCCCCGGGCCCGACCCGGAGGGCTCCGCTGAGGGAGCCCACTGCCGCCCGACCGCCGGCGGGGACGGACCTCCGTCCCCGCCGGCGCGGCGCCGCCGCTCCCCAATGGGCGGCGGCGCCGGGCGGAACGGGCTGTTCTCCTCCGTCACATAGGATGTCCGGCCGGAGGGGGCGGAACGGCGGGGAGAGGTACAGGTGCGGGGAGATCGCACGGCACGGGCCACCACCGACTACGAAGCCACGACCGGTCGGATCGCGGGTCTACCGCTCCGCCGGCACCACGTGCTGCTGACGGCGTGGACGGTGCTCTGGTTCTTCCTGGTGGAGCCCAGCGGCGGCTTCTCCTGGCACTACCTGCGCCAGGGCGAACAACTGCTGTTCAGCAGCCAGCCCGACGGCGGCCTCTCGCTCTACGCCCACCACCCCGAGCTGCAGATCGGCCCGGTCAGCCTGGCCGCCGCCCGGCTCACCGCCCCGTTCTCGCCGCACGCCGGCCAGCTGATCGCCGAGGCGGCGAGCGCCGGGCTCGGCCTGGTGATGCTGGTGCTGGTCGGCCGCACCGCCGCCCTGTACTACCTCGGCACCGGTACCAACCACCGTCGGCTCCAGCAGCGGCTGCTGATCGCCGGGCTGGCGTTCATCCCGATGTGGGTCGAGGTCTCGGTCCGCTTCGCGCACCTGGACGACGTCCTCGCGCTGTTCTTCACCACCCTCGCCGCGCACGCCCTGGCCCGCGGCAAGTCCGTCCAGACCGGGGTCTTCCTGGCCCTGGCGGTCGATTCCAAACCCTGGGCGATCGCCTTCGCCCCGCTGATCCTGGCCCTGCCCCGGCCCGCCTGGCTGCGCACCGCGCTCTGGTTCTGCCTGCTGGTCGCGATCGCCTGGCTGCCGTTCTACCTGGGCAACCTGGACACCCTGGCGGCGGCCAAGTTCACCATCCCGAACCAGCCCGCCTCCGCGCTGCGCTGGTTCGGGGTCACCGACCCGGCCACCCCCTGGTGGGACCGCCCGACCCAGTTCGCGCTCGGCATCGGCCTCGGCTGCGTGGCCGTCTGGCGGGGGCGCTGGCCGGCCGTGGTGCTGCTCGGGGCGGACGCCCGCATCCTGCTCGACCCGAGCGTCTACACGTACTACACGGCCTCGATCCTGCTCGGCACCCTGCTCTGGGACGCGGTCGGGCAGAAGCGGCTGGTCCCGTGGTGGAGCTGGATCGCGCTGGCCGCGCTGTACGGCGGCACACTGTTCCTGCCGTCCGACGCGGCCCGCGGCTTCGTCCGGCTCGCCTTCGTGGTGGTCTCCGCCGCGTACGTGCTGTTCTGGCCCACCCAGCAGTCCCGCCGGCCCCGGCCGCCGGCGCAGGACGGCGGGGAGGGCCGCCGGCGCGCCGCCCGGCGGCGCGAGCGGGAGCTGGTCGACGCCTGAGGCCTCCCGGGAAACACGGCTTGACCCTCACGCGACGTGAGAGCGGAGGGTGGTGGTCACCACCAGGGAGGAGCTCCGGATGAACGGGGACGCGGGTTACCCGGTCGGCGCCGTGGCGAAGATCGCCAAGGTGACCGTCCGCACCCTGCACCACTACGACGAGATCGGACTGCTGTCCCCCGCGGGACGCACCCGGGCCGGCTACCGCCGGTACGTGGACGCCGACCTCGACCGGTTGCAGCAGATCCTGTTCTACCGCGAGCTCGGATTCGCCCTGGAGGAGATCGCGGCGATCCTGGACGACGACTCGGTCAGCCCGACCGAGCACCTCCGGCGTCAGCACCGACTGCTGACCGACCGGATCAGTCACCTCCAGGAACTCGCCTCAGCCGTCGAACACGCCATGGAGGCACGCAGGATGGGCATTCAGCTGACCCCGGAGGAGAAGTTCGAGATCTTCGGCGAGGGCTACCAGGAGGAGTGGGAGCAGGAGGCCGAGCAGCGCTGGGGGAACACCGAGGCCTGGGCCGAGTCCCAGCGCCGCACCGGCGGCTACACCAAGGCCGACTGGCAGCGGATCCAGGAGGAGACGAGCGGGCTCAACGCCCGCCTGGCCGCGGCCGTCACCGCCGGCGAGCCCGCCGACGGCACCGCGGCCATGGACCTCGCCGAGGAGCACCGGCAGCACATCTGCCGGAACTTCTACGACTGCACGTTCACCATCCACCGCGGCCTCGCCTGCCTGTACGTCGAGGACCAGCGCTGGACCACCACCTACGAGGAGCTGGCCCCCGGCCTGGCGCAGTGGCTGCACGACGCCATCGTCGCCAACGCCGACCGGCACGAGAAGGCGTAGCGGTACGGGGGGCGCGCAGCGGCGCGGGGGTTCGCTGCGTGCCCCCGCTAGGCGACCCCGCGTCCGAAGGAGCGCCGGTAGGCGGTCGGTGAGGTGCGCATCACCCGGCCGAAGTGGTGGCGGAAGGTCGCGGTGCTCTCGAAGCCGACCGCCGCGGCGACCTCCTCCACCGTGCCCTCCGGCGACTCCAGCAGCGTCAGACTGGCCGCGATGCGCTGGGTGACGACCCAGCGCATCGGGCTGGTGCCGTTGCGGGCGGTGAAGTGCCGCAGGTACGAGCGGTCCGACATCCGGGCGGCCCGGGCCAGCACCGAGACGGTGAGCGGCTCGGCCAGGTGGTCCAGCGCCCACTGCATGCTGCGGGCGATCCCGTCCTCGTCCTCCTCGACCGGACGGACCGCGGCCTCGATGAACTGCGCCTGCCCGCCGTCCCGGTGCGGCGCCACCACGAAGCGGCGGGCCACGTTGTTGGCCACCTTGGCGCCGTGGTCCCGGCGCACCAGGTGCAGGCACAGGTCGATCCCGGCGGCGCTGCCCGCGCTGGTCAACACGTCGCCGTGGTCGACGTACAGCACGTCCGGGTTGACCCGCACCCGCGGGTACCGCTGCTGGAGCAGGTCGGCGTACCGCCAGTGGGTGGTCGCCTCCTTGCCGTCCAGCAGTCCGGCGGCGGCCAGCGCGAAGGCGCCCGAGCAGATCGAGACGATCCGGGCGCCGCGTTCGTGCGCCGTCCGCAGCGCCTCGACCAGGCCGGGGGAGACCTCGCCGCCGAAGGCGTTGCGTACGCCGGGGACGATGACGGTGTCGGCCGCGGCGAGTTCGTCCAGGCCGTGCCGGGCGGTCAGCGCGAAGCCGCCCACCGCGTCCAGGGGCGTACCCGGGCGGTCCGCGCACACCTTGAGTCCGTACCAGGGCGCGGCCAGCAGCCCGCCCAGCTCGGGCCGGGCCAGCCCGAACACCTCCACCACCACGCCGAGTTCGAACGGTGCCATGCCCTCGAAGGCGTACACCGCGAGGTCGTGCACGGGCTCCGGGCGGCGGCCGATGGCGACGGCCACCGGCCGCGGCCGGGCGGGCCGGTCCGCGGCGAACTCCTCGGCGACATCCGCGACGACATCCGCGACGACATCCTCGGCAACCTGCTGGGCGACCTGCTCGGCGACCTGTCCGGCGATCTGCTCGGCCATGCGAACCCCCTGCTCACGGGTGGCGGAACTGCCGGTGAGTGTAGTCGTCGCGGCCCTCCGGGAACTTCCCGCGAATCCCCCTGCAACCTCCACCCGTGCCACACGTCCATCAATACGGGGGCGGAGGGATCCGGGCGGAACACGGCTGCGAGGATCTCCCCGATCACGATCTTCATCAGGTGCCTGACGGTCGGGCGAGCACGCCGCCACACCGTCCTGGGGGAAAGCAGAACCGCACATGTCCATGGCCATCGGCCCGTCCGCCGCGCCGCGGTGGGGGCGCGGCTTCTCCGTCCGTGGAATCTGTGGAACCCGTGGAACCCGCGGAGCACGTGGAGTCCGGGGAGTCCGCGGAGCGGTCGTCGCGTTGTTCGGTGCGCAGGAGGCCGGCGCGCCGACCTCCACGCCCGCCGCGGAGCAGATGCCGGCGCAGCGCCGCGCCGGCTTCCGGCTGGTGCGCGGCGGACGCGGGCCTGCGGCGGACCGGCCCACGCTGACCGACCTGTACCACGCCCACCGGCTGGGCCTGGTCCGGATGGCGGTCCTGCTGGTCGACCACCAGGACCTGGCCGAGGACGTCGTGCAGGAGGCCTTCACCCAGCTCTACCAGCGGCACGGCGAGCACCTGGACGACCTCGACAACGCGCTCGGATACCTGCGGACCTCGGTGGTCAACGGCGCCCGCTCGATGCTGCGCCGCCGCAGGACCGCCCGGGAGTACGTGCCCCCGCACGAGGCCGACGCCCCCTCCGCCGAGGACCACGCGGTGCTCAACGACGAGCACCGACGGGTGCTCGTCGCCCTGCAGGAGTTGACCCCCCGCCAGCGTGAGGTGCTGGTGCTGCGCTACTGGTCCGACATGTCGGAGGCCCAGATAGCCGAGACCCTGGGGCTCTCCCGGGGCGCCGTGAAGTCCACTGCCAGCCGGGGCCTGGACGCCCTGGAGAAGCACCTGGAGAAGGTTCGATGACCGACAAGTTCTCCCGCCCGAGCGGCGGTGACGACGGCGGGCCGGCCGAGACCGCTACCGAACGGCTGCTCCGCGAGGCGATGGGCGCCCGTGCGTCCCTGATCACCGTCCACGACCTGCGCCCGGCCGCACCTCCGCGGGGCCGGGTCCGCAGGCTCCGCCCGGTGTACCTGACCGCCGTGCCGATCCTCGCCCTGGCCGCCTCCCTGGGGATCGGCCTGCTCGCCTTCCACGGCGACCCGGTCGCCAAGCAGGACGTCCCCCCGCCCCCGGCCGCGAGCATCACCTCGTCCCCGACCCCCAAGCCGGACGCGACCCCCACCCCGGACGCGTCGCCCACCCCCGACGGGACCGCCACCACGACCGGCGGTCCCGCCACGGACCGGCCGCTCGCCGACGCCGTCCCGTCCTCCTCCGGCTCGGGCGTGCCGACCGGGCCGGGTACGCCGTACACCTTCCGCGGCGTCAGGTTGAAGGTGCCGGCCGGCTGGAAGGCGGTGCCGCTCTCGGACCGGGCGCTCTGCCTGCTGAGCCCGGGCGCGCCGACCGATCCGCAACGGAACTGGTCGTCGGCCGTGTGCGCGCCGTACGGCGTCCAGGTCACGGTCTACAGCTCGGCGGGCGAACTCGAGGGCGGTGCCTGGCCGACGACCGCCGACCTGGACGCCCCGGCCGGCTGGGCGCACCAGGGCAGTTGCCCGGTCTGGGGCAACCCGCACCCGCCGGCGGCGGGGGAGATGAACAGCTCCGGTCCGACGAAGAGCACGGTCACCGTTGCGGGGAGTCCCGCGCTCAGGTCGCAGTGGCAGGTCACCTGCGGCAGCGACTCCTTCACGACCCAGCTGTGGGCCCTGCCCAAGGACCAGGTCTTCGTCTCGGCGCAGGGGCTCAAGTCCGACTACCAGCCCGGGCTGGCGTCCATCGTCAACAGCCTGGGCCCGAGCGGCCACCAGGCCCCGGTGGCGGCGGGGCCCGGCCCGAACGACCTCGCGGTCAGCATCGACGGGCTCGGCTCCGGCCAGCAGTTGCGGATCGGCAGCGCGGTCGCCACCTTCTCGGTGACCTTCCGGAACACCGGGCAGGGCACCTACGACCAGGTCCAGCCGCTGGTCTTCACGGACCGCTACGGGGGCACGCCGACCACGGCCGGCCAGCTGCTGCCCAACGACGGCAAGCTGGAGGTGCAGACGGACGGCGGCTGGTCGGCCCGGGCGATGTCCCGGGGGAGCGACATGTCCTACGCGGTGGCGCAGGACCAGGACGTCTTCTCGCTGGGCCCTGGGCAGAGCAAGCGGCTGACCTACCGGCTGACGATCGGGCCCAAGGACGGCACCGGGGACATGCCGCTGAGGGCGCAGGCCCTGCTGCCGTACCGCGGCAGCGGCGACCAGACCGTGCTCGGACACCAGGACATCGCGCTCAGGATCGTCCAGTAGCGGTAGCAGTAGCAGGAGCACGGAGGGCCCGGCCTCCCCGTGGCGGGGAGACCGGGCCCTCCGGTGTGCGCGTGCCCGTGCCCGTGCTCGGGCCCGGGGCTCAGGCTCAGGCCAGCGAGGCCATCCAGGCCTCGACCTCGTCGCTGCGGCGCGGCAGCCCGGCCGAGAGGTTCTCGTTGCCCTCGGCGGTGACCAGGATGTCGTCCTCGATCCGGACGCCGATGCCGCGGTACTCCTCGGGCACGGTCAGGTCGTCCTGCTGGAAGTACAGGCCGGGCTCGACGGTGAGCACCATGCCGGGCACCAGCAGGGCGTCGACGTGCTCCTCGCGCCGCGAGTGGGCGCAGTCGTGGACGTCCAGACCGAGCATGTGGCCGGTGCCGTGCAGGGTCCAGCGGCGCTGCAGGCCGAGCTCCAGGACCTTCTCGACGTCGTACACCGAGGCGTCCAGCAGGCCCCAGGCGAGCAGCCGCTCGGCGAGGACGCGCTGCGAGGCCTCGTGGAAGTCGCGGAAGCGGGCGCCCGGCCTGACCGCGGCGATGCCGGCCTCCTGGGCGTCGTACACCGCGTCGTAGATCTTCCGCTGCAGCTCGGTGAAGGAGCCGTTGATCGGCAGGGTGCGGGTGACGTCGGCGGTGTAGAGGGTGTGGGTCTCCACGCCGGCGTCCAGCAGCAGCAGCTCGCCGGGGCGGACGTCACCGTCGTTGCGGACCCAGTGCAGGGTGGTGGCGTGCGGGCCGGCCGCGGCGATGGTGCCGTAGCCGACGTCGTTGCCCTCGACCCGGGCGCGGCGCCAGAAGGTGCCCTCGATCCAGCGCTCGGAGGTGGCGACGGCCTGCCCGAGCTCGCGCACCACGTCGGTGAAGCCGTTGACGGTGGCGTCGCAGGCGGCGCGCAGCTCGCCGATCTCCCACTCGTCCTTGACCAGCCGCAGGCCGCTCAGGAACTCCTTGAACTCGGCGTCCTTGTCGGCGTCCAGCACCTCGGCGAGCGCGGCCTCCAGGCCGGCGTCGTAGCCGCGGACGATCCGGGTCGGCACGGTGGAGTCCTTGGCGCGCTCGGCCAGCTCCTCGGCGGCCTTGCGGACGTCGCGGGCGGGCAGGCCGAGCAGCTGCTCCTGCTCGGCCAGGCTGTGCCGGCGGCCGACCCACAGCTCGCCGTAGCCGTCCAGCCAGAACTCGCCGTTCTCGCGGTCCGAGCGGGGCAGCAGGTAGAGGGTGAACTCGTGGCCGGTGTCGCCGGTCGGCTCGCCGACCAGCACCGCGTCCTCGGTCCGGTCGCCGGTGAGGTGCACGTACTCGCTGGCGGCGCGGAAGTTGTAGTCGGTGTCGTTGGAGCGCACCCGCAGGTTGCCGGCCGGGACGACCAGGCGGACGCCCGGGTGGGCGGCGGACAGCGCGGCGCGGCGCGCGGCGGCGTACGGGGCCTGGGCGACCGGGGTGAGGCCGTGCAGCTCGGTGTCGGCCCAGCCGGTCCTCATCGAGGCGGACAGCTCGTCCGAGATCTCGCCGTAGAGGCCGTTCTTGCGGCCCTTGAACTGCGGCGGCTCCTCGCCGCCCTCGGCCTCGGGGTTCTCGGCCACTGCGGGGGTCCGGTCCTCGGTCACGTGCAACGCCTCCTTGGGGGTGGTACCGCCGCCCTCGGGGGAGGTGTCGGGTCGCGACACGCGCGGGCGGCCGTGCGTCCATGGTACGGACGCCCGGCCGCTCGCCGGTCCGGGGTTCGTACGCCTACTCGAAGCGCGCGGCCAGCAGCATCAGGTCGTCGGTGGCCGGGGCGGCGTCCGGGGCGGGGCAGACGGCCAGCAGGTGGGCGCAGAGCCGGTCCGGGTCGATCCGCACGTCGCGCGGGGCGTCGGCGGCGGCCCGGCGCAGGTTGGCCTGTCCGGCGTGCAGGGTCGGGCCGCAGCGGCGGGCCAGGCCCTCGGTGTAGAGCAGCAGGGTGTCGCCGCGCCCGGCGGTGAACTCGACCCCGGGGGCCTCCCAGCAGGCCAGCATGCCGAGCGGGGCGGAGAGCGAGGTCTCCACGAACTCGGCGCCGTGCCGGCCGACCAGGACGGGCGGGCAGTGCCCGGCCCCGGCCAGGGTGATCCGGCGCTCCTCGGGTTCGATCCAGGCGTAGACGGCGGTGGCGGTGCGGGTCGGCTCGGTGGTCTTGAGCAGCAGTTCCAGGTCGCCGAGGACGGAGACCGGGTCCTCGCCCTCCAGCACCGCGTACGCCCGCAGCGCGGCGCGGATCCGGCCCATCGCGGCGGCCGCGCCGGGGGCGGAGCCGGGGCCCGCGCCGGGGCCGTCGCCGGAGACCGAGCCGACGGTGAGGCCGACGGTGCCGTCCGGCAGCGGGATGGCGTCGTACCAGTCGCTGCCGCTGGAGCGGTCCAGGCCGGCCGGGGCGATCCGGGCGGCCAGCCGCAGCCCGGGGGTCTGCGGGAGGTGGTCCGGCAGCAGGCCGCGGCGCAGCGCCTCGGTGGTGCGCAGGGTGCGGTCCGCCTCCAGCTGCTTGGCGAGCAGCGGGGCGGCGATCTCGCAGTAGTGGCGGGCGAGTTCGCGCTGGCAGTCGGTGGGCTGGGCGGGTCGGTCGTAGAACCAGACGGCGGCGGCGAGCGGGCCGTCCTCGGCGGTGGCGAGCGGGAGGCCGTAGGCGCCGCCGAGGCCGAGGTGGACGGCGAGTTCGCGCAGCCGGGCGCCGACGGCCGGGTCGTCGGCGAGGTCGGCGGAGTGCAGCTGTTCGGGCCGGTCGTGCTCGCTCAGCAGCCGGGCGAGCAGGCTCTGTTCGGTCGGGACGGTCTCCAGGGCGCCGAGGCTGGCCCGGTCCAGGCCGAGGCCGACGGGCTGGCCGGTGCCGCCACCCGGCAGCAGGGTGACCAGGACGCCGCGGCCGGCGCCGAGCAGCGCGGCGCCGGAGGCGAGCACGGCGTCCAGGGTGGCGGTGGTGCCGCGGGCGCGGGCGAGCCGCTCGGTGTGCTCGTACAGGCTGGTGATTTCGGACAGGCGTCCGGCCAAACGGTCCTGCACGGTGGTGGACGGTGCCGTAGGGCCGTCGGTGCCGCCGTCCGGCGCGTCGGCGGGGCCGGGCAGGTCCGGCGGCGGGTCGAGGACGGTGAGCCCGCCCGCACAGCCGGTCTCACCCGGCTCTGCGGGCGGGGTCGACGGCTGGGCGGCCGACGCGTGGGACTTGGTCATGCCGCCACTCCTGACGCGGTGCTACGTGCCATGCGAAACCCCCAGGTACGGCCGATGTGGAGCGAGCACGGCCAAAGGACGCGTTTCGCCTCGATTCGCTACTACTCGTCATTGATCGACAGCAATGCCACCACTTCTACACAGGCCATTCGGGGCATGTCCAGATCCAGGACGACGCGGTGGCCGGTTCCACGTCCGCGGGACCCGGCCGGAGGGCGCGCACCGGGTGCGGCGCGCCGGTCGGAGCCGGAGGCATGGAGCGAGCCGGGAGCGGGCAGAACGGAGGGGACGGACCGGGTGGCCGTCCGGATCGTATGTCCGCGCCGCCCGCGATCCGGGCTGGCCGGAAGTCTCTCACTCGTACGGTGGAACCAAGCGCGCCCGGGCGGCGTCCATCCGGTCGCATACGGGATTCTCGTTCCAGGGGCTGTTCCAGTGCGCGGCCCTTCTCATGTCGTGCTCCACACCGTGCTCCACGTCGTAGCCGCGCCGTCCGCCGTGCCGCCCGCCCCGCTCCGCGCCTTTCCGGGGCCGTGCCGCCGCGGGCCCGTGCGGCGGGTCCCGACGGATGTCGGTGGGGCGGAGCGAACCGAGCGGTCAGGGAAAGGAACGAGCGCCATGCGTGAGAACCGGAAGAGCCCGAGGAGCCGGTCGCAGGAGCCCCGGGAGCGGCAGGAACCGCAGGAGTCGCAGGAGTCGTCCGCCCGGCTGGCCGCGGCGCTCACGGCCGCCGTCGAACACCGCTGGCCGGTGGTGCCCGGCACCGTGCTGTGCGGCGGCCGCTGTTCCTGCGGGGAGCCGGACTGCCCGGCGCCCGGCGCCCATCCGCACGACCCGTCCCTGCTGGCCGCCACCACGGATCCCCGGATGGTGCGCTGGTGGTGGGAGCGGCAGAACCCGGACGCGCCGGTGCTGGCCGCCACCGGCTCCGCGGTCTCGGCGGTCAGCCTGCCCGCGGCGGCCGGTGCCAGGGCGCTGGTCTACCTGGGCGCGCTGCGGCTGCCGCTCGGCCCGGTGCTCGCGATGCCGGGCCGCTACGCCCTGCTGGTGGCCCCGTACTCGCTCGACGCCCTGGGTGAGATGCTCGCCCAACTCCCTCTGGTGCCCGGCTCGTTGCGCTACCACGGGCCGGGCGGCTTCCTGCCGCTGCCGCCCGGCGGCGGGGCCGGGAGGGTGCGCTGGGTGCTGGCGCCGCGGCCGGCCGCGGACGGCGGGGTCCGGTTGCCGCAGGTCGGGCCGCTGCTGGGGGAGTTGGTGGAGGCGACGGTCCGGCTGGACAGCGGGCGCTCGACGTACTGACGGATCGCCGGGTCGGGCCGGACTCCGGGCCCGGTGGTGCGGGGCGTTCCGGAAAAACAAAAGATCCGGCCGCTGGCGACGGGGGATGCACCAGCGGCCGGACTCTTTAGACAGTAACAAGGATCCGCGCCCGCGCCAATTTCCAAGACGCCCTCCAGGCCCGGAAATTGCGGCTTCCCGGCGACAATGTGACGCGTATCACCCGGATCCTGCGCCCTTTAGTTCAAGGTGACCTGACGGTTCACCAGGTTTGCCCGGGCGCGCCGCTCCTCGGCGGTCAGCGGAGTCGGGTCGGCGAGGACGGCGGCGAGCCGCTCGCCGAACTCGGCGGCCGGCTTCTCGCAGTCGGTGGCGGTCATGGCGAGCGGGAGGTCCCACACCGGGACGGTCAGGCCGTGCGCGCGGAACGAGCCCACCAGGCGGGTGTCCGCGCCGAGCGAGGCCTCACCGGCGGCGTTCAGCCGGGCCAGGGCGTCCAGCAGCTGCTCCTCGGGCACGGTCATCACCCAGCGCAGGTGGTTCTTGTCCGGGGTGCCGCACCAGTAGGCGGCGTCGACGCTCGCGAGCTTCTCGGTCGGGATGGCGGAGGCGTTGGCGCGCTCCAGCGAGGCGGCGACCTCGCCGGTGGCGGTCTCGGCGTCCTC
Organism: Kitasatospora sp. NPDC028055; assembly: GCF_040637885.1. Taxonomy (NCBI): domain Bacteria; kingdom Bacillati; phylum Actinomycetota; class Actinomycetes; order Kitasatosporales; family Streptomycetaceae; genus Kitasatospora; species Kitasatospora sp. NPDC028055. Next base: position 677,920 of record NZ_JBEZXE010000001.1, on the reverse strand, counting down.
CAGCCAGAACTCGAAGCCGGTGTGCACGGTGGGCGTGAACGCGGCGGAGGTGTCCAGCAGGTCCTGGAGGCGGCGGCCGCCCGGGACGGTCCGGCGGGCCGGGACGGGGCTGCCCGGCTCGGTGGCCAGGGCCAGCTCCAGGGCGTCCGCGAGGTCGCGGCTGAGGTCGCCCGAGGAGGACTGGGTCTGCAGGCCGAGCAGGATCGAGCCGTCGGGGCGGCGCAGGGCCGGCCAGGCCAGCGGCAGCACCGTCGCCAGGGTCACCGACGGGACGTCGCCGCCGGCGCTCGCGGTCACCCCGGCGGCCAGCGTCAGCGGCGCCGTGGCGGCGGGCACCAGCTCGCGCAGCGCCACCCAGTCGGCCTCGCCCGGCAGGCCCTCGAACGGACGGTGCACCAGCTCCTGCACGGCGTGCGAGGCCTCCCGGCCGTGGCACGCCTTGTAGCGGCGGCCCGAGCCGCAGGGGCAGTCCTCGCGGGCCCCGACCACGGGGATCTCGCCCGTGACGGCGGTGGTGGACTGGCGCTGCGGCGCCTTCTTGGCGGCCTTCTTGCCCATGCTGCGGCTCTCCCGGGGACGGTGGTCCTGTTTCACGGGAAGCCTACTGAGGTTCCCCCGGCGCGCGGGAACGCGCCGGGGCGGGCGCCGTACGCCCGGCTGCCGGTCGGACGGGCGTCCGGCTGCCGGTCGGGCGGGGGCCCAGGGTGCCGTTCTGGGCGACTACGCGCTGCGGGCGGTGCCGCCCCCGGTGCGCCGGGCGTGCCGGGCGCGGGCGGGCAGCGCCGCCCAGACCGTGACCTCGCCGGGCGCGTCCCGGACGCCCCAGTCGCTGGCCAGTTGGTCGACGATGGCCAGGCCGCGGCCGCCGCGCGAGGTCAGCGAGGGGCTGGCGGGCAGCGGCCGGGTGGCCGCGCCGCCGTCGGTGACCTCCAGGGTGAGCACGCCGTCGGCGTGCATCTGCCAGCGGACCAGCACGCCGCCGTCCGGCTCGGTCGCGCCGTCCTCGGGCTCCCGGCCGCCCGGCGCCGGGTGCGTCCCGGAGGGGACGCCGACCAGCACCTGGTCCACCACCTCGGCCCGGGCACCGCGGCCCAGGGCGGGCAGCGGGCCCAGCGGACGGGCGTATCGACAGGCGTTGCTCAACAGTTCGGAAAGGATCAGAACAGCATCATCGATGACCGGTTCCGGTATCTGCCGGTCACCCAGATCTCGACGCAGTCGGCGCCGTGCGACCCCGACACTCGCTGGGCCGTGCGGCACTGCCATGGTCGATGAAGTCGGCACTTCACGCGCCACCATCAACGCCACCCCCGGACCTCCTTCAGCGTATGCCGAGGGATGGATGCCCCTTGGTAATGCGTCGGAAACGACCGTCGGGGGATCCTGCGGGCCCATTTCGGGCGATGCGACTCAGGGTCGACAAGAGGTCATTCCGTGCTCACCCTCCGTCGCCCGTGCGCAAGAATTCCGGCAATAACGTGCACGGAAGGTTTGACTGCCGACCAGGGCGATCAGGTTCTCCCGGGACGGCCGGGCGCCCGGCCCCGGCTCAGCGGCCGAGCTGGGCCAACACCTCGGCGGGCCTGTTGGTGATGATCGCGGAGACCCCGAGCTCCAGGCAGAGCTCGACGTCGGCCGGCTCGTCCACCGTCCACACGTGCACCTCGTGCCCCAGCTCGCGCAGCCGGGGCACCAGCTGCGGCTTGGCCTTGACCAGTTCGATGCCCGGGCCGGCGATCCGGGCCCCGCCCGGCAGCGGCTGCCCGGGGCGGAGGCGGCCCAGCAGCGGCAGCATCCGTTCGATCAGGAACACCCGCCGGTAGTCGGGCGCGGCGGTGGCCACCCGGTTCAGCGCGATCGAGGAGAAGCTCATGATCCGGGCGGACGGGCGGTCGCCGTCCGGGGCGGTGCCGATCTTGTACCGCTCCAGGGTGCGCAGCAGCTCGGCCTCGACCCGGCCGCGGAACCGCACCGGGTGCTTGGTCTCGATCGCCAGGTCCACCGGGCGGCCGCAGTCCACCACCAGTTCGAGCAGCCGCTCCAGCCGCAGCACGCCGCGCAGCTCGGGGTCGGTGCTGGGCCGGCCGGTCTTCCATGCGCCAAAGTCGTACGCCTCCAGCTCGGCCAGCGTCATCGCGGAGACGGTGCCGCGGCCGTTCGAGACCCGGCCGATCCGGCGGTCGTGCACGCAGACCAGGTGGCCGTCGGCCGTCACCCGCACGTCGCACTCGACGGCGTCCGCGCCCTCGTCGAGCGCGCGCCGGTACGCCGCGAGGGTGTGCTCGGGCAGGGCGTGGGAGGAGCCGCGGTGGGCGATCACCTGGACGGAGGGCGTGGTGCGCGCCGCCGCCGAGGGCAGTTCTGGGCTGGTCACGGCCCCAACGATAGGGGGCGCGGGTGAACCAGGGGCGAAGCCGGTCCCAACCTGTGGGCCGGCTCCGCCTCCGGTGGGTCAGACCCGGGCGGTGCGGCGGGTCAGGCCCGGGCGGTGCGGCGGGTCAGCGGGGTGAGGCCCCAGGTGGCCAGCGCCGGCAGCAGGAAGGCGAACAGCGAGGCCGAGGTCCACTCCTGCGGGGTGAAGTGCAGCGCCTGCTGGGCCGAGGTCCAGAAGTCCACCCACCAGTCGGCCACCGCGGTCGGCGCGATCAGCTGGTAGACGGCGAAGCCCAGCGCCCACGGCAGCAGCATCAGCCAGCGGGACGGCGCCCGCTCGGAGAGGTCCCAGCCGTGCCGGCCGGCGCCGAAGAAGTAGTCCACCGCCAGCACCGCCAGCAGCGGCACGAAGACCGAGCCGATCAGGCCGAGGAAGTTGCTGTAGGTGTCGGTGAACCGGTCGATCCGCAGCGCCAGCACGGTGGTCAGCACGCCGATCCCGCCGCTCAGCACCCGGCGGTCCACCCGCGGCAGCAGGTTCTGCAGCGACATCGCGGTCGAGTAGACGTTGGCGAAGGACTGGTCGGTCTCGCGCAGCACCAGCACCAGCAGGAACAGCCAGCCGGCCCAGACGCCGAGGAAGGAGTCGAAGATCCGGCTCGGGTCGCCGTCGGACCGGAGCAGCGCCATCAGCCCCAGCACGTAGCACCAGACCTGGGCGACGGTGTAGCCGGAGAAGCTGCCCCAGAAGGCCGACTTCGGGCTGCGCGAGTGCCGGGTGTAGTCGGCGGCCATCGGGACGAAGGAGATCGACACCGCGATCATCGCGTCGGTGGCGCCCAGGAAGCCGTGCCAGTTGCCCGCGCCCGGGTCCGGCACGCCCTGGCGGCCCAGCTGGACGGTGAAGTACACCATCGCGACCGCGACCGCCCCGGCCACGAAGCGGCGCAGCACCGCGATCGAGCCCAGCGGCCAGATCGTCAGCGCGGTGGTCAGCGCGCCCGCGAGCAGCACGAACAGCCAGCGGTAGTCGCTGGTGTGGGCCACGGTCTGGGCGCCCGCCGCGATGGTCAGCAGCTCGAACACGCCCCAGCCGACGCACTGGACGATGTTCAGCACGGTCGGCAGGTAGGACAGCCGGGTGCCGAACAGGCCGCGCAGGTTGGCCATCGCCGGGGCGCCGGTGCGGGCGCCGATCAGCGCGGCGACGCCGAGCATCGCGGTGCCGACCGCCGTACCGGTCACGATCGCCGTCACCGCGGCGGCCAGCGACAGCTCGCTGCCCTTCTCGCCGAGCACGGTCGCGGCGGTGGAGAAGCCGATCAGGCTGACGCCGAGGTTCATCCAGAGCGCGAAGTGGTCCCGGAAGCGCAGGGTGCGCGGCGGCTCGGTGTCCAGGACCAGCGGCGCCTCGACGCGGTGGTCCAGCAGCGCGGCACCGGCGCCGGCCGGGCCCGGGGGGAAATCCTTGGACGCGGGCGCGCCCGAAGAAGAGGATGGCGAAGCAGGCGGCATGGCCGATACTCCCTACGCCGGCATTACCCGGACAGGTTCCGGCGGTCAGCGCCCCCTCGACGGTCCGCCGGTCACTGGCCTGGCGTACGGTCGACATGCGCACTCTCAGCCTGGTCGGTCCAAGCTCCCGCGTGTCAGTTTGGAGCGACAGGCTAACCGGCACGGAGACGAACGCCAAAGGCCACGGGGTGCGCGGTCCGCATCGCGGGACGCCGGGCGGGGGTGGGGAGCCCCGGCTGTCGGTGGCGGCTAAGGATTCTTATGAGTTATTCAGAGGGGTCCTTACGGCAATCGAATCGTCGGTGCGAAAAACTATGGTCCTTGGTTCTGTCAGCTATGGAGGTCGTCCGTGAGCACCGAGCGCGAGGTTGGGCCCACCGGGCCGCAGGGGGAGCAGCCCGCGGGGGCCCCGGAGGCGGCGGGTGCCGCTTCCGAGGGCACCGCTCAGGGCGGCCACAAGCCGACCATGGCCTTCAGCCGGGTCCCCGAGCCGAAGGACGAGCCGGTGGACGGGCCGGTGGACGGGTCGACCGACGCCGCCCCGGCCGACAGCGGGTACCAGCCGACCATGGCCTTCGGCCGGATCCCGGAGCCGGCCGCCGCGAGCGCGGCGGCCGAGGCCGCCCCGGAGGCCCCGGCCCCGGCCCCGGCCGTCCCGGCCGAGGGCGGGCACAAGCCCACCGTCGCCTTCACCAAGGTGCCCGCGCCGGAGGCCCCGGCCGCGCCGGCCGCGGCCGCCGTCGAGGAGCCGGCCGTCGACCCGGTCACCGGCTACCTCGACGCCCCGCCGCCGGTCCTGCCGCCCGCGCCGCCCGCCGCACCCGCACCCGCCGCGGCCCCGGTCGCCGCCGCCCCGGCCGCGCCCGCCCTGCCGCCGGGCACCCCGGGCACCAACCCGTACGCGACCCCGACCCACGGCGTTCCGGCCGCCGGCGCCCAGGACCCGTACGGCGTTCCGGCCGCCAACGCCCAGGAGCCGTACGGTGCTCCGGCCGCCGGTGTGCCCGTCGCGCCCGGTGCGCCCGGTCACCACCCCTTCGGTGCCGGCCAGCCGCTCGGCGGCTGGGGCGCCGGCCACGACGCCGGTGCCGGCCACCCCGGCGGCCCCGGCGGTCCGCTCGGCTACCCCGCCGAGTACCCCGGCGGCCCGGGCGGCCACGGCCCGCGCAAGAAGCGCGGCGGCCTGGTGGCCCTGCTCGCGGCCGTCGCGCTGGTCGCTGGCATCGCGGGCGGCGCGGTCGGTGTGGTCGCCAGCGACCACAACAGCGGCAGCAGCTCGGCGGACGACCACCGCAGCACCACCGTCCAGGCCAGCAACACCCAGAAGAACGAGCCGGCCCCCGGGTCGATCGCCGCCATCGCCCAGAAGGCGCTGCCCAGCGTCGTCACCATCAAGGCGCAGAACAGCACCGAGTCGGGCACCGGCACCGGCTTCGTCTTCGACACCGAGGGCCACATCCTCACCAACAACCACGTGGTCGCGCCGACCCTCAACGGCGGCAAACTGACCGTCAAGTTCGCCGACGGCACCTCCTACAGCGCCTCGGTGCTGGGTCACGCCGAGGGTTACGACGTCGCCGTGGTCAAGATCGACAACCCGCCGAAGAGCAGGCTGTCGCCGCTGCCGCTGGCCGACTCCGACAAGGTCAACGTCGGTGACGCCACCGTCGCGATCGGTGCGCCGTACGGCCTGGAGTCCACCGTCACCAGCGGCATCGTCAGCGCCAAGGACCGCCCGGTCGCCTCCGGCGACGAGACCGGCTCGCAGGCCTCGTACATGAACGCGCTGCAGACCGACGCCTCGATCAACCCCGGCAACTCCGGCGGCCCGCTGCTGGACTCCAGCGGCGCGGTGATCGGCATCAACTCGGCGATCCAGTCCAACGCCTCCGCCAACGGCCGGGCCGGCAGCATCGGCCTGGGCTTCGCCATCCCGATCAACCAGGCCAAGTGGGTCGCGGACACCCTGATCAAGACCGGCAAGCCGGTCTACGCCAAGCTCGACGTGCTGCGCAACGACGACTACAAGGGCGACGGCGCGCAGATCCAGACCAAGGACATCCAGGGCCAGCCCGCCGTCACCCCCGGCGGCGCGGCCGACAAGGCCGGCCTCAAGCCGGGCGACGTGATCACCAAGCTCGGCGGCGTGCCGATCGAGAACGGCCCCGCCCTGGTCAGCCGGATCTGGACGCACAAGCCGGGCGAGACCGTCGACGTCGAGTACACCCGCAACGGCCAGACCATGACCACCAAGGTCACGCTCGGCCAGCGGGACGGCGATCAGTGACCCCGGGGCACGCGGAATCGTGTGCACCGAACGCCGCCGGAACCGTTAGGCTGACCTCCGCCTGGAGAGCTGCCCGAGCGGCCTAAGGGAACAGTCTTGAAAACTGTCGTGGCGTGACCCGTCACCGTGGGTTCGAATCCCACGCTCTCCGCCGGTAGGAGAACCACCTGCTCAGGGCGGGTGCCGAGATCGTTCGGCACCCGCCCTCGGTGTTTTCCGGGGCGTGACGGCGGAGGGCCGGTGGTGGGCCGCGGACGGCCCGGCGGCCGGGGGTTGACCCTGACACGGGGGGAGACGGTGGAGTGGGAGCACCATGTTGAACATCGGAGACTTCGCCGTCCACGGCCGGGTGTCGGTGCGAATGCTGCGCCACTACGACGCGATCGGCCTGCTCACGCCCGCCAGGGTCGACCCGGTCACCGGGTACCGCTCCTACGAGGCGGGCCAACTCGCCCGGCTGAACCGGGTGATCGCGCTCAAGGAGCTCGGCTTCACGCTGCAGCAGGTACGGGCCGTGCTGGACGAGCACCTGGACGCGGCCGAGCTGCGCGGGATGCTGCGGTTGCGGCGGGCCCAGCTCGCCGAGGCGATCGCGGCGGACGAGCGGCGGCTGGCCCGGGTGGAGGCGAGGCTCCGGACGATCGAGAGCGAGGGGAACATGTTCGAGCACGACGTCGTGGTGAAGCCCGTTCCGTCCGTGCGGGTGGCCCAACTGAGCGGTGTGGCGGCGAGTTACGCGCCGGAGGACATCACCCCGGTGATCGGCCCGCTCTTCGACGAGCTGTGCCGGCGGGTGGAGGAGTCCGGGATCGAGGTGGTCGGCCCGTCCGTCGCCCGGTACGAGGACGGGCCGGAGGGCGACGGCTCGGTGGTCATCCGGGTCGCCCTCCAGGTCGCGCCGTCCGTGCGGAACGACCGGGCGGACTTCGAGGTGGTCGACCTGGCGCCGATCGAGGAGGCGGTGACCATCGTCCACCGCGGCTCGATGGACGACGCGATGGGCAGCTTCCAGGCGCTGGCCCGCTACATCGACGAGAACGGCTACCGCTCGACCGGCTACGCCCGGGAGCGCTACCTGGAGACCCCGGAGGACCGGTCCGGCTGGGTCGTCGAGTTCCAGGAACCGGTGGTCCGCAGGTAGCGGCCGCGGTTCGCGGTTTGCCCTCGACCAGGTCGAGGGTCCTAGCGTCACCCGGCATGACCACCGCGACCTCCGCCGGGGCGGCCCGGCGCACCGCCCTGCCCCGGCCGTACCTGCCCCGGCCGTACCTGCTCTGGCCGTACCTGCTCTGGCTGGCCGGGGCCCAGGCCGGGCTGCTGGGTGACGCCGCGTTGTCCTTCGCCCTCGGCTGGGCCGCCTCCGGGTACGGCGGCGGGGCGGCCGGGCTGGTGCTGACGGCGGTCACCGTGCCCCGTACGGTGCTGGTCCTGCTGGGCGGGGCGGTGGCGGACCGGTTCGGCGCCCGCCGGGTGATGCTCGCCGGGGACGCGGTGATGCTGGTGGTGACCGCCGGACTGGCGCTCGCGGTGGCCGGCGACCGGGCCGCGCCGCTGTGGCTGCTGGTCGGGGCGGCCGGGGTGACCGGCGCGGTCGACGCGTTCTACCTCCCGGCGAGCGGCTCGATGCCGCGCCGGCTGGTGCCCGCGGACCGGCTGCCCCGGGCGCTCGCGCTGCGGCAGGCCGGCGGGCAGTGCGCGGTGCTGCTCGGGGCGCCGCTGGGCGGCCTGCTGGTCGCCGGGGGCGGGCTCGCGGGCGCGGCGGCGGCGGACGCGGTGAGCTTCGCGGTCGTCCTGCTGGTGCTGCTGCGGGTCCGGCCGGACCGGGACGGGCCCGGTCCGGCTCCCGCCGCCGCCCCGGTGGGCCTGCTGCGGGAGGCGGGGGCGGGCGTCCGGCTGGCCCTGGGGGATCCGCTGCTGCGGGCCGCGCTGCTGCTGACCGGGGCCGCCGCGGGGGCGCTGCTGCCCGTGGTCTCGCTGCTCGGCCCGCTGCTCGCCCGGGCACACGGCTGGGCGGCGGGCACCGCCGGACTGGTGACCGCTGGTCAGGCGGCGGGGGTGCTCGTGGTGGCGGCGTCGGTCGCCTGGCGCGGAGGGCTGCCCCGGCCGGGGGTCGGGGCGGCCGCCGGGCTCTGCACGGCCTCGGCGGGCACCCTGCTGCTGGCGCTGTCCGGCGGTCCGGCGGCGGCGGTGACCGGCAGCACGGTGCTGGGCCTCGGCTCCGGGCTGTTCGCCTGCCACCTCGGACCGCTGGTGCTCGGTGGCGCTCCGGCCTCCCATCTCTCCCGGGTTCAGGCGCTGTTGACGCTGGTGCAGAGCCTCGCCCTGGTGCTGTCCACCGGGCTGCTCGGGACGGCGGCGGACGCGACGGGGGCCGTCCCGCCCGCCCTGTGCTGCGCCCTCGCCACCGGGGCGGCCGGGCTGGCGGCCCTCGCCGCCCCGGCGCTGCGCCGGGCCTGACCGACCGGCACCGCCCGCCGGTGGGGCGGCCGCGGCGTGCGACCGGCTCCGAGGCCCACTTGCCCGGCCCCGGGCCTCGGGGCAGAGTGCGGAGGTGGCGGCGGTGCGCGGTGACTGGAGGCGGCGATGAGTGATCTGACGGACCGACTGGCACTGGGCCTCCCGGCGGAGGCGGTGGTGGTGGATCCGGACGTGACCGCCGCCTACAGCCACGACATGGCGGGCTTCTGCGCCGCCGGCACTCCCGCGGTGGTGGTCTTCCCGGAGACGGTCGAGCAGGTGCAGCACGTGCTGCGCACCGCGACCGAGCTGCGGGTGCCGGTGGTGCCGCAGGGGGCCCGGACCGGGCTGTCGGGGGCGGCGAACGCCGTCGACGGCTGCGTCGTGCTGTCGCTGGTGAAGCTGAACCGGATCCTGGAGATCGACCCGGTGAACCGGGTGGCGGTCGTCGAGCCGGGCGTGGTGAACGCGGAACTGTCGCGCGCGGTCGAGGAGTTGGGGCTCTGTTACCCGCCGGACCCGTCCAGCTGGGAGTCCTGCACGATCGGCGGCAACATCGGCACCGGCGCGGGCGGGCTCTGCTGCGTGAAGTACGGCGTCACCAGCGAGTACGTGCTCGGGCTGGACGTGGTGCTGGCGGACGGCCGGCTGCTGTCCACCGGGCGCCGCACGGCCAAGGGGGTGGCCGGGTACGACCTGACCCGGTTGTTCGTCGGCTCGGAGGGCACCCTCGGAGTGGTGGTCCGGGCGGTGCTGGCGCTGCGGCCCGCGCCGGAGCCGCAGCTGGCGCTGGCGGCGGAGTTCCCCAGCGCGGACACCGCGGGGGCGGCGGTCTGCGCGGTGATGGAGCGTGGGTTGACCCCGTCGCTGATGGAGCTGATGGACGCGGTCTCCGTCCGGGCCGTCAACGAGCTGGGGCAGATGGGGCTGCCGGAGTCGACCCGGGCGCTGCTGCTGGTGGCCTTCGACGGGCCGGAGCGGGAGGCCGGACTGGCCCGGGTCGCGGAGCTGTGCCGGGAGGCCGGGGCGACGGAGGTGGTCCCGGCCGAGGACCAGGCCGAGTCGGACCTGCTGCTGGCGGCCCGGCGGCTGGCGCTGCCCGCGCTGGACCGGCTGGGCACCACGATGATCGACGACGTCGCGGTGCCGCGCTCCCGGCTGGCCGAGATGCTCAACGGAGTCGCGGCGATCGCCGAGCGGCACGCGCTGACGATCGGGGTGGTCAGCCACGCCGGGGACGGCAACACCCACCCGATCGTGATCTTCGATGCCGCGGACCCGGAGCAGAGGGCGCGCGCCCAGCGCTCCTTCGACGAGATCATGGCGCTCGGGCTGGAGCTGGGCGGCACGATCACCGGGGAGCACGGGGTGGGGCTGCTCAAGCGGGACTGGCTGGCGCGTGAGCTGGGGCCGGTCGGGCTGGAGCTGCAGCGGCAGGTGAAGGCGGTCTTCGACCCGCTGGGCATCCTCAATCCGGGCAAGATGGTCTGACCGGGCAAGATGGTCTGATTTTCAGGACGGATGTCTTTTCCGCATTTCGCGCCCTTGGTCGGCCCGCATTTTCAGTACGACTTTCCGATGGTCTATGAATGGCCGAAAAGTCGACTTGGAAGGGTGATCGAACGTAGTGGGGGCGTGTTTCGATGCGCCTTGCGCCGGGGTGGTGCGCCCGGAGGTTCGTGCGGCACTGATGCGCCGCCGTCCGGCGCCCGCCGAAAGGCCGCCGATCGGGCGAAGTGCCAGCTCAGTGGCGGTGTGTCGGCGCACTGTCCGGTTCGGTGCCCGTTATGCGCGGCCTCGGTGGATATCACGCTTACGGGCGAAAACTGATCCGTCGGCTAGTGCTTTGTCGATTTGTTGCGGAAGTCTGTCTCCCGGCGTCGCAGCCCGCAGGTGTTCGTCTGGCCGGCGAACCCCCGCAACCTTGCTCGACCAATGCATGATTAACAGCTTTTTGGAGGCATATATGGCTCGCTTCAACACCCGCCGGGTGTCCGGGATCCTGCTCGCCGCCCCGCTGGCGGCGGGTCTGCTGCTGGCCGGTGCCGGGGTCGCCGCCGCCGACAACGGCGCGGGCGCCGCGGCCGGTTCCAACGCCGGCGTGGTGTCCAACACGGGTACCGGCAACGTCTTCGGCGGCGTCGACGGCAACTACGTCTCCACCCAGCAGACGGCCACCGGTGCCGGCGCCTCGAACCAGAACAACACCGTCGCGGTGAAGGACAACACGGGCAACGTCCTGGCCGGTCAGGGCAACAAGAACGTCAACGTCATCTTCGCCCCGATCTTCCCCTGACGGCCCCGGGTGCCACTGCCGGCGGGGGCGCCGGAGGTGGACGGCCGCGGGTGAGCTGAACATCCGCGGCGGGGTTCGGAACGGTCACCGGGCGGGCTTCCCGCCCCGGGTGGACCGGGGAGACCGGACGAACGCATGGACCGGCCAGCGGAAAGGGTCGCCGCGAAACCGGCCTCGTGGGCGGTGCCGCCATCGGCACCGCCCACGAGTGCGTCCGGGCCCGGGGTTGCCACCAGCCCCGCCCGCGCGCCCCACCCGTGCGCGCCCCGCGCGCGCCCCGTCTCCCGCGAGCCGCCCGGATCCCGCCAGCGAGGGCCCGCGCCCGGAGGCGTCGGTCCACGGCGGTACGGTTGCGCTCCGACAGCGCTCCACGTGCCCGGGCCCGGAACGGACGGCCCGGTCGGGGCGGCGACCGCGGCAATCGGAAGGAAGGCGCGCGATGGCGGCGGAGGACGAGGGCCTGACCGGCCCGGACGGGGCCAAGCCCGTACCGGAGCCGCAGCCGGAGCCGTGCCCGGCACCACTGGACGAGCGCCGGCCCGGGCCGCGGTCCGTCCCCGAACTGCTGCTCGGCCGCCCGCCGATGGCCCGCCCGCTGCCCTCCTTCGACCCCGCGACCGCCCCCGCCGAGCCCGGCCCGCTGTTCGTGGACTGGCTCGTCACCGCCCTGGACGCCGGGGTGCTGGACCCGCAGGCCTTCACCCTCTCCACGGTCGACGCCGACGGCATGCCGGACGCCCGGGTGCTGGTGCTGCGCGACGTGGACGCGGCCGGCACCGGCTGGAACTTCTCCGCGGCCGCCGACAGCCCCAAGGGCCGCCAGCTCGCCCACCACCCGGCCGCCGCGCTGAGCGTCTACTGGCCGCAGCTGGGCCGCCAGGTCCGGGTGCGCGGCAGCGTCGAGCGGGCCGCCGACCTGGTCGCCGCCGCGGAGTTCGCCACCCGCTCGCCCGCCGCCCGGGTCGGTGCGCTGGTCGGCCGGCAGAGCGAGCCGCTGGGCGAGCTGGCCGAGTACGACGAGGCGGTGGCGGTCGCCCGGCGCCGGCTGGAGGCCACCCCGGACGCCGTCGCGCCCGGCCACGCGGTCTACACCCTGTGGGCGCACGAGGTGGAGTTCTGGCAGGGCGACGCCCAGCGCCGGCACGTCCGGCTGCGCTACACCCGCACCGGTCCGGTCCGCACCCCGGAGTGGTCCCGCACCCTGCTCTGGCCGTAGGCCGGCGTCACGGGGCCGGTGTCACGGGGCCGGCGCCGCAAGGGTCGGCCCCGTCCGGCCGGTCCGGCCGGCCCCGCCCGGTCAGCGCCGTCCGGTCAGCGTGGCCCCCACGCTGGCCGCGACCACGCAGCCGATCCCGGCCAGCTGTGCCGCGCCCAGCAGCTGGCCGAGCACCACCAGCCCGACCAGCGCGCTGACCGCCGGCTCCAGGCTGACCAGCACGCTGAACACCCGCTGCGGCATCCGCCGCAGCGCCGTCATCTCCAGCGCGTACGGGAGCACCGGCAGCAGCAGCGCCACCCCGGCCGCCGAGGCGAGCAGCACCAGCGGCGAGGCGCCGGGGGCGGTCAGCCCGTCCCAGGCCTCGCCGAGTCCGAACGGCGCGAGGAACAGCGCGCCGACCGTCATCGACACCGCCAGCCCCTGGAAGCCCTTGAAGGTGGCGCCGACCTTGTCGGTGAACAGGATGTACAGCGCGTAGCAGCCGGCCGCGCCGAAGGCGTAGAGCAGGCCGACCGGGTCGAGCGAGCCGCCGCCGTCCCCCTCTCCGAGCAGGGTCAGCAGGACGACCCCGGCGGCCGCGAGCAGCGCCCAGAGCAGGTGGCTGGCCCGCCGGGCGAAGACCAGGGCGACCGCGAGCGGGCCGAGGAACTCGATGGTCGCGGCGGTGCCCATCGGCAGCCGGTCGATCGCCCCGGCGAACAGGAGGGTCATCCCGGCGGAGGCCATGCCGAGCAGCGCGGCCGCGGCGAGGTCGCGCGGGCGCTTGTCGCGCAGCCGGGGCCGGGTGACGGCGAGCAGGATCACCGCGGCGAAGCCCAGCCGCAGGAAGGTGGTGCCGCTGACCCCGAGCGGGCCGAACAGCGGCTTGGACAGGGCGATGCCGGTCTGCACCAGGAACATCGCGACCAGACACAGAAGCGGCGCCGGGATCCTGTCCGGGCGCCGCAGGGCCTTGCCGATCCGGCCGGTGGACCGGCCGGGTCGGAGCCCCGGGGGCGCCGTGGAGCCGGGCTCCCCACCTCGTCGCCAGCTGCCCCGCTCGCCGGCGGGCTCGCCCTTGGGGGCGGGCGGCATGGCAAGGGCCTCGGCGACGGCAGCGGCCGAGGCGGGGGCGACGGTTTCGCCGGTGTGGGAGGTGGGCATGCTGACGAGTTTGCCGTAAGGAGTGACCAACCAGCAAGCTCGTTACAACCCGTTCACGGAAACCGGGACGGATGCGGACGGGTGCGCCCGAAAGGGTGGGCTCGAACGGGCCATGCGGCGTGGTTGGCGCGTTCATCCGATGGTCCGTCAGTATCAAGGCCGGGTGCGCTATCTCCGTCCAGCGGCCCTCCTCGCCGCCTCCCTCGTGCTCCTGCTGGCCACCGACGGGACGGGTGTGAGCGCCGAGGCCTCCGTCCCGGCCGCCGCCCCGCGCATCCGGGCCGTCCGGCTCCCCGACCGGATCGGGCCGCCCCGGTTCCGCGACCACTGGAGCGGCACCGCCTTCGACGCCTGCACCGCCCCCTCGACCGACGCACTGCGGGCCTGGCGCGCCGCCTCCCCGTACGGGGCGGTCGGCATCTACGTCAGCGGCTCCCAGCGCGGCTGCACCCAGCCCCGGCTCACCGCGGACTGGATCCACCAGGCGCGGGCGATCGGCTGGCGGTTCCTGCCGGTGCACGTCGGCCTCCAGGCGCCGTGCGCCGACCCCAGCCGCAAGCCCAGGCGGATCGACCCGGCCAAGGCCGCCGAGCAGGGCGGGGACGAGGCCGGCGAGGCCGTGCGCGCGATGCGCTCGCTCGGCTTCGGCAAGGGCGCCCCGGTCTACCTGGACATCGAGGCCTACCCGATGCACGACGCCGGCTGCGGCCAGGCCGTGGTCGACTTCGCCCTCGGCTGGACCAGGGCCCTGCACGCGGCGGGCTACCGCTCCGGCTTCTACTCCAGCCTCGACTCCGGCGTCGCCGACCTGGCCGCCGCCGCCCGGGCCGGCAGCGCCCCGCTCCCCGACGCCGTCTGGTACGCCCGCTGGGACGACCACGCCGACACCGCCGGCTCCGGCCCGCTCGACCCGCAGCTCTGGGCCTTCCACCAGCGCGTCCACCAGTACCACGGCAACGTCCAGGAGACCTACGCCGGCGAGACCCTCACCGTCGACCGCGACCAGGTCGACGGCCCGACCGCCGGCTGACCGCGCCACCCCACCGCGGTCAACGGCGGCGAGGCGGCGAGGCGAGGCGGCGCCTCAGTGATCCGTGCAACGGGTTCAGGATGCTGACAGCGGCCGGACGGAACGGCACAATCGGGCACGTCCACGCGCATTACCACCCGGTAGGAAGTGCCGTGGAACCGCCAGTGCCGCCAGGTCGAGGAGGACCCGTGTTCAGCACGATGCAGGACGTACCGCTCACCGTCGCCAGGATCCTGGAGCACGGGTCCACGGTCCACGCCCGTTCCACCGTCACCACCTGGGACGCGACCGGTCCGGTCGTCCGGACCTACGCCGAGGTGGGCGCGCGCGCCGCGCAGCTGGCACACGCGCTGCGCGACGAGCTCGGGGTGACGGGCGACGACCGGGTCGCGACGCTGATGTGGAACAACGACGTCCACCTGGAGGCGTACCTCGCCGTCCCGTCGATGGGCGCCGTGCTGCACACCCTGAACCTGCGGCTGCCCGCCCAGCAGCTGTCCTTCATCGTCGACCACGCCGCCGACCGCGTGATCATCGTCAACGGCAGCGTCCTGCCGCTGCTCGCCGCCGTGCTGCCGCAGCTCGCGCCCACGCTCAAGCACATCGTGGTGGCCGGCCCCGGCGACCGCTCGGTGCTGGCCGGCTTCGCCGGCGGCGTGCACGACTACGAGGAGCTGATCGCCGACCGGCCCACCGACTACCCGTGGCAGCGGGACATCGACGAGCGCCAGGCCGCCGTGCTCTGCTACACCTCCGGCACCACCGGGGACCCGAAGGGCGTGCTCTACAGCCACCGGTCGATCTACCTGCACTGCATGCAGGTCAACACCGGCGACAACTTCGCCTTCACCCCGCGCGACACCGCCCTGCCGGTGGTCCCGATGTTCCACGTGAACGCCTGGGGCATCCCGCACGCCGCCTTCATGTCCGGCGCCAACCTGCTGATGCCGGACCGCTTCCTCCAGCCCAAGCCGATGGCCGAGATGATCGCCGCCGTCCGCCCCACCGTCAGCGCCGCCGTCCCGACCATCTGGAGCGGCCTGCTGGACGAGCTGGACGCGGGCGACTACGACACCTCCAGCCTGCGCATGGTCGTCATCGGCGGCAGCGCCTGCCCGCCCTCGCTGATGAAGGCCTACGACGAGCGCCACGGCATCCGGGTGCTGCACGCCTGGGGCATGACCGAGACCTCCCCGCTCGGCTGCTTCGCCCAGCCGCCGGGCGGCCTCACCCCCGAGGAGGAGTGGCCGTACCGGATCACCCAGGGCCTCTTCCCGGCCTCGGTCGAGGCCCGGCTGATCGGCCCGGGCGGCGAGCGGATGCCGCACGACGGCGTCTCGGCCGGCGAGCTGGAGGTCCGCGGCCCGTGGATCGCCGGCGCGTACTACGGCGGCGCCGGGCAGGACCCGGTCCGCCCGGAGGACAAGTTCTCCGAGGACGGCTGGCTGCGCACCGGCGACGTGGGCACCATCACCGCCGACGGCTACCTGACCCTTACCGACCGGGCCAAGGACGTCATCAAGTCGGGCGGCGAGTGGATCTCCTCCGTCGAGCTGGAGAACGCCCTGATGGGTCACCCCGAGGTGGCCGAGGCCGCCGTGGTCGCGGTGCCGGACGAGAAGTGGGGCGAGCGCCCGCTGGCCACCGTGGTGCTGCGCCCGGGCGCAGCCGTCGGGCTCAAGGAGCTGCGGGCCTTCCTGGCCGAGCGGATCGCCTCCTGGCAGCTGCCGGAGCGCTGGGCGATCGTCGAGTCCGTCCCGAAGACCTCGGTCGGCAAGTTCGACAAGAAGGTGATCCGGGCCAGCTACGCGGCCGACGAACTGGACGTCACCACGCTCGGCAAGGAGTAGCGGACGTACACCGGAGGGCCGGCCCCGCACGGGGTCGGCCCTCCGGCGCGTCCGGGCTCAGCCCGCGGCGGCGACGCCCGCCTCGCCCATCGCGCCGATCCGCCCGAGCAGGTCGACGATCCGGGACTGGACGTCCTCGCTGGTGGAGCGCTCGGCGAGGAAGAGCACCGTCTCGCCGGTGCGCAGCCGGGGCAGCTCGCGTGGGTCGAGGTCCACCGAGGTGTAGACCACGAGCGGGGTGCGGTGCAGCCGGTCGTTGGCGCGCAGCCAGTCCAGCAGTCCGATCCGGCGGCGGCGGATCTGGAACAGGTCCATCACCACCAGGTTGGGCTGCACGCTGCTGGCCCGGGCGACGGCGTCGTTCTCGTCCACCGCGTGCTCGACGTGCATGCCGCGCCGCTCCAGGCTGCTGATCATGGCGGCGGCGATGTCCGGATCGCCCTCGACCAGCAGCACCCGCGGGGCGTGGTGCTCGCCGTCGCGCGGGGCCAGGGCGCGCAGCAGCACGGCCGGGTCGGCGCCGTAGGCGGCGTCCCGGGTGGCCTGGCCGAGGCCAGCGGTCACCAGCACCGGGACCCGGCTGTTGAGCGCCGCGGTGCGCAGCGACTGCAGCGCGGTGCGGGTGATCGGGCCGGTCAGCGGGTCGACGAAGAGCGCCGCCGGGAAGGCGTTCGCCTGGGCGTCCACCTCCTCGCGGGAGCGGACGATCACCGGCAGGTAGCCGCGGGCCTGGAGCGCCTGGCCGGTGGCCGGGTCGGGCTCGGGCCAGACCAGCAGCCGACGGGTGTTGGCCAGTTCACCGGAGGCGGCCTGCGGCTGCTCGGCGTCCGGGCGGTCGCTCCGGGCGGCGGGCAGTTCGGCCAGCGCGCGCGGCGCGGCCGGCCCGGGCGGTTGCGGGGCGGCGGGCACCGGGGCGGCGGCCGGTCGCGGCGGCGCCAGTTCGGCCAGTCCGCTGCCGACCGGGCGCGGCCCGTCCGGCTCCTCGGCGGCGGACAGCGCGGGCCGGGCCGGCTCCAGTGCGCCGCCGGTCTGCGGGGCGGGTGCTCCGGCCGGGGCGTCCGCTCCGGGCCCGGGCGGTACGGAGAGCCGGCGGCGGCGGCCGGTCGGTGCGACGGCGGGCTCGGCCGGGGCGGGTGCCGGGCCGGTGGGCAGGGCGTGTTCCAGGCCGGGGTAGACCGGGGTGTCGCCCACGCCGGGGAGCGCGAAGCCGCCCGAGGAGTCCTCCGGGGAGGGCAGGGCGCGGCGTCTGCGCGGCTTGGCCTCGCCGCCGTCCTCGGCTGTGGCGCCGTTCGGCTGCGGTTCGACGGAGGCGGCGGCGGAGGTGGGAGCGGCGGCGGCGTCGGCGGGCGCCGGGCCGAGCGCCAGCGGCCCACGGCCGGCGGGCCGGCCCTGGGCGGGGCGCGCGCCCTCCACGGGTACGGCGTAGGCGGGGCCGGAGCGGCCGTCGTCCTTGCCCCAGGGGTCGCTCTGCGCCGCCTCCGGGGCGGCCGGGCCGGGGCGGCCGTAGGCGGGGTCGTTGCCGGTGCCGTTCCACTGCTCGGGGACGGCCCGCTCGACCCGGGCGGGGGCGTTCGGCCACTGGTCGGCGGGAGCGGCCGGGGCGGAGCCCTCGGGGGCCCCGGCTTCGGCGGCGGGCCGGCCGCGGCGGCCGCGGCGCTCGGCCGGGGCCTCCTCGGCGGGTGCCTGCTCCGGTTCGGCGGCCTCGTGGGTGCCCGGCGCGTCGCCGGGGCGGCCGGAGCCGGTCGGGGTGCCGGCGGCCGGGGTGGGCCCGGTGGACTCGGCGGCGTCGACGCCGCTGGTGGGCAGTTGCGGAATGCCCGGCAGCTCGGGCAGGACGGCGCTGTCGCCCTCCTTGGGCCGGTCCGAGCGGCCCTCGGCGGAGGCGCGTTCGGCGGCGGCCTTCGCGGCGGCCGGGTCCAGCGGCAGCTCGACCACGTAGGTGGTCCCGGCCTTGCCGGGCAGCTCGTGCGGCTGGAGCACGCCACCGTGGCGCTCGACCACCGCGCGGGCTATCGGCAGGTGGACGGGGCTGCCGCCGACACCGGGGCCGCGGATCTCGACCCGGGCGACCTCGCCGCGCTGGGCGGCGGCGAGGACGACGGTCGGCGGTTCGGCGGGCGCCGGCGGGGTGGGCGGGCCGCCCAGCCCGGGCGCGGTCAGTCCGGGGACGGCCAGACCGGGGGAGGGGGCGGTGGGCGGGTCCAGCGAGAGGCCGGTGCCGCTGACGTCGGCGACCAGGTGGGCCAGCGCCTGGGCGAGTCGCCGCTCGTCGGCGATCACCTCGACCGCGGCGGCGTGCACCGAGAAGCGCACCCGGCCGGGGCCGACCAGCTCGCCGGCCTCCTCGACGGCCCGGCGGACCACCTGGTCCAGGCCGACCGGGACCCGCTTCGCGGCCCCGCGCCCGCCCTTGCCGTCCCGGCCCTCGGGCGGTGCGCCCTCGCCGGCCTCGGAGCGCTGGTGCTCCAGCACGCCGTCGATCAGCCTGCCGAACCGGCGGCACTCGTCGGCGAGCCGTCGCAGGGTCCAGTTGGCCTCGGGCCAGAGCTGCCCGGCCGGGTCGGCGGCGAGGCGGTCCAGTCGCTGGTTCAGCGCGCTCAGCGCGCCGCCGAGCTCGCTCTCCAGGACGGCGGTGAGGTGCTCGTTGCGGGCGACCAGGGCGAGTTCGCGGCTGCGGTCGGTGAAGGTCATCACCGCGCCGACCAGCTCGTCGCCGTCCCGGACCGGGGCGGTGGTGAGGTCGACGGTGACGGGGCGGCCGTCCTTGCGCCACAGCACGGTGCCGCGCACCCGGTGCTTGCGCCCGGAGGTCAGGGTGTCCAGCAGCGCGGACTCCTCCAGCGCCAGCGGGGTGCCGTCGGCCCGGGAGTGCTGGATCAGCGGGTGCAGCTCGCGCCCGCCCAGCTCGCTCGCCCGGTACTCCAGGATGTGCGCGGCGGCCGGGTTGACCAGGACGCAGCGGCCTTCGAGGTCCACGCCGAGCACGCCCTCGGCGGCGGCCCGCAGGATCATCTCGGTCTGCTTGTGCTGGCGGCGCAGCTCGGTCTCGACGCCGAGCCGCCCGGAGAGGTCCCGGACCAGCAGCAGGAGCAGGTCGGAGGACGAGGAGGCGCGGGAGCCCTCGCGGTAGGGCTCGTAGGGGGAGCGCCCGTAGCCGTCGCCGCCGTCGGCGGCGAAGTCGTTGCCGGAGACCTCGACCGGGAAGGTCGTCCCGTCGGTGCGGTGGGCGGTCATCCGGACCGGACGGTCCAGGGCGTCGGCCTCGCGGGTGGCCGGGCGCATCGAGCCCGGGATCCGGCTGGGGTCGAACTCGGGTAGCAGGCCGAGCACGCCCATGCCGACCAGCGAGGTGCCGGGCGCCTGTAGCGCCTGGACCGCCGCGCTGTTGGCGTCCACCACGGTGCCGTTGCTGTTCACCAGCAACAGCGCTTCGGGCAGGGCGTCGAGTATGGCGTCGAGGCGAGCAGCGCCTCGGATCGGCCTGCTGCTCACGTCGACAGGTCTCCTCGGCTCAGGGCAGCTCCTCCGGAGTCGGCAGTATCTCATTCTTCTTTGCGGCGGGAGCGACCCGCCTAGTAACGTGGGCGGTGGTTGGTGCCGAGCCCCACGGTTGTGGCATCATCACTGACACACGGAACGGGCCCGCTCGCGCGGGTGTGATCCATGTGGGGAGGCTTCGCCTAGTCCGGTCTATGGCGCCGCACTGCTAATGCGGTTTCGGGGTTATTCCTGATCGAGGGTTCAAATCCCTCAGCCTCCGCCAGCCGGGGAGCCCCGTCGACGATCATGTCGGCGGGGCTCTTCGCATGTCCGGGGCCCGTCGGCCGCCCGGCCGGGACGGGGTCCGCGGGCGGCTGGGACGGGGTCCGCGGGCGGCCGGCCCGGGTCGGATCAATCGATTTCGTCCTGCGTCGCAGGTCATGTAATGTTGTCCACGCAACGCCCCGGGGGCATGGTTCACCAGGGCGGGCGCTCATAGCTCAACGGATAGAGCACTTGACTACGGATCAAGAGGTTGCAGGTTCGAATCCTGCTGAGCGCACCACACTCCGCAAGATCGGGTTCGCCCGTTCCTTGCGCTCATAGCTCAACGGATAGAGCACTTGACTACGGATCAAGAGGTTGCAGGTTCGAATCCTGCTGAGCGCACCAGCGAGAAGCCCCCGGCCACCGGCCGGGGGCTTCTCCGTTTTCCGGGCACCGCTCCCGGCGGTGCGTGACGCCGGTCACCCCAGGGCGGTCCGGGTGGCACCTGGCCCCACCTAATGGATCACATGCGGTCGTTTCGGGTACATCCCGTCCTGCCGCCCGAATGGCCGCCAATCGGGTGGGATGCGGCCAGAAGCACATGTGTCGGAGTATGGCCGGCCCAGGATCGTGGTTCCGTTTGTCAGATCTTGTGCCCAGACTGCCCGCCGCCCCGGCAGCCGACCGTGAAGGAGAGCCGGATGAGCCGACGGTTTCCCCGCACAGCTGCCGCCCTGGCCGTTCTCACGGTCGGGGCGCTGACCGGTTGGAACGCCCCGCTCTCGGTGGCCCGACAGACCCCGGATTCCTGGTCGGCCGAACACCGGGCGGTGCTGCCCTCCGGGCTCTCCGTTCAGTTCGACCTCACGGCCGAGACCGGAACGGCGGTCACCGCCGAAGCGGGCCGATTGGCCGATCGTCCCGGAGGGGGGAGTCCCGTCCGGTACGCGGACGGAATGCACGCCGGAGACCCCGCCCAGACCTTCCTCCTCACCCCCGACCGTCCGCAGCCGGACGGTTCCTGGCGCACCGTCGGAACCCTCCGGCTGGGTTTCTCCCGGCCGGTCCGCAATCCCAGGCTGCACCTCAGCGGACTCGCCGCCGTCGCCACCGGGAGTTCCGGCACCACCAGCACCGCGGCCCGGCTGACCCTCACCGGCGGATCCCCCGCCGCCCCCGGCCTGGTCGGGCGCACCGACTGGCCCGGCTGGACGGTCGGCGGCAACTCCCTGGCGCCCGCGGGCACCGACGGCTCCACCGACGCCGCCGCGGGCTCCGCCGCCGAGGGCACCCTGGAACTCACCGGGACGGTCCGCACCGCGGTCTTCCGGATCGAGCAGCGCTCCACCCCCCGGGCCGGCAGCACCACCGCGCCGCCCGTCCTGCGGCAGGCCTACACCGTCACCGTGGACGAGGAGTTCGGCACCGCGCCGCAGGCCTACGGCAACGCCTCGCACGTGGTCTCCGACCTCTTCCTGGGCGCCGACGCCACCACCCCCGGCCACCGCGACCGCAGCCGCCCCGCCATCGCCCCGGCCGACCGGCCGCTGGTCGAGCTCGACCACGACGCGGTCCGGCGCGGCAACCCCTTCGCGAGCCTGCCCACCGGCCCTTCCGGCAGCCCGCCGCCCCCCAAGCTCCAGCCCGGCCGCGGCGAGTACCAGGGCGCCGACCCCTCGCTCGGCTTCCCCGACCAGGCCGCCATCGGCCGGTACTACCGGGTCACCGTCCCGGTCGCGGTGGGCGACCAGCCTGCCACCCTGGCCGGCTGGATCGACTTCGACCACAGTGGCCGGTTCGACCCCGCCGACCGGGTGCAGACCGAGATCCCGGCCGGTGCCGACACCGCCACGCTGGAGTGGACCGTGCCGGCTGGCGCAGCCTCCGGCGACACCTGGGCCCGGCTGCGGATTGGCCGGGACACCAGCCAACTCGTGCCCTCCGGCGGCTTCGCCGACTCCGGACAGGTCACCGACCAGCGGATCAAGCTGACCGTCGGCGCCGCCCGGCCCGAGGTCGCCGAGCCGGTCGACGGCACCGTGCTGGCCGACGCCCGCCCCAGGATCAGCGGGGAGGGCGCCGTCGCCGGCGCCTCGATGGAGATCCGGGACGGCGACACCGTGCTCTGCCGGGCCAAGGTCGAACGCAACGGCGACTGGTCCTGCCGCCCCGGCAAGGCGCTCGCGGCCGGGCCGCACTCCCTGACCCCGGTGGAGACCACCAGCGGCGGCGTGGTGCTGCGCGGCGAGCCCGCCAAGGTCACCGTGAAGACCACCCCGCCGACCGCGCCGGTGCTCACCCTTCCCGCCTACACCAACGACCCGGGGCTGCAGCTCACCGGCACCGGCGAGGCCGGCAGCACCGTCTCGGTCACCGACCGGGCCGCCTCCGCACCCTCCTCCGCCTCAGCCTCCGCCGAACTGTGCAGCAGCGCGGTCCGCGCGGACGGCGGGTGGTCCTGCCTGCCGGTCGAGAACCTGGCCGACGGCGGCCACCAGCTCGCCCCCGTCGCCGTCGACGCGGCCGGGAACCGGACGGCCGGACAGTCGGTCGCGCTGGTCGTGGACACCGTGCCGCCGGACAAGCCGGTGCTCACCGCGCCCGCTCCCGGGGAGGTCCTGCGGGTCGGCCGGCCCAAGCTCGCCGGACGGGCCGAGGCGGGGGCGAACGTGCAGGTCGCGGCGGCCCCGACGGCGGGCGGCGACCGTACGGTGCTCTGCGGGGCCACGGCGGCGCTGGACGGGAGCTGGAGCTGCACCGCCAACCGGGACCTGGCGGACGGGGAGCAGTGGCTGACCGTCACGGTCACCGACCGGGCGGGGAACGGGACTTCGGCGGATCCGGTGCGGGTACGGGTGGCGGCTGCGGGGGTGGTGAGTCCTTCGGCGGCCAGCTCTCCGGCGGTCAGTCCCACGGTGGTGAGTCCTTCGGCGGCCAGTCCGTCAGTGGCGGCTCCGTCGGGGGCGAGTGCGAGTGCCAGTGCGAGCGTGAGTGCGAGCCCGTCGGCTTCGGCTTCGCCGTCGCCGTCGGCGGTGGTGCCGTCGGCCGTCGGGTCGCCGAGTCCGACCGGGGTGCCGGCGCTCCGGCCGATTCCGGTGGGGCTGCTGCCGATCGTCGTGCCACCGGTGGTGCCGTCGGCGACGTCCGTTCCCGCGGTTCCTGCGGCGGCCTCGGCCGGCTCCAGCGCCTCGGCCCGTCCGTCGGTTCCGTTCGTTCCCGCCGCCTCCGCTGTCTCCGCCGTCCCCGCCCCGCCGACCGGGAGTGCTCCGCCGGCCCCGGGCGTCGGCTCGACGAGAGCGGTGGCGGCCGCGTCGCCCGGCGGCGAGCCGGTCGCCGCCGAGCCGCTGTCGACCGCTGACCAGGGAGGAAGCAGGGCGAGCGGGGCCGCTGCCCGGCCGTTGCCGGCGCCCCCGGCCCAGGCGGCGGCTGCCCAGCCACGGGGGGCCCGCTGGCACGGTCTGCTCGCCGGGGTGCTGCTGGTGCTCGCCGGAATCGGGCTGATCACCCGTCGGGTGTTCGCCCGTGGATCCGGTGCCCGACGGCGCTGACCTGCGCCGAACCGTCCCGATCAACCGACCATGTGCCTGCGCGTCAGGTCAGCTTTGGACGATTAGTCAGTAAATGTCGACACACCTCGGCTCAAATGTCGCATTTGATGACGTATGAACTTAGCCTGACTCTGGCACTGCCCGTCAGATCCGGGCCGCCCGTTGCGCGACACACCAGACCCAGAGGATCCGTGCATGGACGTCACCCGCGATTCTTCGCAGCGACCCGACCACCTGTCCAAGTCGTTCCCCCCGGCCCTGCCGGAACGTTCCGCCTCCGGCGCCAGCCCGCTGCCCAGGGTTTCGACCGTCAAGGCCGCCAAGCCGGTCGGCCCGATCGGCCCGGTGGGCCCGGGCGACGGCGGTCCGGCCACGGCCCCGATGGCCGTCGTCCCCGCCCCGTCGCCGGCCGGTCCCGCCGACCAGCGGGACCCGCTGGAGACCGCCGCCCCGGAGACCGTCGAACTCCCCGAGCCCGGGCCGGCCGGTGCGCCCGCCGCCACCTCGCGCCGCCCCCCACGGGCGGACCAGGCGCTGCGCGAGTACACCGCCGCCGTCCTGCCCGGCTGGGTCGCCCTGCTGGTGGTGCTGCTCGGCCTGGCCGCGGTGGGCTACGCGCTGCTGCGCACCGGCGTCGTCCCGCACTGGGACGTGCTGCCCGAACTGCGCAGCCCCGCCGTGCGGGCGAGCGGCCGGGCCGAGATCGACGCCCAGGCCATCGCCGCGGTCAGCGCGGCCGGGCTGCTGGTGGTGTTCGCGCTGGCCGGCCTGCTGGCCAACGCGGGCGGCGAGACCCGGGTGCTGAGCCGCTGGGGCCGCTACCGGGGCACGGTGCGCAGGACCGGGCTGGTCTGGGTCAACCCGCTGCTGCGCCGCCGCCGGGTCGACGTGCGGCTGCGGCACTGGCGCAGCGAGCCGGTCAAGGCCGTCGACCGCACCGGCACCCCGATCGTGGTCCGGCTGCTGATCGTCTGGCGGGTCAAGGACACCGCGCGGGCGCTGCTGGCGATCGAGGACCACGAGAGCTACCTGCGCGAGCAGGTCCAGGCGGTGCTCACCCGCACCGCCTCCACCCTGCCGTGCGACAGCAACGCGGCGCCCGGCCCGGCGCTGCGCGACGGGCAGTGGTTCGCCGACGAGATGACCCGGGCGCTGGCCGCCGAGGCCGCTCCGGCGGGCCTGGAGGTCTACTCGGTGCAGCCGCTGGCGCTGGACTACGCGCCCGAGGTGGCCGAGTCGATGCGCCGCCGGCGGCTGGCCGACCTGGACGCGGGCCTGCGGACCGTCCTGGTCGACGACGCGGTGGAGGCGGCGGCGCTGGCCGTCCGGCGCCTGGAGCGCGCGACCGCGCACGAACTGGACGAGGCCGCCCGCAGCGCGCTGATGGAACAGCTGCTGGTCGCCTTCGTCGCCCCGGCCGGAGTGGCCGCCTCGGTACCGCCCCCGGCCGCCCGGGCCGGGCGGAAGGAAGGACGACCCGCATGAGGATAGCCACCGGCGCGTACGCCGACCCCGGCACCGATACCGGCATCGGCCCCGACGCCGATACCGGTTTGATCGGCTTCGAGGAGCGCCTGGGCAGCATCCCCGCGATCACGGGCTGCGGCTGCCCGAACTGCGCCGCCCGGCCGCGCACCGCCCGGGCCGCCGCGGTCGGCGGTGGCAGCCGAATAAACCGGGCCGTGCGAGGCACCTGCCTGGCCACCACCGTGCTGGCGGGTGCCGGCGTGGTCGGCCTGACCGCCGGTGCGGGCTCCGCGCACGCGGCGGCCGGCAAGCAGGGCTGGGACGGGTCGAAGTACTGGTTCAAGAACGGCAGCGGTGAGTGGCGTTGGACCAGCCACTACGACGTCTACGCCAGTCGCACCGGCAAGTCCGGCTCGTCCGGTTCCTCCGCCTCCTCCGGTTCCTCCGGTGCGAAGGCCGGCTCGAACGGCTCGGCCTCCTCCTGGGGCCTGCGTCAGGGCTGGGACGGGTCGAGGTACTGGTTCAAGAACGGCAGCGGTGAGTGGCGTTGGACCAGCCACTACGACGTCTACGTCAGTCGCACCGGTCAGTCCGGCGGCGGCTCGGAGCAGGGCTCCGGCGGGTCGGGCAGCCTCCCGTCCCCGGACACCACCCCGACCTCCGGGAACACCGAGGCGGCCGTCGACTACGCGCTCGCCCAGCTGGGCAAGCCGTACGTCTGGGGCGGCAACGGCCCGTCCGGCTACGACTGCTCCGGGCTGGTCCAGCAGGCCTACCGGCGCAGCGGGATAGGCCTTCCCCGGGTGGCCGACGACCAGTACGCGGCGACCACGCCGATCAGCGCGGGCCAACTGCGCCGCGGTGACCTGGTGTTCTGGTCGGACAGTGGGCGGGCCTCGGGGATCCACCACGTGGGGATCTACCTGGGCGGCGGCAAGTTCGTCGAGGCCCCCCGGCCCGGCAGGACCGTCCGGATATCCACGCTCGACTCGGGCTACTACCCGACCCACTTCGGGCGGCCGTAGCCAGGGAACCCACCGGCCCCCGACAGCACGCCGCTGTCGGGGGCCGGTGCGTGCTCAGGCCGAGGCGGTGGTGAGGAGGGCGGTCTGGGCGGGGGTGAGGGTGAGGGCGCCGGCGGCGAGGAGCGGGGGGAGCTGGTCGACGGTGCGGGCGCTGGCGATGGGGGCGGCGACGGTGGGGCGGGCGGCGAGCCAGGCGAGGGCGACGGTGGCGGGCTCGACGCCGTGCTCGGCGGCGACCGCGTCGAGGGCCGCCAGGACCTTGGGGCCGCGCGGCTCGGCGAGGTAGCGGGCGGCGCCCTCGGCGCGGGCGCTGTCGACGCCCGGGCCGCCCGGGCGGTACTTGCCGGTGAGGAAGCCGGAGGCGAGCGCGTAGTAGGGCACGGTGGCGAGGCCGTGCTCGGCGACCACCTCGGCCAGCGGGCCCTCGAAGGTGCCCCGGGACACCAGGTTGTACTGGGGCTGGACCGCGACGTACTTGGCCAGGCCCTCGCGCTCGGCGAAGGACAGCGCCTCGGCGAGCCGCTCGGCGGAGATGTTGGAGGCGGCGACCGCCCGGACCTTGCCCGCGCGGACCAGCTCGTCCAGTGCCGTCACGAACTCCTCGACCGGGGTGTCGTCGTCCCGGTGGGTGTAGTAGAGGTCGATGTGGTCGACGCCCAGGCGGCGCAGCGAGCCCTCGACGGAGGACTTGATGGTGGCCGCGGCCAGGCCGGTCGCCTTGGGGTGGCTGCCGACCTTGGTGGCGATCACGATGTCGTCGCGGTTGCCCCGGCTGCGGAGCCAGTCGCCGATCACCGTCTCGGACTCGCCGCCGGCGTTGCCGGGGGCCCAGGCGGAGTAGACGTCGGCGGTGTCGACGAAGTTGCCACCGGCGGCCGCGTAGGCGTCCAGTACGGCGAAGGACTGCCGCTCGTCGGCCGTCCAGCCGAAGACGTTGCCGCCGAGGCAGAGCGGGTGGACGGACAGGTCGGAGGTGCCGAGGCGGACCCGGCTCTGGTTTCCGGTCATGTCCGCAGTCAACCAGGCCCGTGCGGTGGGTTGTTCCGTCCGTCACACGGATTTCACGATCCGGTCGGACCGTCGTCGCACGCGCGGGTGGCGGGTCCGCCCGGGGAGGGGTCCGGGGTGTGCCTGAGGTGGGCGGATTCGTTAGAGTCCGTGCCATGGCTGACAACGACTACGACCCCGCCGGTAGCACCCAGATGTTCCGGGCGTTCGTCGACGAGAGCCCGGCGCGTCAGGCACCGGGCTCCGTCTCCACCTACGGCAGCAGCAAGACCGGCGGCAGTCGCACCGGCGTGATCGCGCTGATCGCCGTCGTCGCCCTGGTCGTCCTGGGCGCCGTCGTCTGGCTGGCGGTCAAGTGACCCTCGCGCGGGTGACCCCGGTGAGGGTCACCCGCGCGGCGGGGAGCACCGGCCTCAGCAGGGCTTGCGCCAGGCGTTGAGGTCGAGCTTCTTCTGCATCGAACTGAATCCCAGGGCCTTGGTCCTGGCGCAGAACTGGTCCGTGTCGAGCTTGTACTCGACGTGGAAGACCGCCTTGCCCGCTTTCACGAAGGGCGCGACCCGGTCGCACTCGTCGAACTGCGAGCACTCCTCGTTGACCGCGAAGTCGAAGTCCGGCAGCAGGGCGGGGATCTGGTCCAGGTCGTTCTTGAGGCCGATGGCGAGACCGCGTTCGTGGGCGAGCTGGGCCAGCATCCGGTTGTACTTGATCTGGTCGTCCGGGGTCAGCGGGAAGCCGCTGTTCTGGTTGTAGGCCTCGATGGTGTCCGGCTCGACGGCGTCGAAGCCCTTGCTCCTGCACATGTCGAAGCGGGCCGCCATCAGCGGCCGCAGCTGGTCGAGCTTGCGGATGTCGAACCACTTCTCGCCCTTCCAGCCGGTGTCCGAGCCCTGCAGGGCCTTGGCGAAGGCGGCGGAGTCGGGGCGGAAGTCCTCCCAGGAGCCGGCGTTGATGTAGCAGATCACCTTGCGGCCCTTGGCGTGCAGCGCGGCGACCACCGAGGCGTCGTTCTCGAAGCCGTCGATGTCGTAGACCGGCACGTCCACCGACTGGTCCACGGGGCCGCCGCCGAGCTGCCACTGCCAGGTCAGGCCCGGGGTGGGCTGCCAGCGGGCGCCGGCCGGCGGCGGGGTGGTGGTGCCGGGCGGGGTGGTGCCCGGGGCGGTGGTGCCGCCGGGGGTGCCCGGGGCCGAGGTGGTGCCGGGGGCGCTGGGCGTGCCGGCGGTGCTGGGCGCTGCGGTGCCGGGGGTGCTCGGTGCGGTGGCCGTGGGCGAGGCGCTCTGGGTGCCGTCGGCCGAGTCGTTGTCGTCCTCCGAGCCCGAGCTGCTGCACGAACTGACCAGCAGGGCGGTGACGGTGGCGAAGGCTATGGCGGCGGGCAGCAGCCGGTTACGGCGGTTCACGGTAGTCGAACTCCGGATCGGGTCAGGTCAGTTCAGCGGCGGTCAGGCCGTGCGGCAGGGTGCGCCAGGGGTTCTCCCCGGCGCCCGGTACGGCGCAGCCGACGCCGGCTCGCTGGGCGGCGATCAGTGCGGAGGCGTCGCGGGCGGACTCGGCGGGGACGTCGTAGACCAGGTGGCAGAAGCGGGAGGCCGCGTGGCGGCCGGTCCACAGCGGCAGGGTCATGGCGCGGTACGCGTCCCAGTTGCCCTCGAAGGTGACCAGCAGGTCGGCCAGGCCGACCTCGGCGTACGCCGGGTCCGGGTGCTCGCCGTGGCCGAACACCACGGTGCCGCAGCCGGCCGCCCGGGCCGCCGTGGCCAGGCGGCGGTAGTGCGCCAGCGCGCCCGGGTGGGTGGCGACCTGGTCGAGGTACACGCCGGTGATGCCGTGGCGCTGACGGTACGTCAGGATGTCGGCGACCACGGCGGCGTGGGGCCGGCGGCCGTAGTCGGTGTCGGCGTAGCCGACCAACGGCAGTCCGGCGGCGCGGAGTTCCTCGGCGGCATCGGCGAAGACGTGGTCCGGAACCTCGCCGGGACCGTCCGCGAGGTTGAGCACCACGGCGGCGATCCGGGCGGGGTCGGCGGCGGCGACCGCCTGCCAGGCCGCCGGGTCCACCGCGGGGTGGACGTACAGCGGCACCAGCAGGCGGCCGTCGGGGGTGGTCCCGGCGGTCATGCGACCACCGGGGTCGGCGTCGGCTCGGCGGTGCTGAGCCAGAGGTCGCGCAGGGTGTCGGCGAGCCCGGTCTCCGGGTGCCAGCCGAGCTCCCGGGCGGCGGCCGAGACGTCGGCCTGCTGCCAGGAGACCGCGGCCGAGCGCTCGGAGCCCGCCCCGCTCTCGTCGATCCGGCCGGTGAAGCCGGACGCCGCGACCAGGCCCTCGGCGATCGCCCGGACCCGCTGGGCCCGGCCGGAGGCGAGGTTGAGCACCCGGGGGAGCGGGCCCTCGGCGGTGACGGCCAGGCCGACCGCCCGGGCGATGTCCCGGGCGTCCACGAAGTCCCGGTAGGCGGAGAGGTCCCCGACCGTGACCACGGCGTCGGCGCCCTCGGGCGCCGCCCGGCGCAGTTCGGCCGCCAGCCGGCCGGGCAGCGAGCCCGCCGGGGCGCCCGGGCCGACCGGGTTGAACACCCGCAGCACCACCGCGTCCAGCGGTGAGCCGGCCACCGCGAGGGAGCCGGCCAGCTTGGTCGCGCCGTACACGCCGACCGGACGGGCGTCGGCCTGCTCGGAGAGCGACTCGCCCTCCGCGCAGACGCCGTACTCGCCGGCCGAACCGACGTGCACCAGACGGGCCTTCGGGGCGCCCAGGGCGAGCGCCTCGCAGAGCACCGCCGGTCCGCGGGCGTTCACCTCGGCGAGCTTGACCGCGCTGCCGGCCACCGCGCCGGCGAAGTTGACCACCACGTCGGGGGCCAGCGCGGCCAGTTCCTCGCCGAGCGGGCCGGCCTGGGCGGTGCCGAGGTCCAGCCGGAGGTCGTGGGTGGGCCGCCGGCCCGCGGTCAGCACGGTGGCCCCGGGCAGTGACCGCAGGACGGCGGTGGCGTGACGGCCCAGGAAGCCGTCGCCGCCGAGCAGCAGGATTCTCACGCGGCCCGTCCGTCGCTCTCGGCGCCCGCGGCGGCGGGCTGCTCGGCCGTGTCGTCCGGGGCGGTGCGGGCGGCCGGGAGCGGCAGTTCCGCGACGCCCGGCACGGTGCCGTCCGACTCGAAGGGCATCAGGACCGGGCGGATCGTGGAGAACTCGGCGTTCGCCCGGTCGTAGTCGTCCGGGCGGCCGATGTCCAGCCAGTAGCCGCCGAAGTCGTACGCGGCCGGCGGGGTGTCGGCGGCCAGCAGGTCGAGCACCAGCTCGTCGAAGCCCAGCGGCAGGCCTGGGGTGTACTTGGCGAGCGCCGAGCGGGAGACGCCGTACACGCCCATCGAGACCCGGTAGTCGATG
The DNA here is from genome assembly GCF_040637885.1 of Kitasatospora sp. NPDC028055. NCBI lineage: Bacteria > Bacillati > Actinomycetota > Actinomycetes > Kitasatosporales > Streptomycetaceae > Kitasatospora > Kitasatospora sp. NPDC028055. Next base: position 647,569 of record NZ_JBEZXE010000001.1, on the reverse strand, counting down.
CTGGGCTTCTCCTGGAAGCCGGTGATGGTGCCGGAGTCGGTGGTCAGCACACCGAAGTCGATCTTCACCTGGCGGGCGTAGGTGGCGATGGTCAGCGGGGCGCCGGACGTCTCGTGGTGCTTGAGCACCCCGGCGAAGTCCAGGTCGGTGAGGATGTCGCCGTTCATCACCAGGAAGTGCTCGGGCAGGCGGTCCTGCATGGTGAGCAGCGGGCCCATGGTGCCGAGCGGGCTGTCCTCGACGGCGTAGCCGACCCGCAGGCCCCACTGGGCGCCGTTGCCGACGTAGGCGCGGATGATGTGGCCGAGGTGGCCGATGGCCAGGGTGACGGTCTTGAAGCCCGCGGCGGCGAGCTGGCGCATCACGATCTCCAGGATCGCGTGCTGGTCGCCGATCGGGACGAGCGGCTTGGGAAGCGCGGTGGTGTACGGGCGGAGGCGAACGCCCTTACCGCCGGCCAGGATCACTGCGTGCATGGTGTTTCCCCCACGGAAAAGGTGTGTAGGACACGAACCTCGGTTACCAGGACGAGCAAGATCGTTTCGGCGGTCAGACGTTGTAGATGTCGGTCTTGTAGCGGGCCAGGTTGGCCGGGTCGCGGAAGAACTCGATGGTCTGCTCCAGGCCCTGCTCCAGCGTGAACCGCGGCGCCCAGCCGGTGGCCGTGCGCAGCCGGGTGGCGTCCGCGACCAGGCGCATGACCTCGGAGTTGGTCGGACGGATGCGCTGCTCGTCCTCCTTCACCACCAGGTCCACGCCCATCAGCTTGCCGACCAGGGTGACCAGGTCGCCGACCGAGATCTCGCCGCCGGTGCCGGCGTTGAAGGTCCGGCCGACCACGGTCTCGGCGGCCGCGGTGCCCACCGTGCGGAAGGCGTTGGCGGTGTCCTTGACGAACGTGAAGTCGCGGGTCGGGCGCAGGTCGCCCAGGGTGATCTCGGTCTGGCCGGCCGCGACCTGGGCGATCACGGTCGGGATGACGGCGCGCATCGACTGGCGCGGGCCGAAGGTGTTGAACGGGCGCAGGGTGACGACCGGGGTCTCGAAGCTGGCGTGGTAGCTGTCCGCCAGCCGGTCCCCGCCGGCCTTGGAGGCGGCGTACGGGGACTGGGTGTTGATCGGGTGGTCCTCGGTGATCGGCACGGTCTGCGCGGTGCCGTAGGTCTCGCTGGTGGAGGTGTGCACCAGGCGCGGGATCTCCTGGTGGCGCACGGCCTCCAGGACGTTCAGGGTGCCGGTGACGTTGGTGTCCACGTACGAGTGGGGGGCGCGGTAGGAGTACGGGATCGCGATCAGGGCGGCCAGGTGGTAGACCGCCTCGGTGCCCTTGACCAGGCCGTTGACCGAGCCCGGGTCCCGGACGTCGCCGAGGACGATCTCGACCGAGTCCAGCACCTCCGGCGTCAGGGTCTCCAGCCAGCCGAAGGAGGAGAAGGAGTTGTACTGGACCATCGCGCGGACGTGGTGCCCGTCGGCGACCAGGGTCTCGACGAGGTGGGAGCCGATGAAGCCTTCGGCTCCGGTAACCGCGACGCTGCTCATGCGTTTTCGCTTTCTCGTTTTCGGTGGCTGCCGGACGTCTGAGCACGGCCGGCCGGTGGTGCCTCGGAGGAGGCGGACTATCAGCGGTGTTGGGTGGTGCGGCCGAGCGCGGGCCCGGCGGTGGCGGTGAGGACGAGGGCGGCCGCCCCGCAGCCGATCAGCTGCAGGACGATCGGGTCCGCACCGGTCAGCAGCCCGACGCTCTCGGCGGTCGCGGCGGCCAGACAGATGAGGGCGGTGCTCCAGCTGAACCCGAAGGCGTTCAGCAGCAGCGCCAGCCAGAGCGAGCCGCCCAGGAGCAGCATCGCGCCGAGCTGCGGCACGCCGAGCGACGGGGCGCCCGGCCACAGCACGGTCGCGGCGGCGTCCAGCGCGGCCACGGTGGTGAGGTAGATGAACAGGCAGCCGAGCAGGATCCCGCCGGTGCGGCGGGTGAACTGCCCGGTGGTGTGGCTGGTGCGCAGCGCGGCCACGGCCATCGCCCGGTAGCGGAACAGCAGCCACTCGGCGAGGCCCAGGCTGAGCGTCAGGGCGATCATGGCCGGGCCGGTCGGGGTGGTCCGCACCTCGTGCACGGCGTGCGCGCCCTGGGCCGCGGCGTGCACCGCGGGGCCGGCGGCCCGTACGGCCTGGTGGATGGTCCCGCCCAGCCCGGCGATCAGCGTCAGCGCGCCGCAGGCCAGGCCGAACAGCAGGTGCGGGACCTCCTGGCGGATCGGCAGCCTCAGCTCCACGCCGTCCCGTTCGCCGCCGCGGGCCGCGACCAGCAGCTCCCGGACGGCCAGGCCGACCGCGAGCACCACCGAGGCGAGCAGCACCACCGTCCGGACCAGCTCCGGCACGTCGACGGCCAGCACCACGCCCGCGCCGACCGAGGCCGGGGCGAGCGCCAGCAGCAGGAACTTCTCCCGCCCGAGCACCAACAGCGCGGTGGCGGCCGCCAGGTAGCAGGACTGGCCTGCGGCGAACCACAGGGCGCCCAGCGGACCGCCGACCACGTACGCGGAGGCGGCGGCCAGCAGCGCGCCGACCGGTGCGCCGACGGCCAGGCAGACCGCGGCGTCCCGGCGGCGCAGCCGGCTCAGCCAGCGGTACGCGCGGTGCGCCAGGGCCTGGTTGAAGCCCCAGCTGACCAGCGTGGCGATGGACAGCGCGAGCATGCCCGAGGGCAGGCCGAAGCGCATCCGGGTGGTCGCGAACAGGTTGGCGCCGAGCAGGTAGCCGAGCCCGGGCAGGGCGAACACCAGGCCGCGCACCACGCAGCGCCAGGGATCGGCCCGCCAGGGGTTGGCGAACTCGGAGCTCGGGCCGGGGTAGCGGCGCTCGACCTTCTCGAACAGCTCCTCGGCGACGGTGAACGCGTCGGGGCGGCCGTACAGCAGCGCGGCCTGCTCGTCGGAGAGGCCGTCGGACTCCAGGAAGGCCGCGATCTCGTACGGGTGGACGGCGTCGGCGCAGACGTCGCGCAGGCGCTCGGCCAGTTCGTCCAGCGGGTCCTCGGAGAGGTCGAGCTGCTCGGCGGGGTCGGGCTCGGCCGACGGGGCGGGGCGGCGGCGCTTCAACGGCAGGGTGCGCAGCTGCATCGTCCGCTCGGCGCCGCCCTCGTCGGGGACCAGACGAATCGGACCACTCACGCCCCCACCTCGCTGGGCTCGGGACGGGCGGCGGCCAGCTGCTGGTCCCAGTCTGGGCTGGGGGCGGCGTCGGTGACGGCGACCATGCCGCCGGGCATCCAGCGGGAGGTGCCCAGGAGTTCGGTGTAGATGCCCCGGAACCCGTCGATGTTCTGGCGGAGCGTGAACTGCTCGATGACCCGCAGCCGGGCGCCCTCGCCGAGCCGGGCGCGCCGCGCAGGGTCGCGCAGCAGCTCGATCGCGGCGGCCGCCATCGGCTCGGGCTCGCGCGGCGGGACGACCAGTCCGGTGTCGCCCACCGCCTCGCGCACGCCGCCGACGTCGGTGGAGACGGTCGCGCGGCCGCAGGACATGGCCTCGATCAGGGTGAACGGGAAGCCCTCGCTGATGCTGGAGAGCATCACCACGTTGCCCGCCGCGTACGCGTCGGTGATGTCGGCGACGCGGCCCTCGAAGGCCACCGAGTCGGCGATGCCGAGCTCGGCGGCCAGGGCTATGCAGCCGTCCCGGTACGCCTCGCCGCCCTTGGGGGTGCCTCCGAAGAGCCGCAGCCGCGCCTCGGGGATCTCCTGGTGGACGATGGCGAAGGCCCGGATCAGCGTCTCCAGGTCCTTGATCGGGTCGACCCGGCCGGCCCAGCTGAGGGTCGGCGTCTCGGGTTCCGGCCCGGCGGGCGGGAAGGCGGCCGGGTCCACGCCGTTGTAGACGGTGCGGATGTGGTGGGACGGGGTGCCGCCGCGCTCCTCCCAGCGCCGGTTGTACCGGTTGCCGGGGGTGACCAGCGCGGCCTGCCGGTAGCTCTCCTCGGCGAGCATCCGGTAGAAGCCGAGCAACAGGGCCTTGACCGGCCAGCGGTACGGGCCGGTGCGGTAGCCGAGGTAGCGCTCGCGCAGGTAGATGCCGTGCTCGGTGAGCAGGAACGGTACGCCGTACTGCTGGGCGGCGATCAGCCCGGGCAGGGTGGCGAGTCCGCCGCTGGCCGCGTGGGCGACGCCGTCGGTGGGCGGGTCGACCGAGAGCGGCCGGAGCGCGTGCTCCAGGAGGTCGGTGGCGTTCAGCGCGTCGTGCAGGGTGGGCCGGGAGACCGCGGTGGGCAGGTAGTCGCGGGTCCACACGTGCTGGAGGGTGCGCAGGGCGCGCTCGCTGCGCAGCGCCGGGCTGAGCAGCCCGCGCCGGGCGAGGTCGGCGAAGCCGTACAGCTCGGTGCCGAAGTGGGTGGTGTAGACCGGGTCGAGGATGGAGTGCAGGAAGCGCTCGTACGCGTTGAGGAAGCGGCGCATCTCCTTGCCGCGCGGCGCCCGGGCCTCGGAGGCCGGACCCCACAGGGGTGCGGTGGTGACCGACCGTACGTTGGCGGGCAGCTCCCAGGCCAGCGGTTCCTGGCCGGTTCCGGTGACGGCGATGACGTCGAAGTCGACGTCCGGCATGCCCTGGACGAGCTGGTCGCACCAGACGCTCACGCCGCCGTGCTGGTGCGGGTACGTCCCCTCGGTGAGCAGGGTGACGCGCATCTCCTGTCCCCCCTCCTGTTCTTGCGTCGGTTGTCCGGCCTGGGTGGCCGGAGCGGGAGCCGTGGCGGGGCCGGGCCGGGCGACCGGCCCGACCCCGCGACGGGATGCTACGGATTACCGGTTGCCGGAGCGTCCGGTGGTGGTGCTGCCGTGCGAGGCCGTCCCCCCAGAGGCCTTGCCGGAGCCGTTCTGGCCGTTGCCGGCCGGGGCACCGTTGCCCTGGGTCTTCGCGCCCTGGACGACGTCCTTGCCGGGCACCGGGGTGCCGCTGCCGGGGACGAGGGACTGGGCGGGCTTGCGGGTGACATCACCCGGGCCGGCCGGGACGGGCGTGGCGACGCCCTGCGGCACGACCTTCTTGTCCGCCGGCGCCGGTGCCGGGACGGACTTGGCGGCCACGCTCGGGGCGACGGCGGCCGGGGCGGCCGGCGCGCTGCCGGACGGCAGCTGCAGGGTGATGCCGCTCTGCAGGGCGCCCGGGGACACCCAGCCAGAGAGCGTACCGGCGTAGGACGAACCGAAGGCGGCCGTACCGATGGCCATCTTCTGAGCAGTTCCGGTCGGCATGGTGGCCTGGACCTGAACACCGGCGGGCGCGTTCACCGTGACGGTGTTGCCGATCTTGTAGGCGGTGACCTGGCCGGCGGCGACCGCCGTGTTCCAGGCCGCGCGCTTCTGGAACTCCTGGCCGATCTCGCGCTCGCCGAGGTTCACGATCGGGGCGTTGTCGGCGAACAGCGAGCGGTAGCTGCCGAGGATCTTCTCCAGCACCGGGTACAGGATGCGGTCCTCGGAGAGGTTCGACTGGTGCACGAAGTGCGGGCGCGGGTCGTTGCTCAGCACGTGGCCGAGGTCGATCCGCGCCTCCAGCGGCACGATGTACGACTGGTAGCCGGTGGTGGTGTCCAGCGGCGCGGGCAGGCAGGTGGAGTTGGCGTTGTTCTCGCAGACGCCGCTGCCGCCGTTGGCCTTGCTGGTGTAGATCCAGTTGTACTCGTCGGCCTCCTCCTTCGCCGAACCGGCGTTGTAGAAGACGTTCATCGGGTACCGCGGCACGGTCAGCGTGGACGAGCCGACGGCCCGCTGGGCGGGCTCGCGGGAGGCGTCGCTGCCGGTGAACCTGATGCCGTTGGCGGCCAGCGCCGGCGCCAGGTTCGGGTTGTCGCTGGTCTCCTGCGGGGCGGTGAGCAGACCGGAGTGCTCACCGGTGACGAGCACCTGCGGGTCGACCTTGAGGCCGTTGGCGGTGGCCCAGTCGAAGTTCTGCTTGATCTGGGTGGAGATGGTGTTCTGGTCGGTCCAGACGGTGTTGCCGGACGCGTCCTTGGTGCACTTCCACGGGACCACCGAGACGTCCTGCACACAGCCCAGGTAGGGGTGGGTGTAGGTGTGGTTGACCCAGCGGTAGCTGTTCTGGTCGGTGATCATCTGGGTGGCGGTCGGGTCCACCGTGGTCTGGTGGTCGGACTTCCAGTCCTCGCTGCCGCCGCCGTTGAACACCATGTCCAGGGTGAAGTTGTTGGCGGTCTGCCACTGCTTGAGGTACTGCGCGTCGGCGGGGGTCATCCGGATCGGGTTGGCGGTGTCCGGGGTGCCGGGCGGGCAGGTGACGTCGCCGGGGGTGCACTTGAGCGCGGTGTCCCAGCGGTCGTCGGCCAGGAACACGTCGTCGACGTGGGTGGCGAAGTAGTTGCGGTCGTAGCCGAGGTGGACGCCCTGGGTGATCCAGTCGACCATGCCGCGGGCCAGCAGCCGGTACTGCTGCTGGTACTGGTTGTAGACGAAGGTGACGACCAGTTCCTTGCGGCCGTCGTGGGTGTACTCACCGACCAGCGAACCGCGGCTGGTCGAGTCGGGTATCGCCGCGTCGACCAGCGGGACGAAGGAGGCGCCGGACGGCAGGTTGGCGAGCGGGGTCGCCAGGTAGCCGTAGCTCTCGCCGACCTTCGGGTCGTTGTCCTCGAACGGCACGCTGCCCTTGAGGTACCCGAACGGGCCCGAAGTTCCGGCCGTGGTGGTGGCACCCTGGATTCCGTCGAGGGTCCCGACGAATCCCGGATTCTGGGCGTAGTTCAGGCCGACGGCCGGGCTGGCCCAGGTGTAGGCGTCGATCTGCCGGACGTTGAAAGCCGCTTCGTAGGTGGCGATCGCGGCCATCTCGGCGGCGCTGTTCGGGAAGGGGTTTTCGTTGGGCAGCACGATGCCCTGGTACTTGCCCCGGGGCAGCCCGTTCACCGTGTCGCTCAGGAAAGCGGCGTTGATGACGGGGCGGTTGGTGTCATTGAGGCTGACGACCTTGTACGGCGTCCCCTGGCTCTTGAGCTCGGCGGTGATCGCCGCGACCGACGGGCCGCCGTCGTCGATGACCAGGATGGTGAGGTCGATCCTGGGTGGCGTGGTGTCGCCGTGGGCCAGGGTCGTCTGCAGGCCGCTGGCCAGCAGAACTGCCGCTGCGCAAGCGGCGACTCTTCGGGTCGCTCGACCCATGTCTGATCCTCCCCTTGGGTCAGGCGCCGCGCTGCTTCGGCGCTCGCCTGCCCGTGTAGCTGTTCGCGGGCAGCAGGCTGCCCGGCGCCCATCCTGGTCGAGGGTCGGCAGTCCGGGGGACCAATTGGGCGACAGTGCAGCGAACCTGTTACCAACGTTCATGGTGAAGCCATGGAGGCGCTGATTGTGACCGTAACCGGACCGCTCGCGCAAATAATGAATTGAAAATGAAAAACCGGAAGCCGACTGCTACAGCTGGTTACCGACTGTGCGCCTCGCACGGCTCCGTGGGGCACCTACACTGTCGTCGTTGCGCATGACACTCTCGCACATCCTGCTGCTCCAATGGGCAGGTTCATGCAATATCGGGCACCGCTGTGCCATGTGACAGTCCGAATATGCAATGGAGGCCGCGGGTGGCCGATCGTCAGATCGCGTCCGAGCGAATCGGACACGCACGGAATGCGCTCCCGGAGTCCGCCGGGACCATCCCGGTCGGCCGCAGTCTCGGGCTGCGGGGCGCGGTCAACGCCCGCGATCTGGGTGGGTACCGGACGGCCGACGGCGGGGTGCTGCGGGCCGGCGTGGTCCTGCGCAGCGATGGCCTGAACCGCGTCACGGCCGAGGACCTCGACCCGCTGGGCGCGCTCGGCCTGCGCGCGGTGGTCGACCTGCGCAGCGCCGACGAGGTCCGCGAGGCCGGCCGGGACGTCCTGCCGGGCGGCGTGACGGCACACCATCTCCCCTTGCTGGCAACGGACTTCGACATCCATGCGACGCTGCGCGGCGCCCTGGCGGAGCGCAGCCCGGACGGGCAGCGCGCCCTGCTCGGCGAAGGCCGGGCGGCCGCGATGATGACCGGTCTCTACCGCTGGTTCGTCACCGACCGGGAGGCCCGCGAGACCTTCGCCGCCCTGCTGCGGCTGCTGGCCGCCCCGGACGGCGTGCCGCTGCTGTTCCACTGCTCGGCGGGCAAGGACCGCACCGGCTGGGCGGCGGCGCTGCTGCTGACCGCGCTGGGCGTGGACCGCGAGACCGTGCTCGCCGACTACCTGCTCACCAACGAGCGGGTCGCGGCCGTGGTCGAGCTGGTGCTGGCGGACTTCGCCGGTCGCGGCCTGATGCACGAGCCGGAGCTCCTGCTGCCGGTCTTCCGGGCCGAGCGCGACTACCTGGACGCGGCCTTCGCGGAGGTCGAGTCCGGCTGGGGCGGCTTCGCCGCGTTCTGGCGCGAGGGGCTCGGACTGGACGGCCGGGTGCGGGCCGGACTACGCGCCAACCTGCTGGACGGCGACGGGAGTTGATCCCGCCGCCGGCCGTGGCGGCGGTCAGCCCTCGTTGATCAGCCCGGCGCGGAGCTGGGTCAGGGTGCGGGTGAGCAGTCGGGAGACGTGCATCTGGGAGATCCCGATCTCCTCGCCGATCTGCGACTGGGTGAGGTTGCCGAAGAAGCGCAGCATGATGATCCGGCGCTCGCGCGGCGGCAGCTTGGCCAGCAGCGGCTTGAGCGACTCCCGGTACTCCACGCCCTCCAGCGCGAGGTCCTCGTAGCCGAGCCGCTCGGCCAGCGGCCCCTCGCTGTCCTCCTCGCCGGGGCTGGAGTCCAAGGAGGAGGCGGTGTAGGCGTTGCCCACCGCGAGGCCCTCGACCACGTCCTCCTCGCTGACCCCGAGGCAGGCGGCCAGTTCGGCGACGGTGGGGGAGCGGTCCAGCCGCTGGGACAGTTCGTCCCCGGCCTTGGTGAGCGCCAGCCGCAGCTCCTGGAGCCGTCGCGGCACCCGGACCGACCAACTGGTGTCCCGGAAGAAGCGCTTGATCTCGCCGACCACGGTGGGCATCGCGAAGGTGGGGAACTCCACCCCGCGTTCCGGGTCGAAGCGGTCGATCGCCTTGATCAGGCCGATGGTGCCGACCTGGACGATGTCCTCCATCGGCTCGTTGCGGCTGCGGAAGCGCGCCGAGGCGTACCGGACCAGCGGCAGGTTGAGCTCGATCAGGGTGTCGCGGACGTAGGTGTGCTCCGCGCTGCCGGGCTCCAGCGCGGCCAGCCGCAGGAAGAGCGAGCGGGAGAGCGTCCGGGTGTCCAGCCCGGAGCCGGGCGGTGCCGCGGTGTCGGCTCCGGCGCCGGGCGCTCCGGGGCCGGGCGCTCCGGCTCCGGGCCTCGTGAGGGACGTGGCCCGCTGGAGCGGGATCCGGTCCCCGGTGACGGCCGTACCCTCGGCCTGACCAGCGTGGATCTCCGCAGTGCCCAGCTCTCCGGACATGCACCCACCCCCTCGTGACTGACAGTTGAACGGGGGCCGTCGCACGGAGGTTCCCGGCGGGGGCCCAACCCCCTGCATACCGGAACACGGTGCACGGCAAACCCGAACGTCGCAAGATGTCACACCGGGGTAACGCGCTGCAATCTCACTCTTCCCAGGAGTTGCCGGTCCGAAGCCTGGTCAGGATCCGGGAGAGCAGCCGGGAGACGTGCATCTGCGACATCCCCAGCTCGGTGCTGATCTGCGACTGGGTGAGGTTGGCGAAGAACCGCAGCATCACGATCCGCCGCTCCCGCTCGGGGAGCTGGACCAGCAGGTGGCGGACCATGTCGCGGTGCTCGACCTCGGCCAGTGCGGTGTCCTCGTAGCCGAGCCGGTCCAGCAGGGCGAGGCCGCCCTCGTGCTCCTGGGCGGCCTCCAGCGAGGCGGCGTTGTAGGCGCGCCCGGCGTCCAGGCAGGCCCGGACGTCCTCCTCGGGGATCCGCAGGCAGGCGGCGATCTCGGGCACCTTGGGGGCCCGCCCGTGCAGCACCGTCAGCTCCTCCATGGCGCCGCTGACCTGGACCCAGAGCTCCTGGAGCCGGCGCGGGACGTGCATGGTGCGGACGTTGTCCCGGAAGTAGCGCTTGATCTCGCCCAGGATGGTCGGCAGCGCGTAGGTGGGGAACTGGACGCCCCGGGTCGGGTCGAAGCGGTCGATCGCGTTGATCAGGCCGATGGTGCCGACCTGGACGACGTCCTCCATCGGCTCGCTGCGGCTGCGGAAGCGGGTGGCGGCGTAGCGGACCAGGGGGATGTTCACCTCGATCAGGGCGGCCCGGACCCGTTCCCGTTCGGGGGCGTCGGGGGGCAGCTCGCTGAGCCGCTCGAACAGCACCCGGGTGAGCGTCCGGACGTCCACGGCGGGTCGACCGCCGGGGCCGCGCAGCCCGTCCGGGCGGAGCTCGCCGGCCGGACTGATGATCGCGGCCAACACCTCGTCCACGGACACGTCCCCCCTCCCAAAGTCGACAACGGTGGGCCCTGCGGATCGGGTGTCGCGGCTGGTTCGGTACCTCGCCATGTCCGGCAAAACCGGTCATAGCATCACAAGGTGGGCGCAGGTCGGGCAAGCACCCGGTGGAGGTGTGTTGGTGGAGTGCGCAGCCGGTGGCCACCCTGTCGGCGAGGCGCCGCAAGGATTGTCCCGGGGCAGACGAAGACGCCCCGCCCGTGAGCCGGGCGGGGCGGGCGCGGGCCGTCCGGGGGACGGCGGCGGGGGTCAGACCTCGATGTCGGCGATCACCCAGGTCGCGAACTCGCGCCACTGGCCGGCCGCGGCCTGGTGCGCGGGGTGGGTCAGGTACGCCTGGAGGGCCGTGCGGTCCTCGACCAGGCTGTTGATCGCATAGTCGTACGCGATGTCGCGCTCGGTGGTGTTCCAGCCGCACTCCCACTCGCGCAGCTCGGGGATCAGCGCGCCGAGCTCCTCGAAGGCCTTGGCGGCGGCGAGCACGCGCGGCTCGTCCTTGGCGACGCCTTCGTCGAGCTTGAACAGGACCAGGTGGCGGATCACGATTGCCGCTCCTTACTTGATCAGACCGGTCATGAAGGTGCCGACCGCCTTGGCCGCGTTCGAGATGCCCTCGAAGCCCAGCTGGACGAGTTCGGCGGACCGGGCCGGTGAGGTGATGATCGAGTAGAGCACGAAGATGAGCAGGAGGGCCATGCCGATCTTCTTCGCCTGCGCCATCGTGACCTTCCTCCCTGCGGTGGGCCGCCGTCATCCGGTCCCCGAGCGGTCCTGCAGGGCAGCTTATCCACCGGACGGGCTATCAAGTGTGCGACGCGTTCGCCCGGCGGGACGAAGGTCCCCGCGAGTGGGGCCTTTCTCCGGGTGCCCGGGCCGGGGCCGGGCGGCAGGATGGATGACGTGCCGAGGATCTGGCAGGAATCCCCGGCACGTGGATCCGGAGCCCCCGCTGTGGGACCGGTGGTCGCGGCTTCCCCCCCTCGCGGCGCCGGTTGTGGGACTCCGCCGGGGGAGCGGTCAGTCCCCCCGAGCCGCTCCCCCTCCAAGGCTCCGTACGAGCCGGGCAATGGTGGTCATCGGCCCGGAGTGCGGAGCCTTTTCCACGTCCGGGGCGTCCGGGGGGCTTTCCCGCGTCAGGGGGCGCCCCGCCGCCGACCGGAGTGCGCGAACGGTCCGGAGCGCGCAAACGCCGAGGGCCCGTCCGTGATCGGACGGGCCCTCGGGCTTTCGAGCGGTAGCGGTGGGATTCGAACCCACGGTGGAGTTGCCCCCACACACGCTTTCGAGGCGTGCTCCTTTGGCCGCTCGGACACGCTACCGAGGGGAACTCTACCGGACGGGTGGCGCGGTCACGAAATCCGTATCGGACGGGCCGTCGCCGGGCGGCTCAGCGGTGGATGTCGAAGAAGGCGCGCAGCTGCTCGCCGCACTCCTCGGCGAGCACGCCCAGGATCACCTCGGGCCGGTGGTTGAGCCGGCGGTCGCGCATCACGTCGAAGAGCGAGCCGGCCGCGCCGGCCTTCTCGTCGAGGGCGCCGTAGACCACCCGGTCGATCCGGGACAGCACGATGGCGCCGGCGCACATCGTGCAGGGCTCCAGGGTGACCACCAGGGTGCAGCCGCTCAGCCGCCACTCCCCGATCCGCTCGGCGGCCTGCCGGATCGCGACCACCTCGGCGTGCGCGGTCGGGTCGCCGACCGCCTCGCGCTCGTTGTGGCCGCGTCCGATCACCTCGCCGTCCGGGCCCAGGACGAGCGCCCCGACCGGCACGTCCCCGGTGGCCGGCGCCAGGGCGGCCTCGGCGATGGCGAGGCGCATCGGCGCCGCCCAGCGGTCGCGGACCGGGTCGGGGCGGACGGGGGCGGGCAGCGGGGGGACGTACGGGACGGTCAGCGGGGTGGATGCGGGCTGCATGGCATCCAGTGTCGGGCATCCGGTGGCGGACACCGGTGCGACCGGTGCCGCTACCGGACCGCTTCCAGGACCTCGCCGCAGCCCAGGGCCTCGGCGATGTCCTCCAGGGCGTCGCCCGGCACCGCGCCCTCGCCGCTGAGGGCGAGCAGTTCGTCGGCGGCCAGGCCGAACTCGGTCAGCAGGTGGGCGTCGCCGAGCGGGCCGACCGGGACGCCGCCGTGGGCGTCCGCGTCCTCGTCGTCCTGCTCCTCGGTCTCCGCGTCCTCGTCCAGCAGGTGGTCCAGGTCGCCGAACTCGCTCTCGCCGGCCTGGTCGACCAGCTCGTCGGTCAGGACGGAGCCGTAGGAGCTGCGGGCGGCGGCGGCGCCGTCCGACACGAAGATCCTCGGGTCGTCCTCGCCGTCCACCCGGACGATGGCGAACCAGGAGTCCTCCTGTTCGATGAAGATCAGGACGCTGTCGTCGTCCTGCGCGGATTCGCGGGCCAGATCGGCCAGATCGGCCAGGGTTTCGACGTCGTCGAGCTCCGTCTCGCTCACATCCCACCCGTCCTCGGAGCGAGCAAGCACTGCAGCGAAGTACGCCACCAGGGACACTCCCAAGATCATCGGTCTCGGCTGTCGGCGCGCTCGGGCGGCGCGAAAATCTGGCCGCCCCCGCGCCAGAGTCGGTCCGCTTGTTCGGACCGTCCCTTCGGAATCGTGACAGAAAGCCCGCCCTCGCGGGGAGTGTTCGGCAGCGCGTCTTCGCAGGTCGTGTCGGAAGGGCCGAGCGGCGTGGGGCGGAGCCGGGGCGGGGCCGGTCGAATTCGATCCGGCCGCCCGGCGGCGCCGCACCGGGGTCGGTGGTGGGGCCGGTCAGATCCGGAAGGTTCGCATCCGCATCGCTTCGCGCATCCGCCGTTCCTTGGTCCGCCGGGGCTGGACCCGCTCCCTCAACTCGCGGGCCTCGGCGAGCTCGCGCAGGAAGACGGCCCGCCGCTTGCGGCGCTCCGACTCGGTCTCCGGGGGCTCCTGCGGCGGGCCGGCGCGAAGGGCCGGCCCGTCGACGGGCTCGTCGGCCGAGCCGTCCCCGGCCCTCGGGTTGCTCGTCATAAGACGTGACATTCCCAGAACGGCCGGGTTGATACCACAGGAGACGGTTCCGTCCGGACATTCCTGGCACGTCACGGCGTGTCACCGGACCGTGACAGCCGCCGGTCGGCGGCCTGGCACGGCGTGTCGTACAGGCGTCCAGGACCGGGCTAACCTCGGTACATGCGTCTCCACGTCGTCGACCACCCCCTGGTCGCCCACAAGCTCTCCACCCTGCGCGACGAGCGCACCGACTCGCCGACCTTCCGTCGCCTGACCGACGAGCTGGTGACCCTCCTCGCCTACGAGGCCACCCGGGACGTCCGCACCGACGAGGTGGAGATCACCACGCCCGTGGCGGTCACCCTCGGCACCCGGCTCAGCTACCCGCGTCCGCTGGTCGTGCCGATCCTGCGGGCCGGCCTCGGCATGCTGGACGGGATGACCCGCCTGCTGCCGACCGCCGAGGTGGGCTTCCTCGGTATGGTGCGCAACGAGGAGACCCTGGAGGCCTCCACGTACGCCACCCGGATGCCCGACGACCTCTCCGGCCGCCAGGTCTACGTGCTCGACCCGATGCTGGCCACCGGCGGCACCCTGGTCGCCGCGATCAGGATGCTGATCGAGCGCGGCGCCACCGACGTCACCGCCGTGGTGCTGCTGGCCGCGCCGGAGGGCGTCGAGGTGATGGAGCGCGAGCTGGCCGGCCTGCCGGTCACCGTGGTCACCGCCGCCGTGGACGAGCGGCTGAACGAGAACGGCTACATCGTCCCCGGCCTGGGCGACGCGGGCGACCGGCTGTACGGCACGGCCGGCTGAGCAACCCCTCCGAACGTCCGAGAGCCCCCCGGCACTGCGTCTGCCGGGGGGCTCTCCTGGTTCTGCGCCGGTCCTGCGCCGGTTCTCCGCCGCGCCTCAGCAGCTGCCGGTGGCGCTCGGGGTGGGGGAGGGCTTGATCGCCAGGGCGAGGGCCGCGGCCGCCTGGGTCTCGTCCAGCAGGGCGTTGTAGCTGTCGCCGATCACGAAGTCCACGCTGGTGTCGGTGCGGGCGTCGGCGGTCACGGTCGCCCCGGCGATCTGGGCGCCCACCAGGGTGCCGGCCGCGACGCCGGTCGGGCCGGCGATCACCTGGGCGGTGCCGGGCACCTTCTTGTCCAGCTCGGCGGGGGCGTTGCCGACCTTGCCGATGGTGAAGCCGCGCTTCTTGAGCTCGTCGGCGGTCCGCCCGGCCAGGCCGGCCTTGGTGGTGGCGTTGTAGACGTTCACCGTGACGGCCGAGGGCTGCGGGACGGCGTGCGGATCGACCGGTGCGCCGGAGGCCGCGGGGGCGCCCGGGGTGGCGCCCGCCGTCGGGGCGGCCAGCGGCTTCCCGGACGGCGCGGCGCAGGCCTGGGCCGAGGCGTTCTTGTCCTTGCCGCGGAAGATGTCGTACAGCTGGACGCCGCCGAGGCCGATCAGGGCCAGGGCGAGCAGGGCCGCGAGTGCGGCGATCACCTTGCGACTCTTCTTCGGGGGCCGGCCCAGCCGCGGGTAGGCGTTGCCGGTGACGCGGTACTGCTTCCCCTTGAGGCCTTGGGGAGTCAACATGCTCACGGGTCTGTCTCCCCCTCGTGCCAGGGCGGGGTCGGGATGACGGGTGGGCCAGGGCGGGGGATCCTCCGGGAGCGGGCGGATCCCCTGGTCGCGGCCGTAGTCAGCAGCGTAGTGCCGGACAGCTGCGAAGGTACTAAACGATCATCATCTGGAGTACCCCGGTACCCGAAAGGGGGTACCCGGGGACGCGCGGACCGCCCTCCGCCGGGTGGCGAGGGGGCGGTCCGGAGTCGTCGGAGTGCGGCCGTCAGTCCATTTCCAGGACACGGGCGTGCAGGACCTGGCGCTGCTGCAGCGCGGCCCGTACGGCCCGGTGCAGCCCGTCCTCCAGGTAGAGGTCGCCGTGCCACTTGACCACGTGGGCGAAGAGGTCGCCGTAGAAGGTCGAGTCCTCGGCCAGCAGGGTTTCCAGGTCGAGCTGGCCCTTGGTGGTCACCAGCTGGTCGAGCCGCACCGGGCGTGGGGCGACGTCAGCCCACTGTCGGGTGCTCGTCCGGCCGTGATCCGGGTACGGCCGCCCATTGCCGATGCGCTTGAAGATCACACGGAAAGCCTACCGTTCGGACGGCGCGCGGCGCAGCAGCCGTGCCTCCGCCACGCGCTCCGGTGCGAGCTGCGCGGGGGCCATTGCGGTTGTTTGATGGGAAATGTCGCGAACATCGCCCGGTCCCGGCCGGGTTCAGGCCCGGCCTCCGACCGCCGATCCCGTCCAGGAGCGTGCACCGATGGACTCCGCCCCCACCCCGACGACCGTCCGGGAGATCGCCGACGGGTACGCCTTCACCGGGCCGGCCCTCGACCTCGGCGCGGTGCTGCTGGACGGCACCGCGTACCCCGACGCGCAGGTGCGCGTCCCGCTCGCGGTGCTCAACCGGCACGGACTGGTCGCCGGGGCCACCGGCACCGGGAAGACCAAGACCCTCCAGCTGATCGCCGAACAGCTCTCCGCCCAGGGCGTGCCGGTGTTCCTCGCCGACATCAAGGGGGACGTCTCCGGCATCGCCGCACCCGGCACGCCCGGCGAGCGCACCGCCGCCCGTGCCGCCGAGGTCGGACAGGACTGGACGCCGCTGGGCTGCCCGGTCGACTTCTACTCGCTCGGCGGGCAGGGCGCCGGCATCCCGATCCGGGCCACCGTCACCAGCTTCGGCCCGCTGCTGCTGTCCAAGGTGCTGGACCTGAACGAGACCCAGGAGTCCTCGCTCAGCCTGGTGTTCCACTACGCCGACCGGCAGGGCCTGGAGCTCTACGACCTCAAGGACCTCACCGCCGTCATCGGCCACCTCACCTCGCCCGAGGGCAAGGAGGAGCTGCGCACCATCGGCGGCCTCTCCGCCGCCACCGCCGGGGTGATCCTGCGGGCGCTGACCGTGCTGGAGAACGAGGGCGCCGGGGCGTTCTTCGGCGAGCCCGAGTTCGACACCGCCGAGCTGCTGCGCACCGCCCCGGACGGCCGGGGCGTCGTCTCGGTGCTGGAACTGCCCGCCGTGCAGGACCGGCCGCGGCTGTTCTCCACCTTCCTGATGTGGCTGCTCGCCGACCTCTACCAGGAGCTGCCCGAGGTCGGCGACCTCGACCGGCCCAAGCTGGTGTTCTTCTTCGACGAGGCGCACCTGCTGTTCAAGGGCGCCTCCAGGGCCTTCCTGGAGGCGATCACCCAGACCGTGCGGCTGATCCGCTCCAAGGGCGTGGGCATCTTCTTCGTGACCCAGACGCCGCGGGACGTCCCCGCCGAGGTGCTCGCCCAGCTCGGCAACCGGGTGCAGCACGCGCTGCGCGCCTTCACCCCGGACGACGCCAAGGCGCTCAAGGCCACCGTCTCCACCTTCCCCCGGTCCACCTACGACCTTGCGACGGTGCTCACCTCGCTGGGCACCGGCGAGGCCGTGGTGACGGTGCTCTCCGAGAAGGGCGCGCCGACGCCGGTCGCGGCGACCAGGCTGCGGGCGCCCCGCTCGCTGATGGGGCCGATCGAGCCGGGGGCGCTCCAGGCGGCCGTGGACGCCTCGCCGTTGACGGCACGCTACCGGGACGCGATCGACCGGGAGTCCGCGTACGAGAAGCTGGCGGCCCGGGCGCCGCGGCCGGACGCGGCACCGGTCGGGCCGACCGAGTCCGAGCCCGCGCCTGCGCCCGCACCGCGGCGGGAGGAGTCGCAGGGGGCGGGCGGGCTGCTGGGCTCGCTGCTCAACAACCCGACCGTGAAGTCCTTCGCCCGCTCGGCCGGGAGGCAGCTCGGGCAGGAGATCTCGCGCAGCCTGTTCGGGACGTCCAAGCGGCGGCGCTGACGGGCGGCGGCGCTGGGTTCGATCCCCGAGCGCCGCGCTGGGTTCAGGCCCCGGGCGGCGGCGCTGGGTTCAGGCTCCGAGCGCCGCGCCGATCCGGTCCAGCGAGGACAGCCGCATCAGGCCGTAGTGGTAGAACTCGACCTCGGGGACGCCGAGTCGGCGCAGTTCGGCGAGCTTGGCGGCGAGGTTCTCCGGGCCGTCGCAGTCCGAGGCCATCGGGCGCAGGATCACCGCCATCCGCTCCGGGCGGACGCCGTGCAGGGCGAACGCGGCGACCTTCTCCCGGACTTCGCGCGCCGTCGCGGCGTAGCCGAGGGTCTCGATCTGGTCGGTGGCCCGGGCGAGGGCGGGCAGGTCGATGCCGGACAGCCAGCCCTTGCCCGGGCCGCCGCCGTCCATGAAGCTCAGCCGCATGCCGTGGCGGCGGGCCTGCTCGGTGAGGTCCGCGGCGAGCGCGGTGACGGTGGCGGCGGAGGCGTCCACGTAGGCGGCGAAGGCGCCGTCGGCCAGGGCGCTGAGGTCGGCGGGCCCGGCGGCGGCGTGCTGGTCGGCCAGCCGGTGCCGCAGTTCGGTCCGGACGGCCTCGGCGACCCGGTCGGCCAGGACGCCCGCGCGGGTGGCGGCGGCGCGGCAGTGCGGGCAGAAGCAGACGCCCAGCAGGGCCTCGGCGGTCGGGCCCAGCTCCTCGAAGTAGCGCTCGTGGTGGTAGCCGTGGCGCAGGCCGTGGAAGTGCAGCGACTCGGCGCGGATCGCGTCCACGCCGTAGCGGGCGAGCTCCGCCACCAGGGTCAGCGCGTACTCGCGGACCTCGGGGTGGGCCGGGCAGAGCTCGGTGAGGTGGCGGTCGCCGAAGGCGTTGGCCGGGGCGCAGTCGGGGTGGGCGAAGCCGAGCCGGTCGTTGTGGCAGAAGACCGTCCAGGCGTGCAGTTTCAGGCCGCGGCGGCCCGCCTCGGCGGCGGCCTCGGCGAAGGGGTCGCGCTCGCCGATCGCGCTGGACGGCACGGGCGCCAGCCGGCGGCTCCGCCAGCGGGCCGGGTCGGGGCGGAAGTAGGCGGCGCCCGGCTCCAGGTAGCGGATCACCCGGCGCGGGTTGTGCGGGAAGACGTCCCGGGCCTCGTGGTAGACCGAGGCCAGGGTGACGCCGCCGACGCCGGCCCGGTCGGTGAGGTTGCCGAAGAAGGTGTCGGCGCCCTCGTCGAGCAGGTCGGTGGCGAAGGCGAGGACGGACGACTCCACGGTGCGGCTCCGGAGCTGGGGGCAGGTGCGCCGTTCACGCTAGCCGCAGGGGTGGCAATGGTCTATACCTGGCGGGGCCGATCGGCCGAGGGTGGCGGGGGGCTGAGCGGCCGAAGGGGGCGAGGGGGCCTCAGAGGCCCAGGTCGTCGAGCTCCTTGAGCAGGGCGGCGTTCGGGCTGTCCGGGCCGGGCGCGGAGGCGGAGGCCGGGGCGGGGGCCGCGGGCACCGGCGTCCGGCGGGCCTGGTCGCGGAGCAGGACGGCGGCGGCCAGTCCGCCGATCAGCCCGCCGAGGTGGCCCAGCCAGCTGACGCCGGGGAAGACCGGCAGCACGCCGATCAGGATCGTCCAGTAGACCGCGGCGACGCCGAGGCCGACGACCGCGTCCAGCACGTTGCGGTCCAGGACCCCGCGCAGCACCACGTACCCGAGGTAGCCGTAGACCATGCCGCTCGCCCCGGCCGTCACGTGGTTCGGGCTCTCCAGCAGCCAGACCAGGAGCCCGCCGGAGACCGTGATCACCAGGCTCGCCAGCAGGAACTTCCGCATGCCCCGGTAGGCGGCCAGGAAGCCGAGCACGAACAGCGGCCAGGAGTTGGAGATGATGTGGTCCCAACTGAAGTGCAGGAAGGGCATGGTGAACATCTCGGGCAGGTCGTCCACCCGCTCCGAGCGCAGCCCGTACTCCCTGGACAGGTCGTAGTCGTCCAGCCAGTTCACCACCTGGACCGACCAGATGACGGCCTGGATCCCGAGCATGGTCAACAGCGCGCGGCGGGAATCCGAGAGCAACTGGGCGAGTTTCGAGGCCATGGAATCGACTGTAGGGGCCGCCGGATCGGTCGTGCACCCCATTACAGTGACCGATGTCATCCCGACCGTGAGAGGTGCACCCATGAGCGTTCGCCCGCCGCTGCCGTACGAGTTCCTGCCGCAGGTGCCGTCCTTCCCGCTGAGCAGCGAGGACTTCACCGAAGGCGCCACGCTGGACCAGGAGTTCATCCACGCGGGCGGCAACCTCTCGCCGCAGCTGGCCTGGTCCGGCCTTCCGGAGGGCACCCGGAGCATCGCCGTCACCTGCTACGACCCGGACGCGCCGACCGGCTCCGGCTGGTGGCACTGGCTCGCCCTGAACCTGCCCGCCGACACCGTCGGGCTGCCGCGCGGCGCCGGTTCCTCGGACGACACCCTGCCCGGCGCGGACTCCTTCCACGGCCGCAACGACTTCCCCGCCAACAAGTACGACGGCGCCGCCCCGCCGCCCGGCGCCCCGCACCGGTACGTGTTCGCGGTGCACGCGCTGGACGTCGAGAAGCTGGACGTCAGCGCCGACACCCCGCCGGCCCAGGTGGGCTTCCACCTCACCTTCCACACCCTCGGCCGCGCGCTGCTGACCGGCGAGTACGGGGTCTGAGCAGCGCGGTGCCCGAACCTCCGGCTGCCCTACGGCGGTGAGGTGCCGGTGGCACCCGCCGTCGTGGTGCCGCCGGACCACCGGGCGCTGCCGCCGTCCGCGGCGCGCCCGGCCCGGAGGGCGACCGCGCGCAGGTGCTCGCGCAGCTCCGGGGGTTCGTGCACCTCGAAGTCGCAGTCCAGCATCAGCAGTCCGGCCGCCATCCACTTCAACGAGTCGGCGCGGGCGCGCAGGCGGCAGCTCTGGTCGTCGATCGGCTCGATCTCGTAGTCGCCCGCCCAGGGCATCCAGCCGTCGACCTCGGCGGCGGGGCGGTGGACGGTGGCCACCATGGAGCGGGTCGGCGAGCGGCGCAGCCGGTTGGCCACGAACACGGCGGCGTCCTCGGCGGGGAGCGGGCGCGGGGTGAAGCGGGCGCCGGTGGCGAAGGGGTCGGCGATCCGGTCGACCCGGAAGAGCCGCCAGTCGTCCCGGTCCAGGTCGTAGCCGATCAGGTACCAGCGGCGGCCGGTGGAGACCAGGCGCTCGGGTTCGACGTTGCGCCGGGTCTCGGCGCCGTCGCGGGCCCGGTAGCCGAAGCGCAGCCGCTCGTGGTTGGTGACGGCGCCGGCCAGCAGGGTCAGCGCCTCCGGGTCGACGGTCGGGCCGTCCCCGGTGAGCAGCGGCACGGTGGCGGTGTTGAGGGTGCCCACCCGGTGCCGCAGCCGGGCCGGCAGCACCTGGAGCAGCTTGCCGAGGGCCCGTACCGAGGCCTCCTCGATGCCGACCACGGCGTGTCCGGCGGCCGCCCGCAGGCCGACCGCGATGGCCACCGCCTCCTCGTCGTCCAGCAGCAGCGGCGGCATCGCGGTGCCCGCGACCAGCCGGTAGCCGCCGTCCGCGCCCATGCTGGCCTGCACCGGGTAGCCGAGCTCGCGCAGCCGGTCGATGTCGCGGCGGATGGTGCGGGGGCTGACGCCGAGCCGCTCGGCGAGTTCGCTGCCGGGCCACTCGCGCGGGGTCTGCAGCAGGGAGAGCAGGTTGAGCAGCCGGGCCGGGGTGTCGGTCATGCCGTCCAGCATGCCGGAGGAACTGGGACAGCTCCTGACCTACATGGCCGCTACCGTCCTCGGCGTGGAGAAGAGGACGAGCGAGGAGAACGGCATGAGTACGGCGGGAGCCGACCGGCGGAGGTGGATCGCGCTGGCGATCGTGATGGTCGCCTCCTTCATGGACCTGGTGGACGTGACCATCGTCAACATCGCCATCCCCAGCATCCAGGAGGACACCGGAGCCTCGTTCAGCGCCATCCAGTGGGTCACCGGCGGCTACGCGCTGGCCTTCGCCATCGGGCTGATCACCGGCGGACGGCTCGGTGACATCCACGGCCGCAAGCGGCTGTTCCTGATCGGGATCACCGGCTTCACGCTGGCCTCCGCGCTCTGCGGCCTGGCCACCGGCCCGGAGATGCTGGTCGCGATGCGGATCCTCCAGGGCGGGACGGCCGCCCTCATGGTGCCGCAGGTGCTGTCGATCATCCACGCGACCTTCCCGGCGGAGGAGCGCGGCAAGGTGTTCGGGATGTTCGGCGCGGTGGTCGGCCTGGGCGCGGTGTCCGGTCCGATGATCGGTGCGCTGCTCACCGAGTGGAACCTGCTCGGCCTCGAATGGCGGCCGATCTTCCTGATCAACCTGCCGGTCGGCATCGCCGGGCTGCTCCTCGGCCGCCGCTTCATCGACGAGTCCAAGGCCGAGCACGCGCTCAAGCTCGACCTGGTCGGCGTCGCGCTGGCCAGCCTCGGCCTGCTGATGCTGATCTACCCGCTGACCCACGGCCGGGAGGCCGGCTGGCCGCTCTGGGGCTACCTGTCGATGGCCGGCAGCCTGCCGGTGTTCCTGCTGTTCGTGGCGTACGAGCGGGTCAAGACCCGGCGGGACGGCTCGCCGCTGGTCGAGCTGTCGCTGTTCCGGGTGAAGAGCTTCGCGGCCGGGATCGGCGTGCAGCTGGCCTTCGGCGTCGCGACGGGCATCTTCTTCCTGGTCTGGACCCTCTACATGCAGGTCGGCCTCGGCTGGAGCCCGCTCAAGGCCGGTGCCACCGGCATCCCCTTCTCGATCGCCGTCTCCACGGCGGCCGGGCTGTCGGTGCAGAAGCTGGTGCCGCGCTTCGGGCGCAAGGTGCTCCAGGCGGGCGCGCTGGTGATGGTGGTGGGCGTGCTCACCTACATCTGGGAGGCCGACCGGTACGGGACGGCCATCTCGGCCTGGCAGATGGCACTGCCGCTGGTCGTGATGGGCCTCGGGATGGGGCTGATCGTCGCGCCGATCACCGACGCGGTGCTGTCCGAGGTGCCGCGCCGGCACGCCGGCTCGGCCTCCGGCCTGATCAACACCGTGCAGCAGGTCGGCAACGCCCTCGGGCTCGGCCTGGTGTCGGTCGCCTTCTTCGGGGCGATGGACGACGTGGTCGCGCCCGACGCGCTGGGGACGGCCTTCGGCGGGGCGTTCGTGCACGCGATGTGGTGGGTCGCGGGGGTGCTGGCGGCGGTGTTCCTGCTGATGTTCGCGCTGCCGCGCAAGCGGGCGGTGGCGCCGGTCGAGGCCGGTGGCCCGGAGGGGACCGGCCCGGAGGGGACCGGCCCGGAGGGGATCGGCTTGGCGGGGACCGGCGGCCCGGCTGAGGCCGGCGGCTCGGACGAGGACGCGGTGGAGCAGCCGGTCCTGGTCTGAGCTCCGCTCCTCCCGGTCGAGGGCCCCGGTCGCACTGCGCGGCCGGGGCCCTCGCCGCACACTGGGAGGGTCATGGACCGTACGGCGGTGGACTCCTCGGTGCTGCGCTCGGTCGGGTACGACCCGCGGGCGCGGGTGCTGGAGCTGGAGTTCACCGGCGGGCGGGTCTACCGGTACGCGGACGTGCCGCCCCGGGTGCACCGGGAGCTGCTCGCGGCGGAGAGCCACGGGCGGTACTTCGTACGGTCGGTGCGCGGGCGGTACGCCTATGTGGCGGTGCCGGCCGGGCGGTAGCCGCCGCCGACCCGGCGGGTAGGCTCAACGGGCCCCGGTGGTGGCCCCGGTGGTGGCCCCGGTGGTGGCCCCGGTGGTGGCCCCGGTGACAGCCGCGGTGACCGACCGGGTGGTGGTGCGGGGCTTCGCGGCGGCCTTGGCCTCCTTCGCGGCGCGCTTCATCTCCTGCTTGAACTCCCGCACCAGGGTGAGGGATTCGGGCCCGGTGATGTCGGCGACCGAGCGGTGCGCGCCCTCCTCGCCGTACGCGCCGGCCGCCTCGCGCCAGCCCTCCGGCCGTACCCCGTACTGCTTGCCGAGCAGGGCCAGGAAGATCTGCGACTTCTGCTTGCCGAAACCGGGCAGCGCGTTGAGCCGGCTGAGCAGCTCCTTTCCGGTGCGGGCGCCCTTCCACAGCGCGGCGGCGTCGCCGTCGTACTGCGCGACCAGGAACTGGCACAGCTGCTGGATCCGTTTGGCCATCGCGGCCGGGTAGCGGTGGACGGCCGGTTTGGCCGACAGCAGGGCGACGAACTCCTCGGGGCCGTAGGTGGCGATCTCGTGGGCGTCGAGATCGTCCCGGCCGAGCCGATGGGCGATGGTCAGCGGGCCGGTGAACGCCCATTCCATCGGGACCTGTTGGTCCAGCAGCATGCCGACGAGCGCGGCGAGCGCGCTCCGTCCGAGCAGTTCGTCGGCCTCGGGCTGCTGGGCGAGCCGGACGGTGACGTTCATGAGGTGGGGCCTCCTCGGAGTTGACGTCGGTCGGCGCCCAGTCTGGATGACGTGGCGTGGGTGGACACCGTCAACACGCCCGTAGCTGGGGAAGTCTTGGTGTTCAACCCCTTGGCAGGCCTGCTTTGTTCGTCGGCGGAGCGGTTGTCGGGGGCTGCTCGCGGGTGCGGCGGAGAAATATTTGTCCGCGGCTGTCACATCCTTCGCGCGGGCCGGGTCAGTGCTGTGTCCGACCGGATCCGAGCACATCGGATCGACCACCGACCGAACCGGGAGCCCTCCAATGTCCGTCGCCCACACCCTCGTCACCATCCTCGGCGCCCTCCTGGTCGGCTTCTCGGCCTACTCCGTCTTCACCAAGGCCGAGTACGTCGTGGGGCCCCTCGCCGAGTACGGCGTCCCGCGCGCCTGGTGGACCTGGCTCGGCCTGGCCAAGGCCGCCGGCGCCCTCGGCCTGCTGGTCGGCCTCGTCGTCCCGGCCATCGGCTACGCGGCCGCCGTCGGCATCGTCCTCTACTTCCTCGGCGCCGTGATCACCGTCGTCCGCGCCCGCGCCTACGCCCACATCCCCTTCCCGCTGATCTACCTGGCCCCGGTCGCCGCCTCCCTCGTCCTCGGCCTGGCGGCCTGACCACCCCGCACCCCCGGGGGCGGACCACCGACCGGTGGCCCGCCCCCAGGGGTGCGGGGCGGCATTGTTCCAGGGGTGGGGCATCTCGTATGACTGTTTCGGTTGTGGCGGCGCCGGGGTGTGACGAGGGGTCATCCTTGATCCCCAACGACGTGTCGAGAAAGGCCCGCCGCCGTGAGCCAGCCGTTCGAACTGCCGTCCTTCTACGTGCCGCACCCGGCGCGCCTCAATCCCCATCTGGAGGAGGCACGGGCCCATTCCTCGCTCTGGGCCCGGGAGATGGGGATGCTGGAGGGATCGGGGATCTGGGACCAGGCCGACCTGGACGCCCACGACTACGGGCTGCTCTGCGCCTACACCCACC
The DNA here is from genome assembly GCF_040637885.1 of Kitasatospora sp. NPDC028055. Taxonomy (NCBI): domain Bacteria; kingdom Bacillati; phylum Actinomycetota; class Actinomycetes; order Kitasatosporales; family Streptomycetaceae; genus Kitasatospora; species Kitasatospora sp. NPDC028055. Next base: position 622,890 of record NZ_JBEZXE010000001.1, on the reverse strand, counting down.
CCGACGCCTCCGCCGAGGCGCTGTCGCTGGTGACCGACTGGTACGTCTGGGTGTTCTTCTTCGACGACCACTTCCTCGACATGTACAAGCGCACCAACGACCGCCGGGCCGGCAAGGCGCACCTCGACCGGCTGCCGCTGTTCATGCCCGCCGACCCGGCCGCGCCGGTGCCCGAGCCGGAGAACCCGGTCGAGGCCGGGCTGGCCGACCTGTGGCGGCGCACCGTGCCGGCGATGGGGGCGGACTGGCGGGTCCGGTTCGCGGAGAGCACCCGCAACCTGCTGAACGAGTCGCTGTGGGAGCTCGCCAACATCGACGCGGGCCGGATCGCCAATCCGGTCGAGTACATCGAGATGCGCCGCAAGGTCGGCGGCGCGCCGTGGTCCGCGCAGCTGGTGGAGTACGCGGCCGGGGCCGAGGTGCCGGCGGAGGTGTCGGGCTCGCGGGCGCTGCGGGTGCTGATGGACGCCTTCTCCGACGGCGTGCACCTGCGCAACGACATCTTCTCGTACCAGCGCGAGGTCGAGGACGAGGGTGAACTGAGCAACGGCATCCTGGTGTTGGAGCACTTCCTGGAGTGCTCGACCCAGGAGGCCGCCGAGACGGTGAACAACCTGCTCACCTCACGGCTGCAGCAGTTCGAGAACACCGTGTTCGCCGAACTGCCGGTGCTGTTCGAGGAGTCCGGGCTGGACCCGGTGGGCCGGGCCCGGGTGCTGGCGTACGTCAAGGGGCTGCAGGACTGGCAGTCCGGCGGGCACGAGTGGCACATGCGGTCGAGCCGGTACATGAACGGCGGTGGTGCTGCGGCGAGTTCGGCCGGTGGGGCGGGTTCGGTCGGTGCGGTGCCACCGGGCAGCGGGGGCGGGCTGCCGGGGATGCCCGGGGCCGGCAACTGGTGGGACCAGTACGCGATCGGCGGGATCGGCACCTCGGCCCTGGACATCCTGCGGAAGGGGGCGGCCGGTGGCGGCGTGCCGGCCGGCACCGGGCCGACGGCGGCGCCGGCCGTGCGGCGGGCGCGGTCGTACGGGAACCGGCCGTACCGGCCCGTCGGGCCCTCCCAACTGCCGGAGTTCGAGCTGCCGTTCGCCCTCACGCTGAGCCCGCACCTGGACGGTGCGCGGGAGCGGGTGGTCGAGTGGGCCGAGCGGGTCGGGCTGCTGGCCCCCGCCGAGCCCGGCGTCCCCGGCTCCGGCATCTGGGACGCCGAGTCGATGCGCGACTACGACCTCGCGCTCTGCGCGGCCGGCCTCCAGCCGGACGCCACCGTCGACGAACTCGACGTCGCCTCGGCCTGGTTGGCCTGGGGCACCTGGGCCGACGACTACTACCCGGTGGTCTTCGGCCGCACCCGCGACCTGGCTGGGGCGAAGGCCGCCACCGCCCGGCTGCCGCTGTTCATGCCGGTGGACGGCACCCCCGCGCCCGAGCCCGCCAACGCGCTGGAGCGCTCCCTCTCCGACATCTGGGAGCGCACCGCCGCCCCGATGACCGTCGAGGCCCGGGGCCGGCTGCGGGAGTCGGTCGAGGTGATGACGGCGAGCTGGATCTGGGAGCTCGCCAACCAGATCCAGAACCGGATCCCGGACCCGGTGGACTACCTGGAGATGCGCCGCACCACCTTCGGCTCCGAACTCACCACCCTGCTCGCCCGGCTCGGCCACGGACGGACCGTGCCGGAGGAGGTCTACGGGCACGGCTCGATGCGGGCGCTGGAGAACTCCGCGATGGACTACGGCGCCATGGTCAACGACCTGTTCTCGTACCAGAAGGAGATCGAGTACGAGGGCGAGCTGCACAACATCGTGCTGGTGGTGCAGAACTTCTTCGACTGCGACTATCCGTCGGCGGTCCGGATCGTCGACGACCTGATGCACTCGCGGCTGGAGCAGTTCCAGCACGTCGCACAGAAGGAACTCCCGGTGATGTACGAGGACTTCGGGCTGTCGGCACCGGCCCGGGGGCTGCTCGACGGGTACGTGCGGGAGCTGGAGAACTGGCTGGCCGGCGTGCTGAACTGGCACCGGGAGTGCCGCCGGTACCGGACCGAGGACCTGGAGCGGCACTTCGGCGCCGAGCGGGACCTCGTGGGCGCGGGGGTCCGGGCCCGGGCGGGGGCTGCCCCGGCTGCCCCGGTTGTGCGGACCGGCCCCGGCGCCGGTGCGGCGCCGTTCGGTCCGACCGGTCTGGGCACCGCCTCGCTGCGCCCCCCGTTCGGCGTGACGGCCCCGGCGAGCTGACCGGACCCTGCCGGACCCGGCCCCTCCCGGACGGAGACGCACCCGCGCGGCCAGCCCGCGCGGGTGCGCCGCCTCGTGGCTAGGCTGGCGAGTCGGGGGCCGTGCGCGCCTTCCGGCGCGCGCCCGCACCGTCGTACACGAGGGCTGAGAGATGGCAGCGCTACCTGAGGGCACACCCTGCTGGGCCGACGCGATGTTCACCGACCTGGAGGGCGCCAAAGCCTTCTACGGGGACGTCCTCGGCTGGACCTTCGGCGAGAGTTCGTCGGAGTACGGCAACTACACCCAGGCCTACTCGGACGGCAAGGCGGTGGCCGCGATCGTGCCCCCGATGCCCGGCGCGCAGGCGCAGTCCGCCTGGTGCCTGTACCTCGCCTCGCCGGACGCCGCCGCCACCGCCGAGCGGATCCGGACCAACGGCGGCGAGGTGGTGATGGGGCCGATGCAGGTCGGCGACTTCGGCACCATGGTGATCGCCAAGGACCCGGGCGGGGTGGTGTTCGGGGTCTGGCAGGGCGGCACCCACGAGGGCTTCGAGAAGCAGGGCGCGCCCGGCGCGTACGCCTGGGCCGAGCTCGTCACCCGCGAGCCCGGGAAGGCCGACGCCTTCTTCCCGGCCGTCTTCCCGTACGGCGTGCGGAAGATGGACTCCGAGCAGTTCGACTACCGGATGTTCCTGGTCGGCGGCCGGCCGGTGCTGGGCCGGATGGGCGCGGAGGGCGACTTCCTGCCGCCCGAGGCGCCCTCGTACGTGAGCGTCTACTTCGCCGTGGACGACACCGACGCCGCGATCGGGCGGCTGACGGCGCGCGGCGGCAAGGTGTACTTCGGGCCGATGGACAGCCCGTTCGGACGGTTCGCGGCGGTCGGCGACCAGCAGGGCGCGGCCTTCGGGCTGATCGACCTGGGCCGCACGGTGGGCGACCAGCCGCCGACGGTGGACGTCTGATGGGTGAGCGCGAGGACCTCGTCGAGACCCTGGACAAGCACCGCGGCCTGCTGCGACGCACCGTCCGGGACCTCACGGACGAGCAGGCGGCGCGGCGCACCACGGCCAGCGAGCTGTGCCTGGGCGGCCTGATCAAGCACGTGGCGGCGGTGGAGGCGCGCTGGGCGCGGTTCATCACCGGCGGAGCGGAGGCGATGCGCGGCGGGGACGGCGGCTCTGGCGGGGACTCGGGTGGCGAAGGGTGGGCGGCGCAGTTCCGGATGGCGGACGGCGAGACCCTGGCCGGGCTGCTCGCCGGGTACGAGGCGGTGGCGCGCGGTACGGACGAGCTGGTCCGGAGCCTGCCCGACCTCGACCACGGCCACCCGCTGCCCCCGGCGCCCTGGTTCGAGCCGGGGGCGAGCTGGTCGGCCCGGCGGGTGCTGCTGCACCTGATCGCGGAGACCGCGCAGCACGCCGGGCACGCGGACATCATCCGGGAGGCGCTGGACGGGGCGAAGTCGATGGGCTGAGCGGGCGGCTCCTCGCCCGGACGGGCGTGGTGAGGGCAGTAGGTGAGGGCTGTAGGGGTGGCGCTGCTCAGGACACCTCGACGCCGAGCAGCTCGCGCAGCGCCCGGCCGCCGTCCGAGGTGACCCGCAGGGCCCGGCCGGAGCCGATCCGCTCGACCCAGGCGCGGTCCAGCGCGGTGCGGCACAGCGCCGCGCCCAGCGCGCCGCCCAGGTGGGTGCGGCGCTCCGTCCAGTCCAGGCAGCTGCGCACCACCGGGCGCCCGCCCGGGCGGCCGGTCCGTGGCGGCAGTTCGATCCGCTGGTCGGCCAGCCAGGCGTGGCCGCGCTCGGTGACGGCGAGCCCGGCGAGGTCGCTGATCAGGCCGCGGTCGATCAGGGCCTCGGCGACGGCCACACCGAGGCGGCCGGCCAGGTGGTCGTAGCAGGTGCGGGCACGGGCCTCGGCGCTCTGCCGGGTGGCCTCGCGGAGGGTGCGGGGCGCCGGTCCGGTCCGGCGGGCGGGCTCGCCGGGACTCCCTCCGGCCGTGCTTCCGGCGGCCGTGCTTCCGGCGGTGGTGCTCCCAGGGGCCTCCATGCCGGTCTCGGCGAAGACGGTGAGGTCCTCGATCAGGGTCGCGACGGCGGGCGAGGCCAGCCGGACGTACCGGTGCCGCCCCTGGCGTTCCTCGCTCAGCAGGCCGCCCGCGATCAGCCGGGACAGGTGCTCGCTGGCCGTGGACGGCGCGACCCCGGCCGCCCGGGCCAGCTCGCCCGCCGTCCAGGCGCGGCCGTCCAGCAGGGCGGAGCAGAAGGCGGCGCGGGTGGGGTCGGCGAGCAGCGCGGCGAGGGCGGCGAGCGGGGAGCCCCGGTGGTCCACCGGTGTGCGTTCGTGGTCGGGCATGCCTCCATGGTCGTCCCGGCACGGTTCGGCCGGGGCCGAAACGACTCGGGGCCACGATGACGGCATGAACGAAGTGATCTTCGCCCGCTACGAGGACGTGACCGCGGCCCTGGCCGACCCGGCGCTGGTCCCGCCGCCCGCGACGCCCGGCCGGTACGGCACGGTGGCCTGGCTGCGGTCCGCCGTCGCCCGGTTCAGCGCGGGCGAGCCGCACGCCCGCCGCCGGGCACTCGTCCTCGCCGACCTGGCACGGCTGGACCAGGGCCTGCTGCGGACCCTGGCCGCGGGCGGCTACGAACCGGACGTACGGCTGCGGGTGGTGCGGGTGCTGGCGACGGCGCTGGGCCTGGCCGGGCCGGAGGCCGTCGCGCGGGACGTGAAGGCGGTCGCCCGGGCGTACTTCGACCCGGCGCCGGACGACCCGGAGGCGGACGTGGCGGTGGCCCGGCTGCTGCCCGCGATGGGCGACGCGGACGCGGAGACGGCGGCGAACCGGATCGGCCTGCTGGTGCAGGCCTGTGAGGCCACCGCGGCTCTGGTCGAGCACGCCCGGCGCGGCGGCGTCGAGCACGCCGGGCCTGGCGGGGTGCGGGACCTGGCCGCGGTGCTGCGCGAGGACCCGCCGGTCCGGGCGATGCGCCGGTTCGCGGCCCGGGCGACCGTGATCGGCGGGGTCGCCGTGCCGGCCGGGGCGCAGGTGCTGCTCGACCTGGACGCCGCCCGGGAGCCCGGCCGGGAGCCGCTGGCCTTCGGCGCCGAGCCCCGGCTCTGCCCGGGCCGCGCACACGCCCTGGTGATCGCCGAGGGCATCCTGTTCGGCGCCTCCGACCCGGCGGACGGCTCGCTGCCGCCCGCCGGGGAGCAGCTCGACCGGGCCGAACAGGACCAGCTCGACCGGGCCGAACCGGCCGCCCTGATCCCGGCGGCGGTCCGGCACATGCTCGCCCTGGCGGAGACCTGGACCGCCTGGGACGGCCGACCGGTGGTCAACGCCGACGGCCGGACGTACACCCCGCACAAGGTGGTGCGCCGGGTCGCCGACCATCTGGTCGACCACCTGGCGGAGGTGGAGGCCCGGCTGGTCGGCGCACCGACCGCCCCCGACCACTGGCACGCCTCGCTGGTCACCACCCCGGCCGACCTGGCGCCGTTCACCGTCGCCGACCTGGACGAGGCCCGCAGCCGGCTCACCCGGCTCGGCGCGATCTGGGCCCACCGGATCGCCGCGCTGCCGGAGCGGCAGCTCGACGACTCGCCGGGGACGGGCTGGAGCATCCGGCAGATCGTCCGTCACCTCGCCGAGGGCACCGCCTATTACGCCGACTCGCTGGGACCCATCGGCCCGGTCGGAGCCGCTCCGGCCGGACCCGTCACCACGACCGAGGAGCAGAGCCCGATGACCGAGGAGCAGACCCGATGACCGCCCCCGCCCCGCTGACCGCCTTCGCCGCCCTGCACCACCGCCCCGGCCGCCCGCTGCTGCTCCCGAACGCCTGGGACCACGCCTCGGCCGCTGCCCTGGCCGCCGCCGGCCACTCCGCGATCGGCACCACCAGCCTGGGCGTGGCGGCCGCCGCCGGACTACCCGACGGCGCCGCCGCCACCCGCGCGGAGACCGTCCGGCTGGCCCGCCGGCTGGGCCGCGACGACTACCTGCTGAGCGTCGACGTGGAGTCCGGGTTCAGTGACGATCCGGCCGAAGTCGCCGCGCTGGCCGTTGAGTTGGCCGGGTTCGGGGCGGTCGGCATCAACCTGGAGGACGGCCGGCCGGACGGCACCCTGGCACCGGCCGAACTCCACGCGGCCAAGGTCGCCGCGGTGAAGGCCGCCGTGCCGGAGCTGTTCGTGAACGCCCGCACCGACACCTACTGGTGCGGGCACGACGCCCCGGAGCCGGAGACCGTACGACGGCTGGACGCGTACCGACGGGCGGGCGCGGACGGCGTGTTCGTGCCCGGGCTGAGCGATCCGGCGGCGATCGCCGAGCTGGTCGGGCGGCTGTCCGTCCCGCTCAACGTCCTCTGGACGCCGACCGGTCCGAGCCTCGCCGAGCTGGCCGGGCTCGGGGTGGCCCGGGTCAGCACGGGCGGGCTGCTGTACCGCGCGGCGCTGGCGGCGGCGGTGGCGACGGCCGCCGCGGTGGCCTCGGGCGGGCCGGTCGGTCCGGTGCCCGGCTACGCCGAGGTCCAGGCACTCAGCGGGAGTTGAGGGACCGTCGCGGCTGAGCCGAGCCCTGACCCTCCGGCCCCCCGGGGGCTCAGGGCTTGGCCCGCCGCGCCTCGATTCCGTCCAGGATCACGTCGAGGCCGCGCAGGAAGCTGCTGTCCCGGCCCGCCTCGACCTCTTCCGGCACCTGGACGGTGTACAGCCGGTGCAGGTGCGGGTACGGCCGGGTGGCCTCGACGACGGCGGGCAGCAGTCGGTCCATGAACTCCTGTTCGCCCTCCCCGTTCTTCGCGAGCGCGCTCAGCCAGGCGGCCTCCACGGTGGCGGTGCCGATGGTGTAGCCCATGACGACGCCCATCACGTCGTTGGCCTCGCCGAGTTCGAAGCCGGCCGCGTCCATCAGGGCCAGCAGGGCCTCGGAGAGCCGCATCCAGTTGGGGCCGAGGTAGATCATCCCGACGTCACCGAGCACCCCGACCATCCACGGGTGGCGCACCACGGCCGCGCGCACGGCCTCGGTGCACTCGACGATGGCGGCGCGCCAGACCGCCGGGTCCTCGGCGTTCTCGGAGCGGGCGAGCGGGAGTTCGCCGAAGACGTGGTCGACGACCAGGGCGAGCAGCTCCTCCTTGTTGGCCACGTGGGTGTAGAGGGAGGTCGCGCCGGCGTTGAGCCGGGCGCCGAGCTTGCGCATGCTCAGCGCCTCGATGCCGTCGGAGTCCAGCAGCGCGAAGGCCTCGGCGACGATCTGCTCTCGGCTGAGGGCCGGCTGGGTGCGCCGCTTCTGCGGGCGGTTCCACGGCGAGGCGATGCCGGGCTGCGCTGCGGTCCGGTGCTCCGGTGCGATGTCCTCCGACTTGGCCGTCATCAGGCCCTCCATTCCACGATTCCCCTGGCCCCCTGGTCGGGGGCAGTTCGTCCAGCATAGGCCCCGGCGCCGAACACCGTACGGTCTTACGAACACTGTTCGGCGGACGCACGCCGTACGGCCTTGCGCACAGTGTTCGGTCTCCGTACAGTGTTCGGCGTAGCGCACACCGTTCGGCCGGAGACGGCGGACGAGGTGCGCCACGAGGACTACCGCGCGGCTGCCGCCGACGCGAGGACGTGCGCAGGGCTGCGGCCGAGGCGCCGAACCGAAGGGGGAACGCGGTGGATCGTCACCCGCGTCGCTGGCTCATCCTGGTCGTGCTCTGCCTCAGCAGCCTGGTGCTGGTGGTCGACAACATGGTGCTCACGGTGTCCATCCCGCCGATCGCGGAGGACCTCGGGGCCGGGGCGCAGGACATCCAGTGGATCATCGATTCGTACATCCTGGTCTTCGCCGGCCTGCTGCTGACCTCGGGCAGCCTGTCCGACCGATTCGGGCGACGAAAAGTGATGATCATCGGGCTGGCGCTGTTCGGCGCCGCCTCACTGGTCGCCTCCGTCGCCTCCAGCCCCGGTGAACTGATCGCCGGCCGGGTGCTGATGGGCGTCGGCGGGGCCCTCGTGATGCCGAGCACGCTCTCCATCCTGATCACCGTCTTCGACGACGAGGAGCGGCCCAAGGCGATCGCCGCCTGGAGCGCGGTGGCCATGATCGGCCTGGTCGGCGGCCCGGTGCTGGGCGGCGCGCTGATCGCCCACTTCTGGTGGGGCGCGGTGTTCCTGCTCAACGTGCCGGTGGCGGCGGTGGCCATCGTCGCGGCGATCGTCCTGATGCCCGAGTCCAAGGGCCCCTGGCGCAAGACCGACCTGCCCGGCATGGCGCTCTCGATGGTCGGCATGACCGCGCTGGTCTGGTCGATCATCGTCCTCCCCCGGGACGGCTTCGCCCACGCCAACACCCTCGGCTCGCTGGCCGTCGCGATCACCGCACTGGTCGGGTTCGGCATCCGCCAGGTCCGCACCGATTCGCCGATGGTCCCGCTCAAGCTGTTCCGCAACCGGGTCTTCACCGGCGCCAGCTTCTCCCTCGTCCTGCTCACCTTCGCCACCGGCGGCCTGATGCTGGTGCTCACCCAGTACCTGCAGTTCGTGCTGGAGTTCTCGCCCACCGACACCGGTCTGGCCTTCCTCCCGCTGGCCGTCGCCTCGCTCGCCTTCAACGTGATCGGCGCCGCGCTCGGCAAGAAGCTCGCCGCCCGGGTCGTGACCTCGATCGGCATGGTGGTCATCGCGGGCGGCTTCGGCCTGCTGGCCACCCTCTCGGTCGGCGACGGCTTCCCCAAGGTCGCCCTCGCCATGCTGGTCCTCGGCATCGGCGCCGGCCTGGGCATGCCGGCCGCCGCCAACGCGCTGATGGGGGCCATCCCCGCTGAGCACGCCGGTGTCGGCTCCGCGCTCAACGACACCATCCAGCAGTCCGGCGCCGCCCTGGGCGTGGCCATCCTCGGCACCGTGCTCTCCAGCACCTACACCGGCGCCATGCCCGCCGACGCCCCCGCTCCGGCCCGGCACGCCATCACCGACGCCCTCGCCCTCTCCGCCGGCAGCGGCGACGGCGCCCTGGCCCGGGTCGCCCGGGAGGCCTTCAACACCGCCACCTCCACCACCTTCACGGTCGGCGGGATCGCGGCCCTGGTCGCGGCGGCACTCACCCTGGTGCTGATGCGGGGCGGGCCGTCGGGCGGTGCGGCGGGTACGGCGGAGCCGGCTCCGGAGGGCGCCGGGGCTCCGGAGGCCGGCGCCGAGGTGGCGGCCTGACCGTACGGCCCTGCGAAGGGTCCCCAGCAGGCCCCGCAGGCTCCCCGAAGGCCCCGACCGGTTCGCCGGTCGGGGCCTTCGGGCGTCCGGAACGCGCCGCCCGTGCGGCGCGCGTAGCCTTCGAACATGCCCACCGACTACGCGGAACGCGCGTCCAGGCTGCCCGGGGCGGTGCTGTGGACGAAGAGCGCCGACGCGGGTGGCGGTGGCGGTGGCCTGGTGCTGCCGGACGGCTGCATGGACCTGCTCTGGACCGAGGGCCGGCTGCTGGTCGCCGGACCGGACACCCGGGCGTTCCGGCCCGGACCGGAGCTGCCCGGCCCGTGGGCCGGCGTCCGCTTCCGGCCCGGCACCGGGCCGCTGCTGCTCGGCGTACCGGCCTCCGAACTACGGGACCGCCGGGTCGGGTTGGCGGACCTGCTGCCCGGCCCCGAGGTGCGCCGGCTGACCGAGCGGATCGACGCCGCCCCCGACCCGGCCGCCGCCCTGGAGGAACTGGCACTGCAGTTGGCCGCCGCGGCCCGGCCCGAGGACCCGCTGGTACGGGCGGTGGCCGGCGCGCTCGCGGCCGGGCGCAGCGTCGGGGAGACCGCCGAGGCCGTCGGGCTCGGCGCCCGGCAACTGCACCGCCGCTCACTGGCCGCCTTCGGCTACGGTCCCAAGACGCTGGCCCGGATCCTGCGGCTGCAGCGCGCCCTGCGGCTGGCCCGGGCCGGCGTCCCGCTCGCCGACACGGCGGCCCGGACGGGCTACGCCGACCAGGCGCACCTGTCGCGCGACGTACGGGAGTTGGCGGGTGTGCGGGTGACGGACCTGCTGTCGGAGCGGCCGTAGTTCGGGCCCTGGTTCAGGCCTTGGAGCGGGCCCCGCGGTCAGCCCTGGAGCGGTGCGAGCAGGTCGACCCCGTTGCCGTCCGGGTCGCGCAGCGAGGCGTAGCGCTGGCCCCAGAAGGCGTCCCAGGGCTTGAGTTCGCCCTGGTACCCGGCGCCGGTCAGCTCCTGGTACACCGCGTCCACGTGCGCCGGGCTCTGGCAGCGGAAGGCCAGGGCGGCCCGGGCACCGCCAGTTGGCGGCTGCCAGTCCGGGTGGAAGGAGCGGATGGTCGATTCGGCGTCCAGGACCAGGAGGAGCCCGCCGGGCAGCTCGGCCTCGACGTGCGGCTCCTGCTCGGCGCCCTCGGGGAAGACCAGTCCCAGCCGCCGGTAGAAGGCGACCGAGGCGGCCATGTCGGAGACGGCGAGGCCGATGAACGCGAACTGTGGTGCGGATGTGCTGTCCATGGCCTCACGGTAGGCGGCTCACGGGGGCGGGGTCTTGAAGGAATCGGACGTCCCCGTCCCCTCGGGCCCTGTCGAACGGCACCCCTCCTGGCCTGGGGGCCCGCGCGACTCGTTGTCAGTCGCTCCTTGTACCGTCGATCCCGGAACAGTGACATCAGTACGGGGGTATGACGCATGTTCAGGACGGATCCGGAGACGCCCGACGTCTTCCGTACCCCGGTCGAGGAGGTCTTCATCCGAAACCACCTCGGCCGGCGACCGGAGCTCGACGCCGACAGCTGGTCGCTCACCGTCGAAGGCCTGGTGGAACGGCCCCTGCGGCTGGACTTCCAGGCCCTCCGGGGGCTGCCGCAGACCAGGTTCACCGCCGTCCACGAGTGCTTCGGCAATCCGCTGCAGCCGACGGTGCCGACCAGGGCCGTGACCAACCTGGAGTGGGAGGGCGTCCCGCTCGCCGAGGTGCTGGCGCTGGCCGGCCCGCGCCCGGAGGCCCGGCACGTCTGGCTGGAGGGCGCCGACCGGGGCGACTTCGCGGGGGAGAGCGACGTGAGCTTCCTCAAGGACCTCCCGCTGGAGCAGGCCCGCACCGAGGTGGTCCTCGCGCACCGGATGAACGGCGAACCACTGCGCCCCGACCACGGGCACCCGGTGCGCGCGGTGGCGCCGCGGATGTTCGGCACCAACTCGGTCAAGTGGCTGACCAGGATCGTGCTGGCCGCCGAACGGCCCGAGCACCTCTTCACCACCCGCCTGTACACCCGGGTCCTGCCGGGGGAGAGCGAGGCCCGGCCGGTCCGCGAGAAGGACGTCAGCAGCAAGCTGCTCAGCCTCAGGGACGGCTCCACCGTGCCCGCCGGGGTCAGTGAACTGGCGGGCTACGCCTGGAGTTCCACCGAGGTGACGGCCGTCGAGGTCGCGGTGGACGACGCCGACTGGCAGCCCGCCGAACTGGACGGGCGCGGCCCGGACCCGAGTTGGCAGCGGTTCCGGCTCCGGCACGACCTCACCCCGGGGGCGCACCGGATCCGCTGCCGGGCCACCGACTCCGCGGGGCGGGTCCAGCCGCTCACCGGTGACCGGAACGCCGTCCACGAGATAGCCGTCGTGGCGGTGTGACACCTCCCCGCCCCGACACCTGCCCGGCGTGACACCTGCCCGCCCTGACACCCGTCCGCCGGGTTCAGCGGGTGACGGGGCCGGCGGTGATCGCCGGGCGGACCTTCGGTGAGCATCAGCTCGAGGAACCGGTCGGGGCGTTGTCGTCGTGGCCGCTACCGGTCGGCGGGGGCCTCGCCCGTGCGGAGGGTGAGGACGGTGATCTCGCTCGGGGCGAAGATCCGGAAGGGCGGGCCCCAGAAGCCGGTGCCGCGGCTGGTGTAGAGCCGGGTCCGCAGCCCGTGCAGGCTCAGGCCGTGCACCACGGGTTGGTCGATCCGGACGAGGAAGTTGAACGGCCAGATCTGGCCGCCGTGGGTGTGTCCGGAGATCTGCAGGTCGATGCCGGCGGCTGCGGCCTGCGGGACGTACTTGGGCTGGTGGGCGACGAGCAGCACGGGCAGCTCCGGGTCCGCCCCCGCGAGGGCGCCGGCCAGGTCGGTGCGGTGCCCGGCCAGGCCGGAGGACTCCGCGGTGACGTCGTCCACGCCGGCCAGCACCAGGGCGTCCCCACCGCGCTCCACCACGACGTGGCGGTTGTGCAGGGGTTCCCAGCCGAGGTCCGCCATGCGGTCCAGCCAGCCCTGGGCCTCCCCGCCGTACTCGTGGTTGCCCGTGACGTAGACCTTGGCCAGCCGGGCCCGGACGGCGCCGAGCGGTGCGGACTGCTCGCGGCGCTGGGCGGGGGTGCCGTCGGCGATGTCCCCGGCGTGGACCACCACGTCCGGGTCGAGGGCGTTGACCGCCTCGGTCACCCGCGCCGACCAGTCCGCCCGGTCGATCGGCCCGTAGTGGGTGTCGGCCAGCACCACGACCCTGGTCCCGTCCAGTCCGCCGCCGAGCCGCGGCAGGTGGACGTCCAGCCGCTTCACCCGGGGCACCCGCATCGCCTCGTGGTGTCCCCAGGCCAGCAGCCCGGCCGAGACCGCGGCCACCGCCGCGGCCACCGTCCTGGCCCGGTCGGCGCCGCCGAGGTCGAGCCCGCCCAGCACGAGGTTCACCAGGCCGCCCAGCACCGACCAGGTGAACAGGACCCACATCACCCCGAGGCTGGTGTCCCCGAGGCGCGCCGCCCGGTCGTTCCGCCGCGAGCCGTGGCCCGCGACCATCAGGAACGGGAAGGACACCAGCCAGGCGGCGAACACCGCCGTGCCCGCCAGGACCACCGGCAGCGGCCAGCCGGCCCCGGACCCGAGGAGCGTCCACCAGGGCGGCAGGCACAGCACCAGCAGGACGAACACCAGGACGGCCACCCGCCGGACCACCGACCGCCGGCCCGACCGCCAGCCTGACCGCGGCCCCGACTGCTGCCGCCCCGACTGCGGCCGTGCCGGCACCACCGCCGCCGCGACCGCCCCGGGCTCCCCGCCGTCCACCCCGGGCTCCGTTCCCGACCCGCCGGATCCGCTGTCAGCCACTGCGTCGCCCCTCACGTCTGGACCTCCTGCTCCTCCCCATCATCCGCCACCCACCACCCCGGAAGCCCCGGACGGTCCAGCCCCGGAGCCCCGCACCCTCCGGGCGATGCCGGGCAGCCGGTGCCGATCGACGGCTCTCCAGCGGCGGCGGCGTTTCTGCCGTTGCTGGAAGGCGGCGACGAGTCGGCGATCCTGACTCTCACACTGGACGCCGTCGATGACGACGACCGGCGGATGCTGCGGCGCCTCGCCACCTTGGTGGCCGATCCGCTGGTCACCAGGAGCGGCTACACCGACCGGATCTTCCAGTCCCGGCGCCTCGAACCGATGAGCGTGGCTGCCGAGATCCAGTGGTTGCTGCTCCCGCCGCTGTCGATGGCCGTTCACCGGGTCGCCGTGGCCGGCATCCTCGAACCCGCCTACCAGGTGGCCGGCGACAGTTTTTCGGCGGCCCCGCGCTGGGGGCCCGGGCCGGCGCCCCCGCACGGGCTCTCCCGACCGGCCGGGCCGGTGCGGTGCGGCCGGAGTACCGTGGGAAGTCGGGGCCCAGTGCCGGCAGGCCACGAAACCGGGGACGGACCTGTTGCGCCCGGAGACCTAACGCCGGGTACCGCGACGCCCGTCGGGCACCGCGACGTCGGGCTCTGCGGGCAGACAGGAAGGCGGGACGGAGAGATGTCCGTCTACGTGAAACTCTCGGCCGACACCCGGGCACCGGCGGAGCCCTCGAAGGGGCCGTTGGACATGCAGTACGAGGACGGTGCGGACGGCGTCACCTTCGAGTACGACCTGCATCCGAGCGGTGCGCTGCGCGTCCTGCGGGTCTTCGAGGACACGCCGTACCGGATCGAGGTCTGCTTCGGTCCCGGGGCGTGGCTCCAGGTCGCGGGCAGCTACCTGCGAAGTGGCGCCGAGTACTGACGGGTTATGCGGGTACCGGCCAGGAGGTGGCCCGGCTGCGCGCGACTTCCGCCCGCCTTTCGGCCCCTACCGGCGCCGTCGGAGGGGACTGCGGCCCCGGTGCCCTGCCGCCCGCCAGGATTCAGCGCCGTGCACGCCGAGCGCTGAATCCTGGCGGGTGTCGCCCCGTCAGTCGCTCGCCAGGGGCGCGAACATCAGGTCATAGCCGAACTCGTCGTTGCCGGCCATGAACATGAGTCGCACGGTCAGTGATCCCGCCTCCGATGGCAGGCCGGGCCGTCCCGAGATGGTCCCCGAGGTCCGGCTGCCGTCCGGGCTGAGGCCGTGGGCGCCGCCGACGTCGTCGTAGCGGTTTCCGAGGTCGTCGACGGCTTCCAGCCACATGAACACCGGCGTACCGGACGGGGAGGCGGTTTCGAGGTCGTCGGGCAGCGGCGGCGTGATCGAGTAGTCCAGGGTGAAGGACTCCTCGGACCTCGACAGCGAATGGACCGTCAGTTCGTGGCGGCCGGACATGATGGAGATCCGCCGGACCGCACCGCTGTTGTCGCTCATGGCCGCCGTCTCCCGGGGTGTCAGGCGCTGCCGGGCCTCGGGACCCGGCAGGTGATGTAGCGGTCGGCCGCCGTGCCGGGCTTCGACCCCTTGAGGAACCAGTAGAACGTGACCTTGTCGCCGGTCTGGATGCTGCCGCCGCCACCACCGATGAACTGGAAGCGGTTGAGACTGCCGTGGTAGTTGTACCAGTTGGGCTCGGTGTGCGGGTGGTACGGCGGGTTGACGGCCTTGCCGTTGACGTACGAGAACGGCATCGTCACGGTCACCACCGGGCCGAGTGCGGACTTGGCCGCGTTGGAAAGCTTGAAGCTCCATGCGAGCGTTCCGCCCGAGGCGCGCTGGAACTGCACCGTTGAGACGGGATGCGTCCACGTGCCGCTGCACATCGTGTTGGCCGGAGTCCGCGCGTGCACCACAGCCGCCCGGGCCGCCTCGACCTCCACATCCGGGTCGGACACGCCCGGGTCGGACACGCCCGGTGCGGCGGGCACGGAGTCATCGGAACCGTCGAGTACGTCGGGCGTGAGGTCGTCGAACATCACCGGATCGTCGGGCGCCACCTCCGCGCCCGGTCCACTTCCGTCGGACGGGTCCGGCACGGTCACGGCAGTGAGGAACCCACCGCCGTTGGCGTCATCGGACGCGTCCGCCGCTTCGGCCGGTACTGCGCCGGTGACGACGAGAAGGCCTGCAGTCGCCGCGCTGACCAGCAGGGCGGCGATCCTGTACCCGGTACGAGATGACACGGAACTTCCTCTGCTGCTGCGGGCCGCCGCAGAACGGGGCCGGTCAGGGTGGCGGCGCTGTGGCCAGTGCCATGGAGGTACTGCGCGGCCGGACGAGGCTGGACACCACCCCCCC
This sequence comes from Kitasatospora sp. NPDC028055, assembly GCF_040637885.1. Classification (NCBI taxonomy): domain Bacteria; kingdom Bacillati; phylum Actinomycetota; class Actinomycetes; order Kitasatosporales; family Streptomycetaceae; genus Kitasatospora; species Kitasatospora sp. NPDC028055. The sequence continues at coordinate 607,259 of NZ_JBEZXE010000001.1, read as the reverse complement.
TTCGACGCGCTGATGCCAGGTCAGTCTGCGTGAAGAACCATGAGGTTTGCATGAGGCGGATTCCCCTTGCGCACAACGGACATGGGGCAGACGCAGCCGGATCGGTCGCGGGCGAGGAGCCACCACGGGACGACGAAGGCCAGGACCGTCGAGACGGTCCTGGCCTTCGTTTCGCCCTGGCGGGCGGAGGCGGAGGATACGAGCTTGGAACTCGTGCGGGGTTGCCCCCCAAGTAGGCCCGGTCTAAGGACCTTCTCCGGGAATGCTCTGCAGCCTCAGCCCCCGTTCTGCAGCCGCTGGAGCAGGTCGGCGTCGCCCTCCATCCGCAGCGAGTCGTTCGGGATGCGCATGTACATGAGCAGGGCCATCTCGCTCGGCGTGCCGTAGATGGCGGCGGTGGGCTTGTTCTCGGCGGCCTCCGCCGCGGTGAGACGGGTGAAGCGGGAACCGGCGGCGTCCACCGTCTGGCGCCAGGAGCCGGCCTCGGCCGCGTGGTAGTCCATGGTGGCGGGCTCGCCCGGCCACGGGACCGTGACGGTGCAGACGGTGGCGAGGAACTCCTCGATGGCGTCGACCGCCTCGGTCGTCGGCAGCTTCTGCGGGGTACCGGAGGCCAGCTGGGCGTCGTAGGTGTGGATCATCGACTCCGGGACGCGGCGGCGGGCCACGGCGGCCACCGTGTGCGGCGAGGCCAGCGGCTCCCACCAGGCCCAGCAGCCCCGGTCCGGGCCGGCCTCGCGCAGAGCGGTGAGCAGCTGCTCCGTCGAGTCGGCCAGCCAGGCTATGAGGGCCTCGCGCTCCCTGGGCGCCGCCAGCCCGTCCTTGCTCGGCCGCTCGTCGCCCGGCGCGGTGTTCAGCACGATGTGGGCCCAGAAGCGGTCCCCTTCGCTGAGATGGTTCGCCAGGTCGTACAGCGTCCAGCCCGGGCAGGACGGGACGTCGGCGTCGAGGCTGGGGGCGGCGGCGACGGCCGCGCGGAACGCGGCGGACCGCTCGTCAATCATCCGCAGCAGGGTGGGGAAGTGGAGTTGCTCAGTCACGCAGACCTTGTATCACCCGGACCGGAACGCTCGCACTCGATTTGTCGGTCCGCTCCTCGCCGTCCAAGTGCGCCATCGCGTAGTCGTACGCCTCCGGGTGCCGGGCCGGCCGCCCCATCACCCAGGCGGTACGCGCAGCTGTCCCAGCCCCGCGACTGCCGCGGTGGCGGAGGCGGCCTGCCTGGGCGGGCAGGTCCGCAGGCGGCCCATGTCCCGGTCCCAAACGGCGTCCTGGTCAGTCGACGCTGGGGCTGCGACGTTCGACGAGGGTGACGTCCCGCCAGATGCCGCGGTGGCGGCCGATGCGTTCGCGAGTGCCGATGACGCGGAAGCCGGCGCGGGCGTGGAGGGCCAGGCTGGCGGTGTTCTCGGGGAAGATGCCGGACTGGATGGTCCAGATCCCGGCGGCCTCGGTCGAGGCGATCAGTGCGTCGAGGAGCGCGGCGCCGACTCCTCGCCCGCGCGCGCCGGGGTGGACGTAGACGGAGTGCTCGACGACGCCCGCGTACGCGCACCGGTCGGAGACGGCGGCGACGGCGGCCCAGCCGAGGACCCGGTTGTCGGTGTCGAGGGCGACCAGGCGGTGGTCAGGAAGCTTGGCGTTGTCGAAGGAGGCCCAGGTCGGGGCGGCGGTCTCGAAGGTGGCGTTGCCCTCGTCGATGCCATGTCGGTAGATGGCCAGGACCTGGTCGGCGTGCTCGGGCGCCATGCCGGCGACGCGTACGGCCCCGCTCATCCGGCGGTCTCGACGCCGAGGTCGGTGAGCAGGCCGCGGATGCGCCGCTCGATCTCGTCGCGGATCGGGCGGACGGCGTCGACGCCCTGGCCGGCCGGGTCGTCGAGCTTCCAGTCCAGGTACCGCTTGCCGGGGAAGTACGGGCAGGCGTCGCCGCACCCCATGGTGATCACCACGTCGGACGCCTGGACGGCCTCGGTGGTGAGCACCTTCGGGGTCTCGGCGGAGATGTCGATCCCGACCTCGGCCAGGGCCTCGACCACGGCCGGGTTCACGGTGTCGGCCGGGGCGGAGCCGGCCGAGCGGACCTCGACCCGGTCGCCGCCGAGGCGGGTGAGGAAGGCGGCGGCCATCTGGGAACGGCCGGCGTTGTGCACGCAGACGAACAGCACGGACGGGACGGACGGGACGGCGGGAACGGCGGGAGTGCTCACGAGGGGCCCTTCGGGCGTACGGGGCAAGGGCGGTGGGGTCAGCGGGCGGCCGGGGCCGGACGGCGGTCACCGTCGCCCGGGGCCGACGACACCCCGGTCATCCGGACTCCCCGGTGGGGGCCTGGAGCAGCGCGGACAGCTTGGCCAGCGCGGCGGGCAGCACCCAGTAGTAGACCCACGTCCCCCGGCGCTCGGAACCGACCAGCCCGGCCTCGCGCAGCACCTTGAGGTGGTGCGAGATCGTCGGCTGGGACACGTCGAACGGCCCGGTCAGGTCACAGACGCAGGCCTCGCCGCCCTCGTGCGAGGCGATCAACGACAGCAGCCGCAGCCGCACCGGGTCCGACAGTGCCTTGAACATCTTCGCCAGGTCGACGGCGGCCGCCTCACCCAACGGCTCGCGGACCATCGGCGAGCAGCACGCGACCGCCGCCTCGTCCTGGTCGAGCACCTTCGGCTCCAGATTCGACATGCGTCTATGTTGACGCCCATCTAATCCGGCGGCAAGCTCACCTGTATCGACAGTCGTCGAAACAAGTACCCGGATCGGGGAGGACCGCCATGTCCCGTGTTCGGCCGCGGTCGGGCTACCGGTCTGCCGGGGCCCGGGTGAAGAGGCGGCCGGCGAGGTCGGCTCCGGTGATCGTGCCGGTGTCGTCGCGGGTGAAGAAGCCGCGCTGTCCCGTGAGGCCGCCGCTGGTGACGATGTACCCGTCTCCGTTGCCCGGCAGCAGGCCGAGGGCGGCCGGGGGCAGGTCCGCGGGCAGTTCGGTGTCGGCCGCCGCACGGATCTCCGGCTTGATGGTGCAGGCGATCGTCAGCCCGGCGCCGTCGACGGCGATGGTGAGCGCCATCACGTCATTCTCGTAGGTGCCGGCGACCTTCCGGGCCCGGGCCTCGTCGAAGGGCAGGGGCTCCGGGTCCCGCTCGACCAGCCCCAGGTGGTGTTCGAGCGCCCACCGGAGGGCGGCCCGGTTGAAGGCGAGGCCGCTGTCGGGCCCTGCGTTCGACAGGGCGACGACGGCGAAGTCGCGTTCCGGGACGATGAGGAGTTCGGCGAACTGGCCGTTGGTGGAGCCGCCGTGGCCCACGGTCGGCACGCCGTCCACGTCGCGCAGGAACCAGCAGATGCCGAAGGCGTCGCCGAGCGTACTGCCGTGCAGTTCTACGGTCTGCCGCCGCATTCGCCGCAGGGCCTCGGCGGGCAGGACCTGGGTGCCGTCCTGGGCGCGGCCGTCACCGAGGTGGAAGCGGGCCCAGCGGAGCAGGTCCGCCACCGAGGACGCGCCGCCCCCGCCGGGGTTGTTGGCGCGGGTGTCCTTCCACTTCCGCGCGACGGCGGGTGTGCTGTCCTCGCCCACGGTGTGTCCGACGGCGAAGCGCCGGGTCATGACGTCGTTGACCGCGAAGGAGGTGTGCGACAGCCCGAGCGGCTCGAACAGAAGCGAGGTGACGGCCTGTTCGTAGGTCCGGCCGGTGACCTTCTCGATGATCCGCCCGGCCAGGTTGAACGCCATCTGGCTGTAGGAAGCCCGGGCGCCGGGCGGCGCGATCGGCTGCGACTCGGACATCTTCGCCACGTACGCGGCCAGGGCGTCGTCGCCCTCGCCGGTGTCGACGTTCATCCGCCAGTCCAGCCCGGCGGTGTGGTTGAGCAGGTTGAGGACCGTGATCTCGGCTGCGGTCCGCTCGTCCCGAAGCACCAGCTCGGGCACGTAGCGGCGCACCGGCGCGTCCAGCTCGACGCGCCCCTCGGCGACCAGGCGCATCAGCACGGTCGCCGTGAACGTCTTGGAGACCGAGCCCAGGACGAACAGCGTCCGCTCGTCGACGGGCAGCGGGTTGTCGACGCTCGTCACGCCGTGGCAGGCGTAGATCTCCCTCCCGCCGGCCCATACCCCGACGGCGACGCCGGGCAGGCCGTACTCCTTGGCCGTCGCCTCGACGAACGCGGCCAGCGACTCCTGCGACTCCTGCGACTGCGACATGGCACTTCCCCCTTCTCCCTCGCGCGCGACACCCCGATGGTCGTGGCGCCCCGCGCTGAACTGAACCGTGATCAAGTGCGCTCTACAGCAGGACATCTACGGTCAAGAAAGCCGCCGGCTCGTCAGGTGGGCCGTGAGCGACTCGCCGAAGCTACCGCCCGAACCCCACTTGGACAAGTGTCTTGCACAAACGTCTTACACGAGCGTACTGTCAGTGCCGGTTCAGACCCGACGCGGGGGGCTTCCCCACGAAGAACACGAACGGCCTGCTCGAAGGCATGGCGAGCGCCCCCGACTTCTCCTTCGACTCGCTCAGCCAGGTGCACATGGACCGCTGGTCCCAGGGGCGCGTGGGAACGCCCTCCTCGATGTTGTGCCCTGGGGTGACCTGTATCTGCCGAGGTGAGCAACTGGCTTTGTCAGGAGGCCTGTTGGAGTTCTGGAGTACTGGTTGTTGTTTCCTCGGTTCCCTTCCAGGCCAAGAGGACGGGCGCCATACTGTCTACCGAGACTCGCCCACAGACCTTTCCTCGTTGGGCAGTTCAAGCATCGGGGGATGCATGACCACCTCCAGCAGGTTTGTTTCTCTGTCGTCGGCCACCGAGCCGCAGCACGCCCGCAGCGAGGCCACCCGGCTGCTCTGCGCGGGGGTCTACTTCGACGGGGTGTTCCGTCAGCGCGTCATCGAGCAGTTGGTGGAGCACGAGGAGCGGCCAGTGGCTCCCTCGCTCGGGATCGACGCTTTGCAGGTACTCGCACACGCGCATCGGTCCCGCCGCCAGGAGGCGCAGGCCGCGCTGTACCTCCTGGTGATCTGGGTGGGGTTCATCGTGTTGGGGTTGTTCGGGATCGGGTCGGAGAAGGTACTGGCGCCCGTCCCCTGGTTCGCCGCCTACATTTCGGTCTGCGTGATGTCGTGGGTGGAGCAAGGCAGCCCGATCGCGATCTTCGTTCTCGGCCGTTCGGTCATCAAGGAAGCCACTCGCGGCAGGCTGAAGCTAGTGCTGCCGCTCCTGCGGGTCTCGCTGACCGTCGCATACTGGGCGCTTGCCGCCTTCGCGCTGTTCAGGGGCGTCGACGCCTGGGCGGCGCTGGTGTTCCCCGCGCTGCTGGTGCTGCCTGTGCAGGCGTACCGAGCGCAGGTGGTGTCCGTGATGCGCCTCAGCCTCAGCCGGACCGCCTACGCCACGGCACCCCGTGCGAAGTTGCCGAACAGTGCCCAGTACCAACGCATCGGTGCGGCCATCGGCCGGGAACAGCACGCCGGCATGGTGATCTACGACCCGTTCAAGCCGTTCGTCGGAGCCGGTGAACCGTACAAGCCCTGGTCGGTCGTCACGGAGCTCCGGGGCAAGGCGGGGCAGCCCGCGCAGCCCGAGGCGCTCACCGCTCGTGAGGTCATCGACCTCATCAGGCCTCGTCTCGAAGCCCTGGCCACGTCGGCCGCGGCCACCAGTCGCGACCGCCTGCGCTCGATCGAGATCGACGAAGTGGTCTACATGCCGGTCGGCCTGTCCCGGAGTCAGCTCGAGTTCCAGCCCGCCCAGATCCGGCGTCTGGTCGACGGCGCCGTCGGTGAGGGCGGCGAGGCGCGCCGGCACTTCCTGCGCATCCGGGTCGGAGCATGGGATGAGCGGATCGGTCTTTCCCTTCTGGTCCGGGTGCACACGCAGGGCGGGATGCTGGTACTGGAGGTCGTCCCGCACGTACTCGCCCCTGTCCGGCACGAGTTCAGCTCCGTGGACGTGGTCGCGGCACGTGGCACCGGTGGTCTGCTGCGCCAGGCCGTCTCCGGCCTGTTCGTCAGCCCGGCGGCGAACCCCGCCGCCCTGGTTTCGCTGCTGGCCACCACGGTCTCACTCCTCCGGGTCTGGCTGACCATGCCGCACCGGGCACCGCTCGACGCTCCCGCCGCGTCGGTGCGGGAGTTGGGCAGCGTGAGTGACCTGTCGTTGTTCCAGGAGATGGACATTAGCCGGTACGTGCGGACGCTGCAGGACCGGATCGCCAGCGGGGTGGAGGACGCCCTGCGTCAGAAGGGCTACGAGACAGGCGAGTTCCAGCAGTACATCATCAACGTGAGTGGGGGCGGGGTGTTCATCGGAGGTATGAGCGGAGGCGCGGTCGCGTTGGGCAAGTGGGCCTCGGCGCGTCACATGAGTGCCACGGACATGAAGGGGAACATGCCATGACGTCGGCTTCCCGCGATGAGGAGAATGCGGAGGGGACCGATCCGGCGTCGCCTTCGCAGGGGGCGGTAGGCGGCATCAGCATCGGTGTGCTGACCGGCGGAGCCGTGGCCGCTGGGCCGTCGGCACGCGCCGATGACCGGTCGGATCGCTCCGGGCAGCCGGCGCAGCCGCCGGGCGGCCACTGGCCGCCCATGGCGCCGCCGAGTGCTCCCGGCGGCATCAGCATCTCCGTGATGACCGGAGGCGCGGTGGCTTCGGGGGCGGAGGCCCAGGCGCTCGACCACTCGGTCCAACGGATCGAAGCGTCCCCCGAGTTGCTGGCCGCCGTGCGGGTCCTGCGTGAGCAACTGCGGTCTGTGGGTACCGGAGCGGAGACGTCGGAGCTAGGTGCTCAGCTCGACGAGGCCGAGGAGGAGATCGCCACGACGGGTCTGGTGCGGCGTGACCGGCTCCAGCGGCTGCGCGAGCGGCTCGAGCTCGGCGCGAGCACGGTGGCAGGGCTCTCCTCGGCTGCGGCCCTCGTGCAGCAGATCGCCCAGCTGAGCGGGCTGGGGTAGCCACTATGGGGCAGTGGGACGAGGACCAGCAGCACTGGGCGGAGCCGCTTCCTCCGGGCGAGCCGCCCCCCGGAGGGGCCTTCCTGCGGCTGCTGATCGTGATCACGGTCGGGCTCCTTCTCACCGCCGGGGCCGGGGTCGGACTCTGGGCGTTGTCGCGCTCCCAGGATCGGCAGCCGCCGGTCTCCGTGCCGACCGCGCCGAACGTCCTCCCGCCGGTCACGACCTCGCCGCCGGACACGATCACGCCGGCGTTCCCGACCGAGGTGGCGGTCACCCCGTCCACTCCTTCGCCGTCGCTCCTGGGCCCGCGCGCGGTGGTGGAGCGGTACTACCAGGACCTGAACTCCAGGGACTACCTCGACGCCTGGAACCTTGGCGGCAGCAACATCGCCCAGGTCTCGTACGACCGGTGGGTTGGCGGCTTCTCCACCACCACGGAGATCGACGCGGCCGCCTCGGACGACGCCACGGTGCCGGGCATGGTGAACGTCTTCATCCGAGCCGTCCAGAGCGACGGCACGGTGAAATGGTTCGGTGGCACCTACACCGTCACCGGCGGGGTGATCACCGGCGCGCACATCACCCAGCAGTGATCACGAAGAGTCGACTGGACGAACAGCGTCGGCACCGATGACCGATTACCGGTCACGCCCCACTGCATGCTCGACCTGCTCCATATGCGCCTGGAGCGCCTCGGCCCTGCCCTGCAAACGTTCACAGTCGCAGCACTTGGCAGTGGCGCTGGGACCGGCGGAGGGGTGTCACGCGGGTTCCAGTGCCGGCGGCGCCGAAACCGTGGATGGCATCGGCGCCGCCGAACTCGTTCAGGGCCTTGAACGCCGCGCTCTTGCAGGGCCCCGAGGCCTCACCGGGAGGGAGGCTGCCTACCAGCCGCCGGTGAGTCGTAGCGGGCGGGTGAAGGAGGCGTTGCCGACGTTGTCCCACTCGTCGAGATCGCCTGTGCTGTCGTTGCGGGCGATGAGGTCGGCGGCGCCGGTGCCACGGAACCTGCCGGCGGTGGTCTGGGAGAACGGGGCCCAGCCGGCGGTGACCGCCGTCCTCGCGCCGAAGGTGCCGTCGCCGTTGCCGGGCCAGCGGTAGAGCGTGCCGGTGGAGTCGTCGCGGGCGATGAGGTCGGCGTGGCCCGTGCCGCGGAAGTCGGCGGCGGTGGTCTGGGTGAAGTTCCAGCCGCCGGTGAGCAGGATGCGGCTGCCGAAGGTGCCGTCGCCGTTGCCGGGCCAGCGGTAGAGGTTGCCGTTGGAGTCGGCCGCGATCAGGTCGGCGCGGCCTGTACCGGTGAGGTCGGCGGCGGTGGTCTGGGTGTAGTTCCAGCCGCTGGTCAGCAGCTTCTTGGTGCTGAAGGTACCGCCCGCGTTGCCGGTCCAGAGGTAGAGGTTGCCGGCGGAGTCCTTGGCGACCAGGTCGGCTATGCCGTCGCCGGTGAGGTCGGCGGCGGTGGTCTGGGTGAAGTTCCAGCCGCCGGTGAGCAGGATGCGGCTGCCGAAGGTGCCATCGCCGTTGCCGGGCCAGCGGTAGAGGTTGCCGGAGGTGTCCCGGGCGATGAGGTCGGTATGTCCGGTGCCCCGGAAGTCGCCGGCCACCTGCTGCGAGAAGTTCAGGGGGACGGAGGACGCCGCCGGCGGGGCGGCGATGGTGTTCGCCAGGACCTGGTTGCCGTTGTCGTTGAGATGCAGCTGGTCGTCACCCCGGTTGTAGTACCCGGCGAAGAGGCGGCCGGGTGCCAGCGGATCGCGGGTGGCCTGGTCGAAGTCGAGGTAGTGGTCGATGTCGGAGGTGCTGCGGATGTAGGCGTTGACGCACTGCCGGACGTTGTCCTTGGCCGCCGAGTACATGCTGTTGCCCTCGAAGGGCGGGATGGTGGCGACGCTGAAGCTGAGGCCCTTGGCGTGTGCCCGGGCGGACAGTTGCTGGATCCCGGCTTCCAGGGCGGCGTCCGTCGCGCCGTCGAGCGATATGTCGTTGATGCCCTCGTAGAGGATCACGGAGCGGGCGTTGGGCTGGGCCAGTACGTCGCGGTCGAACCGGGTGAGGGCGCTGGCCCCGTAGCCGGGCTTCTGCCCGGGCGCATCGGTGAGCAGGCGGTTGCCCGAGAGCCCCTCGTTGACCACGCCCATCGGGTTCGGCTGGGCCTGGAGTGCCCTGCCGTAGTCGTCGACCCAGCGGCGGTTGGTGTCGGCCGTGGTGTGGCCTTCGTCGGTCTGCGAGTCCCCGATGGCCACGACCGTTCCGCCGCCGCCTGCCGTGACGTCGAGTCCGCTCAGGTAGGCCCAGTGGTAGTAGGAGGTGGTGAAGCCGGTGCTGCCGGCCCCTGCGGCGTGGTCGGTGCTGTCGCCGGGTGCGCTGGTGTACGAGGTGGTGAGGGCGTCCGGGTGGTAGGGCGCAGAACTGACCGGATCCGGCAGGTAGATACTGACCAGGAGGTTCTCGTCGGCGGTGACCGGGAAAGCGGCCTGGTCGCTGTAGACGTCACCACCCGCCGGGATGACGGTCTGTTGGCCGCCGCCGAAGGTCAACGTGACGGGCGTGGCCGCCGGGGTCGCGCCCGAGCCCTGGACGGCGATCGTCGCGTGGCCGATGGTGACCGGAGCCGAGCTGAAGGTGTTCGCCAGGTGGATCCGGGCGCTGTTGCCCGCGATGCTGCTGTGCACGACCATCCGCAGGGTCTGCTGGCCTGAAACGCCGGACTGCGCGGCCGGTCCGGCGTTGCTCAGGGCGGTGCCCCAGCTGCCCGTCCACGGCGAAGTCGCCGGGCTGGGGCGGCTGGTGGCCGCCAGCGGCGTCGGGTAGGCCGCGCAGCCGGTGGTGTCGGCGAGTGCCGGGGCAGCGGCCGCGAGAGGGGCCGTGACGAGTCCACAGCACAGCGCCGTGGCCACTGCTGCTGCTCGACCTACCGCGGTGCGTGGACGTTTCTGCGTGGCTCTGCTGCCGCGTTTCATCGGCCTGACTCCTTCGTGCTGGGCCCGCTGCTGGGCCTGCTGTTGGGCCCGTTGCTGGGCCTGGTGTTGGTCCTGGTGCCGGGCGTGCTGGTCCGGGTCGTGCCGCGCCTGCCGGCCGGTGGTGAGGGCGACTACCAGCCGGTGGTGAGGGCGACGGGGGCGGCGAAGTGGCCGGTGCCGTTGCCGGCCCAGCGGTAGAGGGTGCCGGTGGTGTCGTCGCGGGCGACGAGGTCGGCGTGGCCGCTGCCGGTGAAGTCACCTGCAGTGGTCTGGCTGTAGCTCCAGCCGTCGGTGAGCTTGACGGGTGCGCTGAACGTGCCGCCGGCGTTGCCGGTCCAGAGGTAGAGGTTGCCGGCGGAGTCCTTGGCGACCAGGTCGGCTATGCCGTCGCCGGTGAAGTCGGCGGCGGTGGTCTGGGTGTAGTTCCAGCCGCTGGTCAGGAGCTTCTTGGCGCCGAAGGTGCCGTCGCCGTTGCCGGGCCACTGGTAGAGGTTGCCGGTGGAGTCCCGGGCGATGAGGTCGGCGTGTCCGGTGCCCCGGAAGTTGCCGGCCACCATCTGGGTGTAGTTCCAGCCGCCGGTCAGCAGCTTCTTGGTGCTGAACGTGCCGCCGGCGTTGCCGGTCCAGAGGTAGAGGTTGCCGGAGGCGTCGTTGGCGACGAGGTCGGTGAGTCCGTCGCCGGTGAAGTCGGCGGTGGCGGTCTGGGTGTAGTTCCAGCCGCTGGTGAGCTGCTTCTTGGTGCTGAAGCCCGCGCCCTTGTTGCCCGTCCAGACGAAGAGGTTGCCTGCGGAGTCCTTGGCGAACAGGTCGGAGACCTTGTCGCCGTTGTAGTCCCCGGCTGTTGTCGAGGAGTAGTTCAGCGTCGTCGACGGGAACGGGCTCTGCTTGTCCGTGCCGAGGCCGTTCGAGGCGCCGCACTGCGGCCATGCGGCGGGGCCCTGTGCGGCCAGGACCTTTTCGGCGATCATGATCTGCTGGTTCTCGGTGGCCTGGTGGGGATAGGCGGCGTACTGCTGGCCCCCGTAGGCGTTCCAGGTGCTGAGGTCGAACTGCAGGCCGCCGTAGTAGCCGTTGCCGGTGTTGATGCTCCAGTCACCGCTGCTCTCGCACTGGGCGACCTTCTCCCAGGTGCTGACGGAGGCGGCGGCGGCGCTGCCGGCGCCGGCCAGCGAGGCGACCAGGGCGGTGCAGGCGGCGGCGGCCAGGGCCAGGGCGTGACGGTTCTTACGGTTGGTGAGGCGCATGGGACTTCCGATCGTGGTGAGGGCGTGAGGGGGAGTCGGGCAGCCGGTGTCCCGCACGGGGCGTCAGTGCGGGACACCGGAGTGAGCGGCGGGGCAGGTGCTACCAGCCGGTGGTGACCTGGACCTTGGCCGCGAAGCCGCCGCTGCCGTTGCCGGCCCAGCGGTAGAGGGTGCCGGTGGTGTCGTCGCGGGCGATCAGGTCGGCGTGGCCGCTGCCGGTGAAGTCACCCGCGGTGGTCTGGGTGAAGTCCCAGCCGCTGGTCAGCAGCTTCTTGGTGCTGAACGTGCCGCCGGCGTTGCCGCTCCAGAGGTAGAGGTTGCCGGAGGAGTCCCGGGCGACCAGGTCGGCTATGCCGTCGCCGGTGAAGTCGGCGGCCGTGGTCTGGGTGTAGTTCCAGCCGCCGGTCAGCAGCTTCTTGGCGCCGAAGGTGCCGTCGCCGTTGCCGGGCCACAGGTAGAGGTTGCCGGAGGCGTCCTGGGCGATGAGGTCGGCGTGTCCGGTGCCCCGGAAGTCGCCGGCCACGGTCTGGGTGTAGTTCCAGCCGCTGGTCAGCAGCTTCTTGGTGCTGAACGTGCCGCCGGCGTTGCCGCTCCAGAGGTAGAGGTTGCCGGAGGAGTCCCGGGCGACCAGGTCGGCCATGCCGTCGCCGGTGAAGTCCGCGGTGGCGGTCTGGGTGAAGTTCCAGCCGCTGGTGAGCTGCTTCTTCGTGCTGAAGCCCGCGCCCTTGTTGCCCGTCCAGACGGACAGGTTGCCTGCGGAGTCCTTGGCGAACAGGTCGGAGACCTTGTCGCCGTTGTAGTCCCCGGCGATCGTCTGCGAGTAGTTCAAGGTGACCGAGGGCTTCACGACCGGGCTGATGTACCCGCTGATGGTCTGGTTCCAGGGCGCGTCGCCCACCGCGTAGTGGGAGGTGCTCTCCTGCTGCACGATGCCCTGGGAGTGGCCGCTCGAGTGGCCCTCGTTGCCACCGACCACGGTGATGGAGTCGCCACTCACCGCGGTGACCAGCGCCACGTGGTCGGCGTAGTCGCTGGAGGCGTTGTAGTTGTAGACGACGGCGTCGCCCACCTGCGGGGTGCTGTGCAGGGTGCCGTAGGTCTTGCCGTAGTCGTAGACGCTGGCCGCGCTGTTGTCGATCGCGGAGAGGTGGGCGACGTCGTACTGGGACCACACCCAGCCGACGAAGTCCGCGCACCAGGCCTGGGACTGGCCGCCGGAGCCGTCGCAGCTGGTGCTCTGGCTGTTCAGCCCGGACGAGTAACCGCCGTGGGCGCAGGGCCCGTTGCCGACCTCTGCGGTCGCGGTGGCGGCGATCGAGGACGTCGTGCTCGCGTGGGCCGGGGCAACCGTCAGGCCGGTCACTGCGGTGGCGGCGGCGCGGCCAGACCGGTCTGCTTGAGGCGACGGGTGGTGGGCATGGTCATGGTCATGACATAAGTCCTTCGATGAGGTGTGGCGCGGCGGAGGCCGTGCCAGGGTGCGGTGAGTCTGCGGGGGGAGAGCTCTGCGGGAGGGCTCTGCGGGAGGGCTCTGCGGGAGGGCGGAGCCTTACCGCCCGAGCAGCGGTATGACGTACCGGGAAAAGATCTTTGACCTGGTGGCGAAGCCGAGCAGCTCGCACGCATGTGCCGCTGCCTCACTCCGGCTGCCGGCCCGGAGGAACAGGACGAGGTCGATGCCGTGCGGACCGGCACGGGCGCGGACGTGTTCCAGGCCGTGGCGCGACTGGGCGTGCGCCCACAGGGCATCGTGCACGGTGTGCGCGTCGGCTTCCTCGGAGCCCGTGCTCACCACCTGGTGCAGGGTCAGGTGGACGATGTGCACGGCAGGTCAGTCCCAACCGATGCTGTCGGCCTGCGGGCCGCCGCTGAGGGCCGAGCCGGCCGGGGTGACGTCCCAGCCGATGGAACTCGCCGTGACGCTCGCCGCCGTGGTGCTTGCCGCCGTGACGCTCGCCACCGTGACGCTTGCCACCGTGGTCTGCGCCCCGGCCGCCGTCGTCAGCGCGGCCGGTGCGGTGCCGAGGAACAGCGCGGCGGTGATGGCGGAGACCTTGAGCAGGCGGGCGGCGTTAGGCATGGCGGTACCCCTGTCGGTGAAGTGTGTGGGGAGGCGGGAGGCCTCGGAGCGGTCCTGGCGAGCGGGTTTCGTTCTCGCCGCTGTGCCGGTGATCAATATCTTGCTGCCCGGAGAGGCCCAGTGGAATGGGTTCGGCCTGGCGCCAAGGAGCCAATGGGCCTGTCACCTTGGTGCCTCCGGCCTCCGGGGTCCGCGTGGCCGGACTTGGTTGCCGCTGCTGTACCTTGCTGGAAAGGTCGCCCGCGAAGCTGGGGAACGATCTTTCAGTGGCTAGCTGGGGGGGCGCTTTCATGCTGGAAATGCTGGGGCTGGACCGGACCGTCGAGGCTGTCTACCGAGGGATGCTCACCGACCCCGAAGTCGGGGTCGCGGAGCTGTGCGCGCAGCTGGCCCTGCCGGAGAGCACGGTGCGCGAGGCGCTCGACGAACTCGCTGATCTCACGATCGCGCGGGACTCCCCCTTCCATCCGACCGGGCTGCGCGTGGTCGAGCCCCCGGTCGCACTGGAACTGATGCTCCTTCGGCAGGAGGAGGAGCTCGCCCGCCGCCACCACGAACTGGCAACGCAGAAGACGGCGATGGTCCGTGCGGTGGCCGAGTGCGCCCAACTGCGACCGGGAGTCGCCGTCGTCGGTGGCTCGGAGCGCCTGGTCGGGATGGAGGCGATCCAGGCGAAGCTGAGGGTGCTGGCCAAGGAGCTGCAGGGTGAATGCCTGGCGGTGATGCCCGGAGGCGGCCGGTCCCAGGAGAGCCTCGACGCGTCCAGGCCGCTCGACGCGGAGGCGCTGGGACGCGGTGTCGCCCTGATGACGCTCTACCAGGACAGCGTGCGCAACGACCCGGCCACCCTCGCGTACGCGCAGTGGATGACCGATGCCGGCGGACAGGTGCGTACCGCCCCGGTCCTGCCGCCTCGCATGCTGGTGTTCGACCGGCAGGTCGCCGTGCTGCCGATCGACCCCACGGACACCCGCCGTGGGGCGCTCTGCACGCGGGAGGAGGGGATCGTGGCCGCGCTGCTCGCCCTGTTCCAACAGGCCTGGGACACCGCCGTCCCGCTCGGGGCGGACCGCCAGCGCGAGACGGACACCGGCCTGAATCCCACCGAGAAGGAGCTGCTGAAGCTCCTCGCCACCGGCCTGACCGACGAGGCCGCCGGCAAGCGTCTCGGGGTCTCCTTGCGGACCGTGCGCCGCCAGATGGCCGCCCTCATGGAGCGCCTGGACGCCACCAGCCGGTTCGAGGCGGGCCTCAAGGCGGCCCAGCGCGGCTGGCTCTGAGCCAGGCCGGGCGCTCTCCCGGGGGAGCGCCCGATGTTCCCACTGATCAAGACTGTGGTGTTCGATGCCATCGGCGGGGTCCGAATCCATCGGAGAAGGAACACCTGCAACCACGGAACGACGAAGGCCCCGACCGCTGAGCGGTCGGGGCCCTCGTCTGCCCTGGCGGGCGAGTGCGGAGGATACGAGATTCGAACTCGTGAGGGGTTGCCCCCAACACGCTTTCCAATTCTCCTCGGCTCCGTTCAGCTGGGTTCACACCCGTTCTGACCTGCGGTGTAGGGATTCTCTGAGCGTCCGCTGAACCCCATTGGACGGGGACGAATGAGACCGGAAACGAGACCAAGGTTCGCCGCTACTGGAGCGGTATCGCTGGTCGGCGAGAGGTTTTCGAAGCTGGCTCCGGCAGGGTGCGGATGCCGACGACGTCGATTCCGGCGACGCGGGCCGCGGTGGTGCCTTCGTCGGCGGTCTCGTAGGCGAGGCACGTGGTCGAGGGGAGACCGAGGCGTGCGGCGGCGATGAGGTAGCCGTCGGGGGCGGGCTTGACGCGCGGGACGCGGTTTCGGGCGATCAGTGTGGTGGGGAGCCTGGCCGAACTTGTACGGACTGACCGCCCAGAGCCGACGCGCGCCCCGTGCATACGCACCACACCAGATACTCCTCGCACGCTCTTTCCGCTCGAATCCGGGCCTGATTCGGTGATCGGGAAGGCACTCGGGATCGACCACGAGGTGGGATATGGAGCGCGCGTCCCAGGGGACAGCACGGCGCGGAATCGATGATATTGGCGAGCGGCGGCCCGCCCGCTTCCTCGGCAGCCTGTCGGGGCCGGTCCGGGAGGAACTGCTGAGTATCGGTTCCCCGCAGCAGTATTCGCCAGGGGAGAAGATCCTGGTAGAAGGGGCTCCGGGCGACTACCTGGTGCTTCTGAAGAGCGGCTGCGTGAAGGTCACCGGAAGGCTCGCCAACGGGCGTGAAGCCCTGCTCGCCATCCGGGTCGGCGGCGACGTGGTCGGGGAGATGGCGGTGCTCGACGACGTGCCCAGGTCGGCCACGGTGACAGCGTGCGACGACATCGACGCACACGTGGTCCAAGGCCGAGCGATGCGGAGCTTCCTCGATAAGCGCCCGGAGGCCGCCATTCAAATCGTGCGGCTCGGCAACCGTCGCCTGCGCACCGCGAATTCCTGGCGTATCGAGTTCGGTGAGTTCCCGGTTCGAGTACGGCTGGCCCGGGTGCTCGCCAAACTTGCCGAGGACTACGGCCGCCCCGTCGGCTCGCACACCCTGATCTGCGTCGACCTTACCCAGGCCGAACTCGCGGCGTTCATCGGATCGAAGCAGAGGGCGGTGGAGAAGGCGCTGGAGGGTTTCCGTGACGAGGGGATCATCACGACCGGCTACCGCCAGAAAGCGGTGAAAAAGCTGGACCGCCTCCGGGAGATCGGACACCTGCCGCCGATCGGCCGCTGACAGGACCTGAGAACCCGCACTTGTGCGGCTCGCTCGGAGATGCTGGTTCGCCGGCCGCACAGTTGGCATCCAGCACAGCCAACTGTCCGCTCTCATCGAGCAGGTGATGGTTCACATGACGCCGCACCCGATCGTCCGGCCCTGGGACAAGCCCCGGCCGGACGTCATCCGCCGCCTTTGCCTGGCGGCGGACATAGAGCAGTACAGCCGCTTCGACACACAGGACCAGTGGGCCGCACAGGCCCAACTCGCCCGAGTACTTCGGGTGGCAGCCGAACGCAGTGGGCTGGACCATCGCAAGTGGTCCACCCAGCCGCAGGGCGACCTGGAGTTCGCAGTTCTTCCGCCCCGTACTCCCGAGCCGCTGGTGCTGGGCGAGTACGTCACCCACCTGGCGGCCGAGCTCGGCGCGTACAACGCGACCCGCCGGCCCGCCGAGCGGATGCGGCTTCGGCTTGCCATCGATACCGGCGTGGCCGCCACCGCCGCCCTGGGCTTCTCCGGCCCCGCCCCGATCGCGGTGGCCCGCTACCTGAACGCACCCGAGGTGAAGCAACTCCTGGCGGCCGAAGGGGCGGCGAACCTGGCCGTGGTGATCTCCGACCGGCTCTACCAGGACGTGGTGCGCTCGCGGTTCCACGGACTCGACCCGGATCAGTACCGCCGAATCCACGTGCAGCAGAAGGGGTTCGCCGGGTACGGCTGGGTCCGGTTGCCCGGTGTGGACCCGCAGGACGTGCGGGAGCCATGGCCGGGTACGCCGGAGGACGGGCCGAGGCCCCCGGCCCGAGCAGCGGAGCGGGAGCAGCCGAGCTTCGTGCAGCATGGCGTTCACGGCACCGCCATCCAGGGCGTGATCCACGGGTCTGTCGTCCAAGGGGCGGTGCCCGACGGGGCTGGCCGATGAGCGACGACCCGCCCGCCGGAGGCTGCACCTTCTGCCGAGCCGGCAACCGCCAGCAGGGCACCCGGGGCCTCTCCGTCCAGGGCCGGACCGGCGACGTGCACTACTACGCCGCCGCCTGCGACCACCATTCTGCCGCGAGCGCGAGGCGGCGCACGGCCGGCTTCTCGCCGGTCCCCTACGAGACGCTGCGCGAGGAGTTGCACCGGATCATCCGGGCCTGCTCGCGCATCGTGGACGACCTGCGTGACGACACCGACGACTCGGGAGGCTCACCATGGGACTGATCCCCTACAACCGGGTATTCGACGCGCTGGAGCACCGGTTCCGGCCCGCCGACCTGCCCTTCCCGATCACCGCGGCCGACGGCCCGGCCCGGCTCTCCGCCGTGGAGGCCCGGCGGGCGCTGTATGGCAGGTCGGCGGACCTGCGGCTCCGCGAGGAGATCTGGCGCGAGGCCGTCGGCGCGGCGCAGCGCGACAGCGGCGCGGCCGGACCTGACCGGCTGCTGGTGCTCTGGCTGGCCCTGCCCGCGATGCGGCGCACCCTCTACCGGATAGCGATCCGGTGGCCGATCGACCGGCGGGAGCTCGAATCCGAGTCGCTGCTCGCCCTGTTGGCAGCACTCGCGGACCTGGACCCGCAGACCCAGGAGGCGGGCCGCGCACTGCTACGCCCCTCTGTCAACCGGGTCTGGGCGTTTGCCCGGGCCCGAATCCGGGAGCGACCGGTGGCAGACATCGCGGCGCTGGCCGCCGCTCATCTCGCCGTGGAGGCGCCTGCGGAGTCGCCGGTCAGCGACTGGCAGGACGGCTGGGAGCTGCGCGTGTCGCCGCCTGTCCGGTCCGATGGCCTGTCGGCGACGGTGCGGTTCAGTGTCGCGCCGGAGCGGCTTGAGAGCTTCCGACTGGGCGAGCTGGTAGGCCACTTGGGCCTCGAAGAGATCGTGCACCGGGCGCGGCGCCCGAGCGAGGGCAGCCGAATCGGCACCCTGTCGCTGCGTCCGGTCGGAGGACGGCGATGACCCCTCGCTCCGGCACCTGGCTGTCGTTCGGCGAAGCGTTCGACCTGCCGCTGGCCGTCGACCTGCGCACTGCCGCCCGCGCGCTCGGGCTCTGCCCCGCCACCGCCTACAAGCTCATCCACCAGGGCGATTTCCCTTGCCCGGTCCTGCGCCTCGGGTGGCAGTACCGGATCCCCACCGCCGAGCTGCTTCGGGCGCTCGGGATCGAGGAGCGCCCCGTCTACCCGGCCGATCTGCGAGCCGGCGCCGACTTCGCGGAACAGCGCGATCGTGCACTGGGGTTCGAAACGGAGGACTACGCATGAGCATCGTGGCCGTCGCCGGTCCGGAGCCCGAGGAGGCGCCGATGACGACCTGCTTCGTCATCGCGCCCATCGGCAACGAGCACGCCCCGGACGGGAGTCCGGAACTCCTGGCGTTCGAGGAGAACCTGGAGATCTACGAGAAGGTGATCCTGCCCGCCTGCGCCAGGCACGGCATCGTCCCAGTCAGGGCGGACGGGATAGCAGACTCGGGCGAGATCACCGAGCAGATCTGCCGCCACGTGCTGCAGGACGACATCGTGATCGCCGACCTCACCGGGGGCAACGCCAATGTCACCTATGAGCTCGGGATCAGGCACCTGACCGGCAAGCCCATCATCCACATCGGCGAGCACGGGCAGCTGCCGTTCGACCTCTCGCTGATCCGGACGATCATGTTCAAGCGCAGCCGGAGCGGGCTGGTCAGGGCGCGGCGAGACCTGGAGACCGCGCTGAAGGGCGCCCTGGACAACCGGTTCGAGCCGCTGACCCCGGCCCGGATCCTGTTCGGGCTCCCAGCGGCGCCGGTGTCGGCTGTGGTCGAGGCGGAGCCGGACGACCCGGAGGCCCCCGGGCTGTTCGACCGGTTCGCGCGGGTGGAGGAGCAGATGGAGGCGATGGTCGAGACCACGGAGGCGATTGCCGGGTTCATGGCGGCGATCACCGAATCCGTCCTGCAGATCGGTCCCCTGATGGAGCGGGCCTCCCAGCCCGGGGCACCGATGAGCGCGTGGCTGCCGGCGATGACCGAACTGGGGAAGGTGATGGCCGAGCCGGCCTCCGGTCTCCGGGAGGCGTGTACCCGTTTCGCCGGGCAGATGGTGGAGATGGATGCGGCGGCGCAGACAGCGTTCGACGTCATGGCGGCGATGCCACCCGAGCAGCGCACCGGTTCGCCGACCGGCTTCCTGGAGCAGATGCTCAGCATCGCCGAGTCCACCCACGAGGTGCTCGGCGTGCTCGGCGAGATCGAGGTCGGCATGCGGTGGATGGCGAAGATGAGCCGGGAGCTGCGGGTGCCCGGCCGGGACATCTCGGCCGCGGTCAAGCAGGTCAGTGGCGCGATGACCCGGATCGCGGACTGGGAGCGCCGGGCCCGCGCGCTGATCTGACCGCGCGGCGGGTGTCCCGGCCGGGCACCCGCAGCTATCGGCATCCACCTGCTCCACAGTGGCCCAGCGGCTGAACCGGGCGTGCACGGTCTCGGCGGGCATCGCCACCGAACGTGCAGAGGGCCCGAACCGGCAAACCGGTTCGGGCCCTCGTCTGCCCTGGCGGGCGGAGGCGGAGGATACGAGATTCGAACTCGTGAGGGGTTGCCCCCAACACGCTTTCCAAGCGTGCGCCCTAGGCCTCTAGGCGAATCCTCCGTGGGAGAGCTTAGTACATGTTTCGGGGTGCTCGCGACCAGCTATCCCGCAGGCCGAGGGGTGGGGGTGGCCTGTGGATCGTCGGGCCTGGGATCCGGTAGTGTGGGGGTCAGCCCCTCGTGTGGCGTTATCTCTCTGAACCCCCCCAGGGCCGGAAGGCAGCAAGGGTAGGAGGGCTCTGGCGGGTGCACGAGGGGTCTTTGCGTTCCCGGGGGCGTGCGGGCCGTGGGGAGAGTGGGGCCGGGGTGAAGGGGCGACGCGTTTGTCCGTCCGTCCCGATATCGTCGGTGGTGTGTCCCTAGCCCTGTACCGCCGCTACCGCCCCGAGACCTTCGCGGAGGTCATCGGGCAGGAGCACGTGACCGCTCCGCTCCAGCAGGCCCTGCGTAACAACAGGGTCAACCACGCGTACCTGTTCAGCGGGCCGCGCGGCTGTGGCAAGACGACGAGCGCGCGCATCCTGGCCCGTTGCCTGAACTGCGAACAGGGGCCGACGCCGACGCCCTGCGGGGAGTGCCAGTCCTGTCGGGACCTCGCGACCGGCGGGCCCGGCTCCATCGACGTGATCGAGATCGACGCCGCCTCGCACGGTGGTGTGGACGACGCGCGTGAGCTGCGCGAGCGGGCCTTCTTCGCGCCGGTGCACAGCCGGTACAAGATCTTCATCCTGGACGAGGCGCACATGGTGACCTCGGCCGGGTTCAACGCGCTGCTCAAGGTGGTCGAGGAGCCGCCGGAGCACCTCAAGTTCATCTTCGCGACCACCGAGCCGGAGAAGGTGATCGGGACGATCCGGTCCCGCACCCACCACTACCCGTTCCGGCTGGTCCCGCCCGGCACCCTGCGCGACTACTTGGCGGACGTCTGCGGCCGAGAGGGCATCCAGGTCGAGGACTCGGTGTTCCCGCTGGTCGTACGGTCCGGCGCGGGCTCGGTCCGGGACTCGATGTCGGTGATGGACCAGCTGCTGGCCGGTGCCGCCGAGGGCGGCGTGACCTACCAGATGGCGACGGCGCTGCTCGGGTACACCGACTCGGCGCTGCTGGACGAGGTGGTGGACGCCTTCGCGGCGCAGGACGGCGCGACGGTGTTCCAGGTGATCGACCGGGTGGTCGAGGGCGGGCACGACCCGCGCCGCTTCGTCACCGACCTGCTGGAGCGGCTGCGCGACCTGGTGATCCTCGCCACCGTGCCGGAGGCCGGGGAGAAGGGGCTGATCGACGCCCCGGCGGACCGGGTCGCGGTGATGCAGGCGCAGGCGGACGCCTTCGGCGCGGCCGAGCTGAGCCGGGCCGCGGACATCGTCAACACCGGGCTGACCGAGATGCGCGGCAATGCGGCGCCCCGGCTCCAGCTGGAGCTGATCTGCGCCCGGGTGATGCTGCCGGGCGCGTACAGCGACGAGCTGTCGTTGCAGGCGCGGCTGGACAAGCTGGAGCGCCGGGCCGCGGCGGGCGGTTTCGCGCCGCAGGCCGGGATGGCGCCGATGGCACCGATGGCCGGGATGGCGCCGGCACCGGCGCCCGTGGCCGCTCCGGTGGCCCCGCAGGTGGCCCCGCAGGCGACCCCGCCGGTCGAGGCCTCCGCGCCCGTCGCGGCGGCCCCGGCCCCCGCCCCCGTGCAGCCCCCGGCCCCGGCCGGGCCCGCCCCGGGCGCCTGGCCGATCGCGCGCAGCTTCCCGCCCGCCGGCGGCGCACCGGCCCCCGCCGCTGCTCCCGCCACCCCTGCCACCCCCGCGCCGCAGCCGCAGGCCGTCCCGCAGCCCGCGCCGACCCCGCCCCCGGCCCAGCCGGCCCCCGCCCCCGCGCCCGGCGGTCAGCCGTCCGCGGCCGCGCAGCAGGGTGCCGCGCAGGTCCGCCAGCTGTGGCCGCAGATCCTGGAGGCGGTGAAGAACCGCCGCCGCTTCACCTGGATCCTGCTCAGCCAGAACGGCCAGGTGGCCGGGTTCGACGGCAGTGTGCTCCAGGTCTCGTTCATCAACGCCGGTGCCCGGGACAGCTTCGTCGGCAGCAACAGTGACGACGTGCTGCGCCAGGCGCTGTCGGACGCGCTGGGCGTGGACTGGCGGATCGAGTGCATCGTCGACCCGTCCGGTGGCGCGGGCGCGCCGCCGGCGGCCCCGGCCCCGGCCGGCGGCGGCTGGGGGGCCCCGGCCCGTCCGGCGGCCGCCCCGCCGGTGGCCGCTCCCGCCCCCGTGCAGGCCCCGCCGCAGGCGCAGGCC
Organism: Kitasatospora sp. NPDC028055; assembly: GCF_040637885.1. Taxonomy (NCBI): domain Bacteria; kingdom Bacillati; phylum Actinomycetota; class Actinomycetes; order Kitasatosporales; family Streptomycetaceae; genus Kitasatospora; species Kitasatospora sp. NPDC028055. The sequence goes on along the minus strand of NZ_JBEZXE010000001.1, from coordinate 585,451 downwards.
CCGGCCCCGGTGCAGGCACCGCCCCGGCCGCAGGTGCAGGCGCCCGCGCCGGTGCAGGCCCCGCCGCCGGTGGCGTCCCCGGCCCGCCCGGTGCAGTCGGTGCGGCCGGAGGACGACATCCCGGAGGAGGACGACCCGGACCTCAACGAGGAGACGTTCTCCGGCCAGGAGCTGATCATCCGCGAGCTGGGGGCCACGGTGCTGGAGGAGATCCACCACCGCGGCAACTGAGCACTCCCCGGGAGCGGGGCCACAGCGGCCGCCCCGGGCCCGTAGGCTCGACCGTGACGAACGACGAACCGTGTGACAGCAAGGAGTGAGCCGTGTTCCCCGGTGGTGGTCAGCCCAACATGCAGCAGCTGCTCAAGCAGGCGCAGAAGATGCAGGAGGAGCTCGCGAAGGCCCAGCAGGAGCTGGCCGAGGCGAAGGTGAACGGTACGGCGGGCGGCGGCCTGGTCGAGGCCACGGTGACGGGTTCGGGCGAGCTGGTGGCGCTGACCATCGCCCCGGCCGCCGTGGACCCGGAGGACACCGAGACCCTGGCCGACCTGGTCCTGGCGGCCGTGCGGGACGCCAACCAGGCGGCCCAGAAGATGCAGGCCGAGCGGATGGGCCCGCTGACCCAGGGCCTGGGCGGCGGCGGCATCCCCGGTCTGCCGTTCTAGGGAAACCCCAGGCAGGGACCCCGCCACGGGGGTCGACGGTCTGGAGTTCAGACGGTGGACCCATGTGATTTCTGTGGGAGTCGGGCGTCGGGCGGTGTGTCCGGCGCCCGATTCGTTGGATGATGGCACCGGGGCACCTCCGACCAGGAGCACCACCGGACCATCCGAGGGAAGGCGCGACGTTGTACGAGGGCGTGGTTCAGGACCTGATCGACGAACTGGGCAGGCTGCCCGGCGTCGGGCCCAAGAGCGCCCAGCGGATCGCCTTCCACGTGCTGCAGGCCGACCCGGTCGACGTGCGCCGCCTCGCGCACGCGCTGCTGGAGGTCAAGGACAAGGTCCGCTTCTGCGCGGTCTGCGGCAACGTCGCGGAGGCCGAGCAGTGCCGGGTCTGCCTGGACCCGCGGCGCGACCTCGGCGTCATCTGCGTGGTCGAGGAGCCCAAGGACGTCGTCGCCATCGAGCGCACCCGTGAGTTCCGCGGCCGCTACCACGTGCTGGGCGGCGCGATCAGCCCCATCGAGGGCGTCGGCCCGGACGACCTGCGCATCCGCGAGCTGCTCGCGCGCCTCGCGGACGGCACGGTCACCGAGCTGATCCTGGCCACCGACCCCAACCTGGAGGGGGAGGCGACCGCCACCTATCTGGCCCGGCTCTGCAAGCCGATGGGCTTGAAGGTGACCCGGCTGGCGAGCGGACTGCCCGTCGGCGGGGACCTGGAGTACGCGGACGAGGTCACCCTCGGTCGCGCCTTCGAAGGGAGACGACTGCTCGATGTCTGACCGGACGATCAACCAGCAGCCCCACGGCTCCCCGCAGCCGGAGGCCGGGGCGCCCGCCCCGCACATCCACGGCCACGGCTCCGAGCCGGACGACTTCGCCGTGCAGATCGCCGACTCGGTGGAGAGCTTCGTGCTCGCCGTCACCGAGGTCGCCAAGGGCGACGAACCGGGCAGCGCGGTCTCGCTGCTGCTCCTGGAGGTCTCACAGCTGCTGCTGGCCGGCGGCCGGCTGGGCGCGATCGAGGACGTCGTCCCCGAGGACCGCTTCGAGCCCGACGCCGGGCCGGAGCCGGACGGCGAGCAGCTGCGCGAGCGCCTCGCCGCGCTGCTCGCGCCGATCGACGTCTACCACGAGGTCTTCGACCCGTACGGTCCGCCGGAGAAGCCGAACGCCTTCCGGATCTCGGACGACCTGGCCGGCGTGGTCAGCGAGCTCCAGCACGGCCTGACCCACTACCGCGAGGGCCGGGTCAGCGAGGCGCTGTGGTGGTGGCAGTTCTCGTACCTCTCCAACTGGGGCACGACCTGCACGGCGGTCCTGCGGGCGCTGCAGTCGCTGATCGCCCACGTCCGGCTGGACAGCCCGATCGGTGCGGCGCCGGACGGCGCGGACACCGACGACGACGGGCTGACCGACGAGCAGCTGGAGCAGCAGGCGGGCGACCTGATGGCGGCCGAGCTCGGCCTCGGCCGGTAGGCGGTCCCGGCCGGTAGGCGGTCCCGGGCGGTCGGCCACCGGCCGGGCGGCTCACCAGAGCCGCGCACCAGAGTCGCCCACCCGAGCCGCCCACCCGGGCCGTAACCGGGGGTCGCGGCGGGCCATCCGTGATTGTGACGAATGCCTCAGCAATCCCCCCGGAAAAGAAATCCGGCCGGGGCACCCGGTATTCGTCCGAGGATTCTTCGGAACGGCGCCCGGTGCCCCGCAGACCTGCCGGTGGCACCGCCCGTACCGCCGCCCACGTGCTGAAACAGCCGTCTCATCATATGGAAAGCGCCGGTCAGGGCACCCCTGCTCGCTAGACTGGCGCGGACCGCACCCCCCTTTCCCCCGGGGGGTACGGGGGCCTGGCGCCCCCGGAAAACGACACTAGTCGAGGAGCGCACGTGGGCCTTGTCGTGCAGAAGTACGGCGGCTCATCCGTTGCGGATGCCGAAGGCATCAAGCGCGTTGCCCGCCGAATCGTTGACGCCAAGAAGGCCGGCCATGAGGTCGTCGTCGTGGTGTCCGCGATGGGCGACACGACGGACGAGCTCATCGAACTCGCGGAGCAGGTGTCACCGCTTCCTGCCGGCCGTGAGTTCGACATGCTGCTGACCGCTGGAGAGCGCATCTCCATGGCGCTGCTGGCCATGGCGATCAAATCCCTGGGGCACGAGGCCCAGTCCTTCACGGGGAGTCAGGCCGGTGTCATCACGGACTCCGTCCACAACAAGGCGCGCATCATCGACGTGACGCCGGGTCGCATCCGCACCGCCCTGGACGAGGGCAACATCGCGATCGTGGCCGGCTTCCAGGGCGTGTCCCAGAGCAGCAAGGACATCACCACGCTGGGCCGTGGCGGCTCGGACACCACCGCCGTCGCGCTGGCCGCCGCGCTCAAGGCCGAGGTCTGCGAGATCTACACCGACGTGGACGGCGTGTTCACCGCCGACCCGCGCGTGGTGAAGAAGGCGCGCAAGATCGACTGGATCGCGTACGAGGACATGCTGGAGCTGGCCTCGTCCGGCTCCAAGGTGCTGCTCGACCGCTGTGTCGAGTACGCGCGGCGCTACAACATCCCGATTCACGTACGCTCGTCCTTCTCGGGTCTTCCCGGGACGATCGTCAGCAACGACAACCCGAACAAGCCCGAAGGGGGCGAGATGGAGCAGGCCATCATCTCCGGAGTCGCCCACGACACCTCCGAAGCCAAGGTCACGGTCGTCGGCGTGCCCGACAAGCCGGGCGAGGCGGCGCGCATCTTCCGCGCCATCGCCGACGCCGAGGTCAACATCGACATGGTGGTGCAGAACGTCTCCGCCGCGTCGACCGGCCTGACCGACATCTCCTTCACCCTGCCGAAGACCGAGGGCCAGAAGGCCATCGACGCGCTCGGCCGGGTCAAGGAGGGCATCGGCTACGAGTCGCTGCGCTACGACGACGCGATCGGCAAGATCTCGCTGGTCGGCGCCGGCATGCGCTCCAACCCGGGCGTCACCGCGACCTTCTTCGAGGCGCTCTCCGCCGCGGGCGTGAACATCGAGCTGATCTCCACCTCGGAGATCCGCATCTCGGTGGTCACCCGCGCCGACGACGTGCCGGAGGCGGTCCGCGCCGTGCACAGCGCCTTCGGGCTGGACAGCGAGAGCGACGAGGCCGTCGTCTACGGCGGCACCGGTCGATGACCCGGGAGCCGGGCGGGGGCACCGGGCGGTGACCCGGCGGCCCAACCTCGCCGTCGTCGGCGCCACCGGCGCGGTCGGCGAGGTGCTGCTCGGCCTGCTCTCGCTCCGTCAGGACGTCTGGGGCGAGGTCCGACTCGTCGCCTCCCCGCGCTCGGCCGGCCGTACGCCGGTCGTACGCGGGGTGCCGGTCGAGGTGGTCCCGCTGACCGAGGAGGCCTTCGCCGGGATCGACGTCGCCGTGTTCGCCGTCCCCGACGAGGTCTCCGCCCAGTGGGCGCCGATCGCGGCGGCCAAGGGCGTCGTGGTGGTCGACGACTCGGCCGCCTTCCGCACCGTCGGGGACGTGCCGCTGGTCGTCCCCGAGGTGAACGCGGCCGCGCTGCGGATCCGTCCGCGCGGGATCGTGGCCAGTCCGGCCGGCCCCACGCTGGCGCTGGTCACGGCGGTCGGCGCGCTGCACGCCGAGTACGGGCTGGAGCAACTGGTGGTGGCCACCTACCAGGCCGCCAGCGGCGAGGGCCGGGCCGGCACCGCGGCGCTGCGCGAGCAGACCGCCCTGGTGGCCGGCACCGAGGTCGGCCGGCAGACCGGCGACCTGCGCGCGGTGATCGCCGACGAGGGGCCGTTCGCCGCCCCGCTCGCCCTGAACGCGGTGCCCTGGACCGGCGGCCTCCAGGACGGCGGCTGGTCCGCCCAGGAGCTCGGCCTGCGCGACGAGGCCCGCAAGGTCCTCGGCCTGCCCGCGCTCAAGGTCTCCGCGACCTGCGTGCGCATCCCGGTGGTGCGCACCCACGCGCTGGCCGTGCACGCCCGCTTCGAACGGGAGGTCAGCCAGGAGCACGCCCAGGACATCCTGCGCGAGACGCCCGGCGTGGTCCTCTACGACGACCCGGCGGCCGGGGAGTTCCCCACCCCGAACGACGCGGTCGGCACCGACCCGGTGTGGGTCGGGCGGGTGCGCCGGGCGCTGGACGAGCCGGACGCGCTCGACCTCTTCCTGTGCGGCGACAACCTGCGCAAGGGGGCCGCGCTCAACCTGGTGCAGATCGCCGAGCTGGTGGCCGCCGAGCTCACCGTCGCGCCGGACTGACGGCGGGCCGGGCTGGGGGCGGGCCGAACTGACGGCGGCCCGAGCTGAGGGCGGACCCGACTGACGGTGGGCCGGACTGACGGTGGGGGAGGCTCAGGATCCGTCATCAGCCCGGTTCTGCGGGCCCCTTGTGCCCGAGGACGTCCGGACCTGTGTCCGCTCCTCGACACAATCTGTCCGGAATCCCGTGGGAATCCCCTGGAGGCCGCTTCCGCCGATGCGGAAGAATGGCCCCCGGGCTGGGCAACCATGACAGGGGATCGAGTGTCCAACGGGCGTGGCGAACGCGATGGTGGGGGCAAGGGCGGGCATCGGGGCGAGAGCCGTGGTGGCCTTCCCGGCGCGTTCCCCGCGGCCTTCGAGTAGGCCGGAAGACGACCAGATGACGGCGGCCGCACCCGGTGCGGCGGACTCCGGCGCGGGTACCGACGCGGGTACCAGCGAGGACCTGCTCACCGAGACCTACCAGGCGCACTACCGCTCGCTGCTGCGCCTCGCCGCGCTGCTCCTGGACGACCTCTCCACCTGTGAGGACGTCGTGCAGGAGGCCTTCATCCGGGTGCACGCCGCCCGGCGCAGGGTGCGCGAGCCCGAGAAGACCCTGGCCTACCTGCGGCAGACGGTGGTCAACCTGTCGCGCTCCACGCTGCGACGGCGGATCCTCGGCCTGCGACTGCTGCCCAAGCCGATGCCTGACATGGCCAGTGCAGAAGAAGGTGCCTACGATGCCTTGGAGCGCGACCAGCTGAAGGCCGCGCTGAAGGGTCTGCAACGCCGTCAGCGGGAGGTTCTGGTGCTGCGTTACTTCGTGGACATGACGGAGGCGCAGGTGGCCGAGACCCTGGGCATCTCGCTCGGTTCGGTGAAGGCGTACGGCTCCCGCGGACTCGCCGCCCTCCGGACCCAGATGGAGGCCGGCCATGGCTGACGGCGCCCGGCAGCGGCCCGGGGACGACCACCTCCCGGACCTCTCCGCCGAGGAACGGGCGCTGCGCGAGCTCATGCACCACGCGGTGGACCGGATCCAGCCCGGAGTCGGCGCCCTGCCGCGGATCCGTCAGGCCGTACCCCGGCGGCGGGCCGCCCGGCGCGGGGCCTGGACGGGCGCGGCGGCGCTGGCCCTGGCGGTCGCGATCGCGCTGCCCGTCCTGCACGAGGGCGACCACCTCGGCCTGTCCGGCGGGCCCGGCTCGGCGAACACCGGTGGCGCGACCCTCGCCGCCCCCACCGGCAGCGCGGTCGGCGGCAGCACCACCGGCGGGGGCGCGCGCTCCGGCCCCGGCGGGGTGGGCAGCAGCTCCCCGACGGGCTCCGGCAGCGCCTCGCCGAGCCCCGGCGCGGACGCCACCCGCACCGGTCCCGCCACCCCCACCGGGGCCCCCGGCACCGGGGACGGCGGGATCGTCCCGCTGTGCACCCGTGCCGACCTCGGCCAGGGCACCGCCCAGGTCGGCCCGGCGGACACCCAGGGCCGGATCTACGGCTCCTTCACCGTGTACAACGTCTCCGGCCGCAGCTGCCGCCTCGGCGGGCCGGGCGCGGTGGCCGTCACCGACGTCAACGGCACCGACCGCACCCGGGTCCGCTCCGCCGACCACACCCCCGGTGACCCGGCCGGCAACCTGCCCGCGATGGACGCCGAACCGCCGCTGCTCGCCCCGCAGGCCGGGTACAAGGTGCCGTTCGCCTGGATCCCGGACCAGGGCTGCGGCTCCTCCGGCGGCGCCACCACCGCACCGACCTCCGGCGCCAACCAGGCGGCCCTGACCACCCAGGGCCCCGCCGGCTCCTCCGGCGCGGCCCCGAACTCCGGCACCGGCGCCGCGGTGGCGCCGAGCTCCAACCCGCAGGCCAGCCCCTCGGCCACCTCCGGGCCCACCGCGGCGCCGAGCCCGACCGCCACCCCGAGCGGCAACCCGACCGGCGCCCCGGCCACCGCGACCATCGCCCACACCCCGGCCCCCGGCAGCCCGGCGGTCGCCACGGCCTCGCTGCCGGTCGGGTGCGGGGGGACGCTCTACCGGGGCGGGGTCCAGCCGTCCGGCGGCGGGTCGGCGGCCCGGCCCTCGGGGACGCCCGCGGCGGGCTGACCGGGGGCCGGGGCGGGCGTCGTCGGCGTGGGGCTCGGGCTCGGCGCGGCCGTCACCGGTGTACGGCTCGGGCCCGGCGCGGCCGTCGATGGCGTATGACTCGGGCCCGGCGCGGCTGTCGCCGGCGTGGCGTTCCCGGGGCCGATCCGGCGGGCGGAGGCGGACCCTGTGGTCCGGCGCGGTGTGAGGAGTGGTTACCGTGGGGGGTGTGTACCGGTTCCTCCTGACTCCGCGCTGGCTGGGCGGCACCGCCCTGGCCGTGGCGGCCGTGGCGGTCTGCGTCTGGCTGGGTTCCTGGCAGCTCGGCCGGTTCGAGGACCGCGTCTCGACCCATCAGGAGACCAAGCAGTCGCTCACCGCTTCGGGTGAAGCCCGCCCGATCGACGCGCTGCTCGGCCCGGCCAGCCCGCAGGTGACCACGAAGACCGTCGGCAAGCCCGTCACGGTCGTCGGGGAGTACGACACCGAGCACCAACTCCTCGTCCCCAACCGGGTGTTGGACGGCAAGCAGGGCTACTACGTGCTCACCCCGCTGCGCACCGCCGACGGACACGCCGTCGCCGTGGTGCGGGGCTGGGCGCCCGGCAACCCGCCCGCCGACCCGTCCGGCGCCGCCCACGCGGCCGAGCCGGCCCCCACCGGACCGGTCACGGTGACCGGGCGGCTCCAGGCCAACGAGTCGGTCGGCAGCAACGGCGCGGTCGCGGGCGGCCTGCCCGCCGGGCAGCTCGGCATGATCAACCGGGCCTCGCTGCTGAACGTGCTGGCGTACGACGGCTGGTACGACGGCTGGGTCTCCGCCGACCAGGTGCCCGCCGGGCTGACCGTCGTACCGACCGTGCAGCCGCAGGGCGGGGACGGGCTCACCCTGCGGGCCTTCCAGAACCTGGGCTACACGCTGGAGTGGTTCGTCTTCGGCGGGTTCGTGGTCTTCATGTGGTTCCGCCTGATGCGCCGGGAGGCGGAGGCGGAGCAGGACCGGGCCCTCGGACTGGACCCGGTCCTGGACTGAGCCGCCCGGTCAGCGGGTCGGCTTGCCGGGGGCCGGGGTGGTTGCCGGCGTGGTGGCCGGGGTCGGCTTGAGTGGTGCGGTCGGCGCCGCTGGGTTGGTCGGTGCCGGGGCGGTCGGGGTCCCCGACGGGGTCGACGAGCTGCCTCCGCTGCCTTCACTGGCTCCGCTGCCGAACGGCGTCGCGGTGTCCTCGTCCACCGGCGCGCTCCCGCCGTGGCAGTGGCCGCGGCCGGCCGACCCGTTGTTCGAGCCGTAGTGGTCGATCTGGTGGTGCGTGGTGCGCCCGTTGCCCTTCGAGCCGCTGGTGCCGTTCGAACCGGACGAGCCCTGGGAGCCGCTCGATCCGCCGGAGCTGTGCGACCCGCTGGAGCCGTGCGACCCGTTGGACCCGCTCGACCCGCCGCGCTCGGCCACGTCCTCCTCCGCGCCCGGTTCGTCGGACGCCCGGAAGACCGTCGACCCGGCCACCGGCGCGCTCGCCCGGGTCGCCGAGCCGCTGGGCGCGGGCACCGAGGGCGCGGCGGCGGGTGCCGGGGGCGTGGCCGGAGCGGTCGACGCCCCGCCCGCCCCCGGCGTGGCTGTGGCCGGGGTCGGAGCCGGGGCAGGGGCCAGGGGCGGGCAGGCCGCCTCGTCGCCGTGCGAGCCCGAGCAGCCGCTCAGCACCAGCACCCCGGCCACCGCCGCCCCCGCGACCGTCAGCAGACGTCTCACCCAGTTGCTCCGGCCCCGCCGTCGGGGATCCCGAGGTGCCGCCGGACGAAGTCGATCTCCAGCCGCAGCTGCCGGATCCGCTCCTCCACCACCAGCGAGCCGTGCCCGGCGTCGTAGCGGTACACCTCGTGCGGCTTGTCGAGCTGCTCCAGCCGCTCGACGTAGTTCTCGATCTGCCGGATCGGGCAGCGCGGGTCGTTGACCCCGGCGCTGATGTACACCGGCACCCGCACCTGCTCGACGTAGGTCAGCGGCGAGGAGGCGGTGAAGCGCTCGGGCACCTCCTCCGGAGTGCCGCCGAAGAGGGTGCGGTCGAGCGACTTGAGCGCCTCCATCTCGTCGGCGTACGCGGTGTGGTAGTCCGCGACCGGTACCGCGGCGACGCCCAGCGACCAGCTGTCGGGCTGCACGCCCAGGCCGAGCAGGGTGAGGTAGCCGCCCCAGCTGCCGCCGGTGAGCACCAACCGCTGCGGGTCGGCGAGGCCGCTGGAGACGGCCCACTCCCGGACCGCCGCGATGTCCTCCAGCTCGATCAGGCCGACCCGCTCGTGCAGCGCGTCCGTCCAGGCCTGGCCGTAGCCGGTCGAGCCGCGGTAGTTGACCCGGACCACCGCGAAGCCGTGGTCCAGCCAGGCGGCCGGCCCGGCCGCGAAGGAGTCGCTGTCGTGGTGGGTCGGGCCGCCGTGGACCTCGAAGACCGTCGGGTACGGCCCCGGGCCCCCCGTCCGCGGGCGCTGCACCAGGGCGTGCACCCGCCCGCCGGGCCCGTCCACCCAGACGTCCTCGACCGGGACGGAGCCGGGCGGCACCGGGCCGGGCGCCCGCAGCACGACCGTGCCCGCGGTGGAGCGGACGGCGGAGGGCTCGGCGGCCGAGGACCACAGGTACTCGACGGTGCCGTCCGGGCGGGCGGTGGCGCCGCCGACCGTGCCGCGCGGGGTCTCCAGGCGGGTCAGCCGGCCGTCCGCGAGGTCGTACGTGAACAGCTCGCTGCGCGCCTCGTACTCGTGCTCGACCAGCAGTGCCCCGGCGCCGGGGCGCCACTGCGCGGAGACGTCGCCGGGCAGCTCGCGGCCCTGCTCGTCGCGGAGCGGGAGGGCGGTCTCGGCGCCGGTGGCGACGTCCCAGATCATCGGCTCCCAACGCCCGGTGCGCTGGTGGGCGACCAGCAGCCGGGTGTCGCCCTCGACCGGGGCGAAGCCCAGGCAGGCGACGCCGCGTGGCTCGTCCCGGCCGGTGACCTCGTCCAGTTCGGCGACGGTCTCGATGCGGTCCCCGGTGAGCCGGACCACCCGGATGGCGGAGTGCATCGCGTCGCCGTGCTCGGTGTGGTCGATGGCCAGCAGGGTGGCGTCGTGGCTGAGGTCGCCGACGCCGCCGTACTCCTCGTGCCGGTAGATCTCGACCGGCTCGGCCGCGCCCGGGCGGCGCAGGTGCAGGGTGGTGCCGTCCTCGTCGGTGGAACGGCCGACGACCACCGTGCCGTCCCGGCCCAGCGCCAGGCCGGCCGAGTAGGAGGCGGCGAGGCCGGGCACGGCCTCCTCGTCCGGGCCGCCCGCGAAGGGCTGGCGGCGCCAGACGCCGAACTCGTCACCGTCGTGGTCGTCGAACCACCAGATCCAGGCGCCGTCCGGGGACAGTTCGGCGTCGGTGGTGCCGTTCGGCCGGTCGGTGACCTGGCGGTGGGTGCCGGTGGCACGGTCCCAGGCGTAGACCTCGTAGGTGCCGGTCGCGTTGGACACGTACAGCGCCCGGTCGGGGGCCTCCTCGGCCCAGTCGGGCAGCGACACCCGGGCCGCCCTGAACCGCTGCTCCCACGCCGGTACCGCGCTCTTCTCCTCGCTCATCCGACCATCCAACCCGATCGGGGGGACGGAACGGAACGGGCGGGCGGGGATCGCCCCGCCCGCCCGGCTTCCTCAGCAGCGTGCTCGTACGGCGTTCACGGACGGCGCGGCACCAGCCGGACCAGGCCCACCAGCACCAGCTCCAGCACCGCCAGCACCACGGTGCTGCGGACGAAGGCCGCGGTCGGATCGCCGGCGCCGTAGTAGACCAGGCCGATCAGCGCGACCCCGACGGCGCCGCCGACCTGCTGCACGGTGGCCACCGCCCCGGCCGCCGCACCGGCCAGCCCCGGCTCCACGGCCGCCAGGGCGACGGTGGTGACCGGCGCGATCACCAGGCCCATGCCGAGGCCGTCCACGAACAGCCCGGGCGCCAGCCACCAGACGCTGCCGTCCGTGCCGGCCTCGGCGGCGAGCGCGAGCAGGACCAGCCCGACGGCCATCAGCAGCCCGCCGACGGTGATCGTGCGCGGCTCGCCGAGGCGCGAGGTGACCCGGTGGGTGGAGTGCGAGGTCAGCAGGTAGCCGAGGCCGATCGCGGTGAACACCAGGCCGGCGCCGAGCGCGTCCAGCCCGCGGCCCAGCTGCAGGTGCAGGGCGAGCACCAGGAAGAACGAGGCCTGGCCGAGCCAGAAGACCAGCTGGGCGAGCAGTCCGGTGCCGAAGGCGCGGCCGCGGAACAGCCGGGTGTCCACCAGCGGGGTGCCCCGGCCGGTACTGCGGTGCTGGTGGACGGCGAACGCCACCAGCACGGCGACCGCCGCGCCGAGGCAGAGCACCGTCCACAGCGGCCAGCCGAGGCCGGGCCCCTGGATCAGCGGCAGCACCAGGGCGGTCAGCCCGACCGTCACCAGCACCACCCCGACCGGGTCCAGGCCCGGCCGCTGCGGCGCCCGCGACTCCGGCAGGCAGCGCCGGACGGCGGCCAGCGAGGCCAGGCCGATCGGCAGGTTGATCAGGAAGCAGCTGCGCCAGCCCAGGCCGAGCAGGTCCGCGCGGATCAGCAGCCCGCCGATCAGCTGGCCGAACACCGCGCCGACGCCCATCGTCAGTCCGTACCGGGCGAAGGCCCGGGCCTGCGCGGCGCCGCTGAACGCCGTCCGCAGGATCGCCAGCACCTGCGGGCCCATCAGCGCGGCCGCCAGGCCCTGCGCCACCCGGGCGCCGACCAGCGCGGCCGCCGTGGGGGCGAGGCCGCAGCCCGCCGAGGCGAGGGTGAACAGGGCCAGGCCGAGCGCGAACACCCGGCGTCGGCCGTACCGGTCGCCGAGCCGGCCGGCGGTGACCAGCCCGACGGCGAGGGCCAGGCCGAACCCGGCCACCACCCACTGGACGGCCGCCGGGCCGGCACCCAGATCGGCCTGGACGGAGGGGACCGCGACGTTGACGACGAAGGTGTCGAGGGCGGTCATGAAGGTGGCGGTCAGGATCACCGGCAGCAGACCCCGGGGGGCGGGTGCCGCCGGGGCTGACGGGGTGGCCGGGGCAGCGGGGGCAGCGGGGATGGGAGCTTCGGCGGGGGCTTCGGTGGGGGCTTTCAGCGCGGGGCTCAACTCGGGTCTCCTCTCTCGGGCGCCCCGCGCTCAGGGGGCGGGGCGGGGCGCCGCCGTGGGGGTGCGGCGCCCCTGGGGCCGGTCCGCCGGACATTCGGACGGGCGTCTGGCACGGACGTACGTATGAGTTGGACGGCCGTCTGGGTCGGACGTACGTCTTGCTCGTACGTCCGTCCTACCAGGCCATTCGCCTGGCTCGGTGTCCGTCTGAGTCGTACGTCCGTCTGAGCCGGACGCCCGCGCCCGGCTCGGACGTCCGTCCCCCGGACTCAGGCGCCCGGCACGCGGTCCAGGAACCCGTGCACGGTGCCGATCCGGCCCTCCGGGGTGGCCGCCAGCACGTCGAAGCCGATCACCACCGGTTCGGCGCCGGCCGGGCCGAGGTTCCAGGTGAACCGGGCGATGTCGTGGTGGGCGTCCACCGGGCCGAGGGTGAACTCCAGCCCCGGGAACTGGGCCTGGGCCGCGCCGATCAGCGCGTCGATCGCGTCCCGGCCGGCCACGGCGGCCAGCGGGTCGGTGTAGCGGCCGTCCTCGGCCCACACCTCGTCGATCAGCTTGCGGCGGGCGGCCGGGTCGGTCTCGTTCCAGGCCGCCAGGTAGCGCTCGGCGAGCTGCTGGAGAGCGGCGGTGGTGATCGCGGTGGTGATCTCGGTCATGGTCATCTCCCGTGTTCCGGTGGGCCGTTGGCGGGTCGTTCCCGCTGCTCACAAAGGTAGGGACGGGCTGCCGTGGGCGAATCGGTCACGGATAGGCATGGGGGTGCGTAGGTATTCGCACACCCCTACGTAGCCGTTGTGCCGGAGCGTCGGCGGCCGGCTCGGTAGGGTCGGGGCATGCTCTACGGGAGGGAACACGAACAGGCCGCCGTGGACGGCCTGTTGGCGCGGGCGCGGGACGGTGGCGCCGGGGCGCTGCTGCTCCGCGGCGAGGCGGGCATCGGCAAGACCGCCCTGCTGGACGACGCAGTGGCCCGGGCCGGGACGGCCTTCCGGGTGATCCGGGCGGCCGGCGTCGAGTACGAGGCCGAACTGCCCTTCGCCGGGCTGAGCCTGCTGCTGGCCCCCGGCCTGGACCGGCTGGACGTCCTGCCCGGGCCGCAACGGCGCGCCCTGGAGGCGGCGTTCGGCCTCGGCGACGCACCCGTAGACCCGGCCGCGGCACCGCCCGCTGCCCCCGGCACGGTCCCTGCCCCCGCCACCGCCCCCGCCGACCGGCTGCTGGTCGGCCTCGCCACCCTCGGACTGCTCGCCGAACTAGCCGCCGACCAGCCGCTGCTGTGCGTGCTCGACGACGTCCAGTGGCTGGACCGGGCCTCCCTGGACGCCCTGCTGCTCGCCGCCCGTCGCCTCCAGGCCGAAGGGGTGGCCCTGCTGCTCGCCGCCCGCACCGAGCCCGGCGCCTCCGCCGAGCGCCAACTCGGCCTGCCCGAGGTGCGGGTGACCGGCCTCGCCGAGGCCGATGCCACCCGGCTGCTGACCGAGCGGGCCGGCCCCGACCTGCCCGCCGCCGTCCGCGACCGTCTGCTCGCCGAAGCCGCCGGGAACCCGCTCGCCCTCACCGAACTCCCCGTCGCCACCGGCTCGCAGGCGCACACCACGGGCGGGCTGCCGCTCACCAGCCGCCTGCTGATCGCCTTCCACGGCCAGGTCACCGGCCTGCCCCCGGCCACCCAGACCCTGCTGCTGGTCGCCGCCGCGGAGGAGAGCGGCGAACTGGACGTCCTGCTGCCCGCCGCGGCCGCGCTCGGCGTCGGCGCCGAACACCTCACCCCCGCCGAGGAATCCGGCCTGGTCACCGTCACCCCCGACCGCCGGATCGCCTTCCGGCACCCGCTGCTGCGCTCCGCGATCCTGCAGCGCGCCCCGCACCACCAGCGGCTGACCGTCCACCGCGCCGTCGCCGGCGCGCTCCCGGACGGCGACCGCCGCACCTGGCACCTCGCCCTCGCCGCCACCGCCCCCGACGCCGCCCTTGCCGACGCGCTGGAACGTACCGCCGTCCGCACCGGCCGGCGTGGCGGCCACGGCGGCGCGGCCGCGTACGAACGCGCCGCCCGGCTCACCCCCGACCGCGACGCGGCCACCCGCCGTCTCGTGCTGGCCGCCGAAGCCGCCACCGAGGAAGGCGAGTTGACGCGTGCCGAGACCCTCGCCGACGAGGCCGCCGCCCGCACCGACAGCGTCCTCGCGCACGCCCTGCTGGACCATGTCCGGGCCACCGCGCACTTCTGGCGCGGCTCCTACCCGACCGCGTACCGGCTGCTGCTGGACGCCGCCCTCGCGCTCGCCGCCGACGAAACGGCCGCCATCGCCGAGGCCACCCACGAAACCGCCGCCGAGGTCGTCGAACCCGCCCACGCCGCCCGGATGCTGTTCCAGGCCTTCCACGCCGCCTGGTACGTGGGGGAGGAGCCGGTGGCCGAGGTGCTCGACCGGCTTGCGGCCCTTCCACTCGCCGCCGACGACCCCGTCGCCCCGCTCGCCCGCTACCTCCCCGCCGCCGTCCTCCCGGCCCTCGGCCGACCCGCTGCCGCAGCGCCATCCCCGGCACCGGCACCCGCCGCACCGGCACCCGCCGTCCTGCCCCCGGCCCGCGAGGCCGTCGAAGCCGCCCGCCGGGCCGGCGCCGAGAGCCCCGCCGACCTGGTCCAACTCTGCGGCGCCACCCTCGTCCTGGGCCGTGACGAGGAGACCGTCGACCTCGGCGGCGAACTCGTCGCCGAGGCCCGCGCCAAGGGCACCCTCGGCGTGATGCCCACCCTGCAGTTCTTCCTCGCCGAGGCCGAGCTCTTCCACGGCCGCCACGCCGACGCCGAACTCACCGCCACCGAGGCCCTCGACCTCGCCCGGGACACCGGCCAGCACCAGTGGGTCAGCCAACTCAGCGCCCTGCTCGCCTACCTGGCCGCCCTCGACGGCCGGACCGAACGCTGCACCGAACTGGCCACCACCGCGCTCGCCACCACCGGCCCGCAGACCGCCGCCCCCGCCGCCGGCCGCCCCTGGGCGCACTGGGCCCTCGCCCTGCTCGACCTGGGCCAGGGCCGCGCCGCGGGCGCCGCCGACCGCCTCCACGCCCTCACCACCGGCCCGCACCGGCACCACGTCAGCGCCACCCGCGCCGTCCCCGACCTGGTCGAAGCCGCCGTCCGCCTCGGCACCCCGGACCGCGCCGCCGAGGCCTACGAACGCTTCGCCCGCTGGACCACCGCCGCCGGCCGCCCCTGGGCCGAGGCACTACGCCTGCGCTGCCAGGCCCTGCTCGGCCCCGACGAACTCGCCGAACCCGCCTACCGCGCCGCCCTCGGCCTGCACGCCACCACCCACCGCCCCTTCGAACAGGCCCGCACCGCCCTGCTCTACGGCGAATGGCTCCGCCGCACCCGCCGCCGCACCGACGCCCGCCCCCACCTCACGGCCGCCCTGGAAGTCTTCGACCGCCTCGCCGCCCACCCCTGGTCCACCCGGGCTCGCACCGAACTCTCCGCCACCGGCGCCCCGGCCCCCACACCCCAGCCCTCCCCGGCCCTCCCGAACCCCCTGACCCCTCAGGAACTCCAGATCGCCCGCCTGGCCGCCCAGGGCCTCACCAACCGCGACATCGCCGCCCAACTCTTCCTCAGCCCCCGCACCGTCGCCCACCACCTCTACAAGGCCTACCCCAAACTCGGCATCACCTCCCGCGCCGCCCTCCCCACCACACTCTGACCCAGGACCGGCAGCAGTCGTCGCGGCCCGGCCCGTACGGGCACCCGGCGGGCATGGAGAACGGAGCCGCCCTGTTCGGGCCTCGGCACCCCGCAAGAAACGTACCGGGGCCGCAACCGCCCCGACCGGTGAAGATGATCGCCCCGCCCCGACCCAGCCGCCCCGTCTCCAGCAGGGCCCGGACGAACACGGGCAGCGGGCGGGGTTTCGGAACTCCTCCGGACACAACGTCAGAGGGCCCACCGGATCTCTCCGGTGGGCCCTCTGTACTGGGTCGGGGTGGCGGGATTTGAACCCACGGCCTCTTCGTCCCGAACGAAGCGCGCTACCAAGCTGCGCCACACCCCGGTCTTTCTGTTTGTCGCTCCGTCTCCTTCGCGACGAGTAGAACTCTACCGGACGCTCGCCGAGACACGAAATCCGGTTTCGGCGGGCGTCCGGTCGGGGTCAGCGGGGGGCCGGGGTGAGGGTGAGGAGGGTGGCTTCCGGGGGGCAGGCGAAGCGGACCGGGGTGTAGCGGTTGGTGCCGCAGCCGGCGGAGACGTGGAGGTAGGAGTGGTGGCCGCCGGCCTTGTGGGTGGAGAGGCCCTTGACCCGGCGGGTGTCGAGGTCGCAGTTGGTGACCAGGGCGCCGTAGAAGGGGATGCAGAGCTGGCCGCCGTGGGTGTGGCCGGCCAGGATCAGGGGGTAGCGGTCGGCGGTGAAGGCGTCGAGGACGCGCAGGTAGGGGGCGTGCACGACGGCGAGCGAGAGGTCGGCGTCGGCGGAGGGGCCGCCGGCGACGGCGGCGTAGCGGTCGCGGCGGATGTGCGGGTCGTCGAGGCCGGTGAACTCGAGGTCGAGGCCGTTGACGGTGAGGCGGCCGCGGGTGTTGGTCAGGTCGAGCCAGCCGGCGGCGTCGAAGCCGTCGCGGAGCTTCTCCCAGGGGTTGTGGACGGCGCCGCTGATGCCGCGGTTGCCGGTGCCGTCGGGGTTGTTCATGCCGTGGACGCCGCTGCGCATGGCCTGGAGGTAGCGGGCGGGGTTCTTGCGGGCCGGCCCGTAGTAGTCGTTGGAGCCGAAGACGTAGACGCCAGGGAAGTCCATCAGCGGCCCGAGGGCGTCGAGGGTGGCGGGGACGCCGAGCGGGTCGGAGAGGTTGTCGCCGGTGTTGACCACGAGGTCGGGGCGCAGGCCGGCGAGGCTCTGCAGCCAGCGCTGCTTCTTGCCCTGCCCGGCCACCATGTGGATGTCGGACACCTGGAGAACCCGGATGGGCTTGGCGCCGTGGGGCAGGACGGGGACCTCGACGCGGCGGAGCCGGAAGGCACGTACCTCGTACCCGACGGAGTAGGCGAGGCAGGCGGCGCCGGCGGCGGCGACACCGAGGGGGACGGAGTACAGCGGTCGCATCAGCCCATGCTCTCAGACGGTGGATCAGCTGGTGAACGTCCGGTGGCGCGGTGCGGACACGGCCTCCGTGACCTGCATCGCGTCGACCGGGTCGGTAGAGGTGTTCGGGGCGACCGGATCGGTCGGGTCGGTGTCCCGGCGGGCGCGCAGGGCCCGGACCTTGTTGCGGTTGCCGCAGCGTTCCATCGAGCACCAGCGCCGCCGTCCGGGCCGAGAGGTGTCGACGAAGAGCAGCCGGCAGTCGTGCGCCCGGCATTCCCGGATCCGGTCGGCGTGCGGGCCGGTGAGCAGGGCGATGGCGTCCCGGGCGAGGGTGGAGACGAGCTGGGTGCCGTCGGCGGGCAGCGGGGCGGCCGCGGTGCCGTCCGGGGCGATCTGGGGGACGAGCGGGGGGTGGGCGGCGGCCCGGTTGAGGGCGGCGCGGTCCGCGGGGTCGCCGGGGCGGCCGTGGGCGCGGTCGGCGGCCAGGTGCCAGAGGGCGTCGCGCAGGGTGCGGGCGGCGCCGAGCTGGTCGTCGGTGATCAGTACGGTGCCGACGGGCAGCCGCAGCCGGGAGCGCCGGAGCCAGTCGGTGAGGTCGGACGGGCGGTGCAGCACCTCGTACCGGGCGTACGGGCCGGGGCCGCCGGTGGTGAGCAGTTCCAGGCAGAGGGCGCCGGGGTCGAAGTGGAAGCGGGTGCCGGTGGCGGTGGTGAGGACCAGGCCGGTCGGGTGTTCCGCTGCGCCGTCTCCGTCGGTCATGTAACCAGGGTAGGCGGTTACGGATCCGGCGGTGGCGGCCGACCGCTGACGGCAACTGCTGACGGCAGCCGTTGACAGCGACCGCCGACGGCAACCGTTAATGGCAAGCGACGGAACGTCCCAGGTGGGAGACTCGGGCCCATGACGACGCTCAAGGCGCAGCTGCAGGAGGACCTCACGGCTGCCATCAAGGACCGGGACGAGCTGCGCTCGTCCACCATCCGGCTCACGCTGTCCGCCGTCACCAGCGAGGAGGTGGCGGGTAACGAGAAGCGCGAGCTGTCCGACGACGAGGTGCAGCGGGTGATCGCCCGCGAGGCGAAGAAGCGCCGGGAGGCGGCCGAGGCCTTCGACAAGGCCGACCGGGTCGAGCAGGCCGCGCGCGAGCGCGCCGAGGGCGAGGTGCTGGCGGGCTACCTGCCGAAGCAGCTCTCGGACGAGGAGCTGGCCGCGATCGTGGCCGCCGCCGTGGCCGAGAGCGGGGCGAGCGGTCCGCAGGCGATGGGCGCCGTGATGAAGCTGGTGAAGCCGAAGGTGGACGGACTGGCCGAGGGCGGCCGGGTGGCCGCCGCGGTGAAGGCCGCGCTGCGCTGAGCTGCACGCCGCTGCCGTGACGGCCACGCTGCTCCGACGCGGCACACCGCCGCCGTGCCGCCGGCACCGCCGGCACGGCGAAGGGGCGCCCTCCGGAAGATCCGGAGGGCGCCCCTTCGCCGTCGTACCGGGGTCGGGTCGGTCAGCCGTGCCTGCCGCCGTTGCCGTTCCCGTTGCCATTGCCGTTACCGCCCCCGCCGATCATGCCCGGCGGAAGGGTGAACCCTCCTCCTATCACCCCACCGGGGTTACCGGGGTTCCCGCCGCCCGGTGCGGGCGGCGGCGGGTTCTGGGCGCCCGGCTGCTGGGCGTTCGGGTCCGGCGTCGGGCCGGTGCCCGCCGGCGGGGTGGCCGGCTGGGGGTCCGGGATGTTGGTGGTCTGGATGGGCTCCAGCGGCGAGCCCTTGAGCGCCTGGTTCATGGCCATCTGCCAGATCGGGCCGGGGCCGTCGGCGCCGAACACCTCGTCGAAGTGCTTGCCGCCGATGTTGATGTTCTTCATCTTGACGCCGCCGGCGGGGCCGCCGAGCCAGACCGCGGTGGCCAGCGACGGGGTGTAGCCGTCGAACCAGGCGGCCTTCTTCTCGTCGGTGGTACCGGTCTTGCCCGCGATCTTGCGGCCGTCGTCGAGGCCGAGGGCGGCCGCGGTGCCCTTCTCGGTCACGTTGAGCAGGACGGTGTTGAGCGAGTCCGCGGTCGACTCGGAGAAGGCCTGGCTGCACTGGGACTGCGGGACCTTGAGGTCCTTGCCGTCCACCGTGGTGATCTTGTTGATCGCGATCGGGGTGCAGTACTTGCCGCGGGCGGCGAAGGTCGCGTAGACGTTCGCCATGGTCAGCGGGGAGAGCTCCAGGGTGCCGAGGACCATCGAGGGCACCTCCTGGAACTGGTCGCCCTTCGCCGACTGGGTGATGCCCAGCTTGTTGGCCATCTGCTTCATCGCGCAGAGGCCGACCTGCTGCTCCATCTGCACGAAGTAGGTGTTGACCGACAGCGCCATGGCCTGCTTGAGCTCGTACGGGCCGACCTCGCCGGTCGACTCGTTCTTCACCGTGGCCTTGGGCTTGTCGGTGTTCTTCCAGGTGCCGTTGCAGGTCGACATCTGGGGGTAGTCGATCTTGTTCTCGGACGGGAACGACTGGGTGTTCGACATGCCCGCCTCCAGCGCCGCCGCGGCGAGGATCGGCTTGAAGGTCGAACCGGTCTGGAACCCGTTGCCGCCGCCCATCGAGGCGTCGACGTTGAGGTTGACGACGGTCTGGTTCTTGTTCGGGTCCAGGCCGTACGGGCGGGTCTGGGCCATCGCCAGGATCTTGCCGGTGCCGGGCTCCATCATGGTCGCCGCGGCCGACACCTGGTCGGTCACGTTGACCTTCTTCGTGACGGCGTTCTGGGCGGCGGCCTGCTTGTCCGGGTCCAGCGTGGTGTAGATGTTCAGACCGCCGGTGTCCCACAGCTTCTTGCGGTCGTCGGCGTTCTTGCCGAAGGCCGGGTCCTGCTTGACCACGTGGCGGACGTAGTCGCAGAAGAAGCCCATGCCCGCCTGGGCGGTGATGCAGCCGTTCTGCGGGTCCTTGTACTTGAGGCCCAGCGGGGCGGCCTTGGCCTCGGCCGCCTGCTGGGGGGTGATGTGCTTGTTCTCCAGCATCTTGTCGATGACGACGTTGCGGCGCTTCACCGTGTTGTCGGGGTAGCGCACCGGGTCGTACTGCGACGGGTTCTGGACCACGCCGGCGAGGGTGGCGGCCTCGGCGACGGTCAGGTCCTTGTTGCTCTTGCTGAAGTAGCGCTGGGACGCGGCCTCGACCCCGTAGGCCTGGTGGCCGTAGAAGGTGATGTTGAGGTAGTTGGTGAGGATCTGATCCTTGGTCAGGTCCTCCTCCAGCTTGATCGCGACCTTGAGCTCCTGGATCTTGCGGCCCAGGGTCTTGCGCTGGGCCTCCAGGACGGCCGCCTGGTCGTCGCCGGCCTTCTCCACGTTGACGTTCTTGACGTACTGCTGGGTCAGCGTGGAGGCGCCCTGGGAGGCGGTGCCGCTCTCCGCGTTCTTGCCGACGGCGCGCAGGATGCCCTTGAGGTCGACGGCGCCGTGCTCGTAGAAGCGGGCGTCCTCGATGTCCACCTGGGCGTGCCGCATGAAGGGCGACATCTGGTCGGCGGTGAGGACGGTGCGGTCGCGCTCGTAGACCTTGGCGATCAGACCGCCCTTGGCGTCGAAGATCTGGGTCGCCTGGGTGAGCGGCGGGGTCTTGAAGTCGTCGGGGATGTTCTGGAAGCTCTCCGCCGTGTCCTTGGCGGTCAGGCCCATGGCGCCGACGGCGGGCAGGGCGAGGCCTGCGAGCAGGACTCCGGAGAGCACGCTGACGCCCAGGAACTTCACGCCGTTGCCGACGTGGTCCATCGGTGATCCGCCGCTCTTGCGTCGCGGAGCTCCGGGGTTGCCTGGGGGCTGGGGTGCCAGTGGGCGCTTCGGTGCCATGGGGAGAACCCTACGTCCCCGATTCCCGTACACCGGGGCAGGTGTTCGCCTAGGCTTGTCACAAGCTTGCGACAGCTTCGGTGCGTCAACATCACTCACTCTTGTGAGTGCGGAGACTTGCCCGAATTGCTCACCCTTGTCCGGGTTTTGAGGCGGCTGTGGCCTGTTGTGTTCGAGTAGACGGTTGCGCTGAGTGACGGCGCCTGCGGCGAGAGTGGGGGCCTCGCGGCTCGCAAGTGCCGCGACCTGCGATCACTCCAACGAGTGAGATGACCGATACCCATAGTCCGATCGGGTCATTCGAGATTGAGCCCGAAGGGGCTGTTGCAAGCAGTCCTTCTTCCGTAACGTCCTCAACTGGCAACGGTGAATATGCCGTTGCCGCCGTGGGGGAGCCTCGAATCATCGGGAGAGGACGGCGCCGGCATGGGCTGGGTTGACGACTGGAGTGCGCAGGCCGCCTGCCGCACGAGTGATCCGGACGAACTGTTCGTCCAGGGGGCGGCACAGAACCGGGCGAAGGCGGTGTGCAGCGGGTGCCCCGTCCGGACGGAGTGCCTGGCGGACGCGCTGGACAACCGGGTGGAGTTCGGGGTGTGGGGCGGGATGACGGAACGCGAGCGCCGGGCGCTGCTGCGCCGCCGCCCGACGGTCATGTCGTGGCGGAGGCTGCTGGAGACCGCCCGCACCGAGTACGAGGAGTCCCTCGCGACCGGCGTGATACTGACGGACTACGCCCAGGCGGGCTGACCCCGGCCGCACCTCGCGGTCCGGGGCTCCCCCCGTTCCGGCCCGGACCACCCGGCCGGAGTGCCCGGACCACTCGGCCCCCACCCGGCCCGGACCACTGGCGCCCATCGGCCCCCACCCGGCTCGGGACACCGGCCCCCACCCGGCCCGGACTACGCCGCGCGGCCCGGACTACGCCGCGCCGCTGAGCCGCCCCCCGATGGCCCGCAGCCCGTCCAGGTCGTGGACGTCCCCCGGCAGCGCGGCCACCTCCACGATCGGCACGTCCGGGTACACCGAGACGAACCGGTCCCGGGTGCGCCGTTCGCGCCCCATGATCTGCATCCGTTCGGCGTGCAGCCGCAGCAGTCCGGCCGCCAGCAGCTCCGCCTCCGGCGAGGAGTGCTCCGAGCCGTTCTCCTCCAGGGCCTCGGCCGCCGCCAGCGCCCGTTCCGCGGTGAGCTGCGGCGCGCCCGTGCTGTGCACCCGGTTGAGCACCAGTCCGGCCAGCGGCATCCGGTCCGCGGCGAGCCGGTCCACGAAGTACGCCGCCTCGCGCAGCGCGTCCCGCTCCGGCGCCGCCACCACCAGGAACGCGGTACCCGGCGCCTTCAACAGCTGGTAGGTGCGGTCGGCGCGCTCGCGGAAGCCGCCGAACATCGAGTCCATCGCGCTGACGAAGGTCTGCACGTCGGTGAGCAGCTGGGCGCCGAAGATCTTGCCCAGGGTGCCGGTGAGCAGGCCCATCCCGGCGTTGAGGAAGCGCATCGCGCTGCGGCCGCCGACCTTGGCGGGCGCGGTCAGGATCCGGATCACCCGGCCGTCCAGGAAGGACCCGAGCCGGTTGGGGGCGTCCAGGAAGTCCAGCGCCGAGCGGGACGGCGGGGTGTCCACGACGATGAGGTCCCACTCCTCGGCGGCGCGCAACTGCCCGAGCTTCTCCATCGCCATGTACTCCTGCGTGCCGGCGAAGCCGGCCGACAGGGACTGGTAGAACGGGTTCTCCATGATCGCCCTGGCCCGCTCGGGCTCGGCGTGGGCCAGCACGACCTCGTCGAAGGTCCGCTTCATGTCGAGCATCATGGCGTGGAGCCGGCCGTCCCCGTCCACCCCCTTGACGACCCGGGGGGTGTTGTCCAGCTCGGTCAGACCCATGGACTGGGCCAGCCGCCGGGCCGGGTCGATGGTCAGCACCACGACCTTGCGGCCGCGCTCGGCGGCCCGCAGGCCGATCGCCGCGGCGGTGGTGGTCTTGCCGACGCCGCCGGAGCCGCAGCAGACGATGATCCGGGTCTTCGGGTCGTCGATCAGCTCGTCCACCGCGAGCCGGCTGCCGTTGCCGTTGCCGTTGCCGCTGCCACCGCGGCCGACGCCACCACCAACGCTGCCACTAACGCCACCGCCACCGCTGCCGCCGTTCGCCGGAGTCACGCCGCCCCCTGCCGCTTGAGTTCGCCCGCCAGCCGGTACAGCCCGCCGAGGTCCACGCCCTCGCCCAGCAGCGGGAGTTCGTACGTCGGGAGCCGCAGCTGTTGCAGGTCGGCACGCTGCGCGCGCTCCAGCTCGACCCGCTCGGCGTGCTCCCTGGCCTGCTCCAGCAGCGGGTCGATCAGCGGCTCGACCGCCGCCCGTACCGTCTCCGCCTTGCGCGAGCGCCCGCCCAGCCCGGCCTCGCCGAGGGCCAGCGCGACCTCCTCGCGGTGGTCCCCGTCCACCGCGGCCACCGCGGCCGCGTCCAGCAGCGGGGGCCGGACCATGTTGACCATCACCCCGCCCACCGGGAGCTTCGCCTCGCGCAGCTCCGTGAAGCCGTCGACCGTCTCCTGCACCGGCATCTCCTCCAGCAGGGTGACCAGGTGCACCGCGGTCTCCGGGGACCGCAGCACCCGCATCACGGCCTGCGCCTGGGTGTGTATCGGGCCGATCCGGGCCAGCCCGGCGACCTCGGAGTTGACGTTCAGGAACCGGGTGATCCGCCCGGTCGGCGGGGCGTCCATCACCACCGCGTCGTAGCGCCGCCGCCCGTCCGGGCCCTTGCGGCGGGCCGCCTCGCAGGCCTTGCCGGTGAGCAGCACGTCCCGTACGCCGGGGGCGACGGTGGTGGCGAAGTCGACGAAGCCGACCTTCTGCAGCGCCTTGCCGGCCCGGCCGAGCTTGTAGAACATCTCCAGGTACTCGAGCAGCGCCTGTTCGGTGTCGATCGCCAGCGCGAGCACCTCGCCCGGCCCGCCCTCGCCGGCCGGCAGCCCCAGTTGGGGGCGGGAGACCGAGGCGATCCGGCGCTCCTCGTACGGGAGGGCGGCGATCCCGAACAGTTCGGCGATGCCCTGCCGCCCCTCGACCTCGATCAGCAGCACCCGGCCGCCGTCGGCGGCCAGGGCCAGGGCCAGTGCCGCGGCCAGCGTGGTCTTCCCGGTGCCGCCCTTGCCGCTGACCACGTGCAGCCGGACCCCCTCCCAGTCGGGGTCGCGCCGGGTCGCCTGGCCGGGGGTGCGTGCCACGCTGCGTCTCCGTCCGTCTCCGTCCCTGCGGGCGCCCCTCCTGCGGGGTGCCCCTGCCGAGGGGGCCGCTCGCGGACGAGGGCGCCCCTCCACGAGGATGCCGCTCTGTACGGACGCCCCTCCCTGCGGGTGCCCCCTCGCGAGGACGCCCTCTCGCGAGGGTAACCAGGGAGCGCTCCCGATGCCCGGAGCACCTGGGGCGCCAGGACTGAATCATGCCCCCTTTGTGCCCCACCTCACACGCCGGTCGGCGAGGGCCGGTACGGCTGCGCGTGCGCGGCCCGCACGGCGGCCCGGGCGGCGGCGATCGCCGGGACACCTCGTCTAGAGTCTGGCCATGACCAAGTGGGAATACATGACGGCGCCCCTGCTGGTGCACGCCACCAAGCAGATCCTGGACAACTTCGGCGAGGACGGCTGGGAGCTCGTCCAGGTCGTGCCCGGCCCGAACACCGAGCAGCTGGTGGCCTACTTCAAGCGGGAGAAGAACGCATGAGCAAGGTCGAGTCGAAGCTCGCCGAGCTGGGCCTGACCCTGCCGCCGGTGGCCGCCCCGGTCGCCGCCTACGTGCCGGCCGTCCGGTCCGGTGAGTTCGTGTTCACCTCCGGCCAGCTGCCGGTCGTCGGCGGCAAGCTGGTGAGCACCGGCAAGGTCGGTGCCGAGGTGTCCCCGGAGGAGGCCAAGGAGCTCGCGCAGACCTGCGCGCTGAACGCCCTGGCCGCCGTGAAGTCGGTGATCGGCGACCTGGACCTGATCGAGCAGGTCGTGAAGGTGGTCGGCTTCGTCGCCTCCGCCCCCGACTTCATCGGCCAGCCCGCCGTGATCAACGGTGCCAGCGAGCTGCTCGGCACGGTGCTGGGCGAGGCCGGCGTGCACGCCCGCAGCGCGGTCGGCGTCGCGGTGCTGCCGCTGGACGCCCCGGTCGAGGTCGAGCTCCAGGTGCGCGTCAAGAGCGCCTGAGTCCGAGCGTGATCACGAAGGCGGGGTCGGGCCTGTCCAACCCCGCCTTCGTGCGCTTAGCATCCGGGCATGGACCATCGAGCAACGACGCTCCCGATGCCGCCCGGCTGGCCCGCCCGGATTCGGGCGGTCGACTCCGGCCTGCTCACCCCGGCGGTGGCCAGGCCCGCCGCGACGGTCGTGCTGCTGCGCGACGCCGCCGACGGGCCGGAGGCCTACCTGCTGCGCCGTCGCACCTCGATGGCCTTCGCGGCCGGGATGTACGCCTACCCGGGCGGCGGGGTGGACCCGCGGGACGCCGAGGTCGAGACCGGCTGGGCCGGGCCGTCGCCCGAGGAGTGGGCGCAGCGGCTCGGGGTGGACGCCCGGACGGCGCGGGCGGTGGTCTGCGCGGCGGTGCGCGAGACCTTCGAGGAGGCCGGCGTGCTGCTGGCCGGACCGGACCCGGAGAGCGTCGCCGCACCGCGTGACTGGTCCGCGGAGCGGGCCGCGCTGGAGGCCCACGAGCTGTCCTTCGCCGAGTTCCTGCGGGACCACGGCCTGGTGCTGCGCAGTGACCTGCTGGGCGGCTGGGCCCGCTGGATCACCCCGGAGTTCGAGGAGCGGCGCTATGACACCTGGTTCTTCGTCGCCGCCCTGCCGGCCGGGCAGCGTGCGGCGCTGGAGGTCGGCGAGGCCGACCGGGTCGCCTGGCTGACGCCTGCCGAGGCGGTCCGGGGCCACCGGGAGGGCCGGTTCGGCATGCTGCCGCCGACGGTCACGGTGCTGCGCGAGCTGTCGTCGGTGCGGACCGCCGCCGAGGCGCTGGCCGCGGCCGCCGACCGGGTGCTGGAGCCGGTGCTGGGCCGGGCCGAGGTCCGCGGCGACCGGATGACGGTCCGCTGGCCCGGGTACGACGAACTGACCATCGACGGGGAGTTCCCCGCCGAGGAATCCTGACCTCCTCCGTACGAGAACCCCCTCGTGCGAACCCGTTGCACGACGACTTCGAGAGACGCCGACCGGAAAGGACCGACGACCGATGGACCACGACGATGTGGCTCGCCGGACGGCCCCCGAGCTGCCCGCCCGCCGAGTGATCCCCCGTTCCGCGGCCTGTGACGGTCCGGTCCCGTTCGTCGAGGTCGCCCAGCGCGCCCTCGTCCGGGTCCTGCCCCTGCGGGCCCTGCACCGCGAACTGGAGGGTGGCCGGTGAGCGGGCGAACCGTCGAGAGGTGGGTGGGCGCATGAGCGGAGTCCTGCCGGGCGACCCCGCTGCGGCGGTGGGCGGGGAGGCCACCGCGCGGGCGCTGTGCGTGCTGGCGCCGAACCCGTCGCCGATGACCCTGGACGGCACCAACACCTGGCTGCTCTCCGAGCCCGGCTCGGACCTCGCGGTGGTGGTCGACCCCGGCCCGCTGCACGAGGGCCACCTGCGCCGGGTGCTCGACCTCGCCGAGGAGCGCGGCAAGCGGATCGCGCTCACCCTGCTGACCCACGGCCACGCCGACCACGCCGAGGGCGCGGCCCGCTTCGCCGAGCTGACCGGCACCGAGGTACGGGCCCTGGACCCGGCGCACCGGCTGGGCTCCGAGGGCCTGGTCGGCGGCCAGCGGCTGGACGTCGGCGGCCTCGACCTGCGGGTGGTCGCCACCCCCGGCCACACCTCGGACTCGCTGACCTTCCACCTGCCGGACGACGGCGCGGTCCTCACCGGGGACACCGTGCTCGGCCGCGGCACCACGATGGTCGCCCACCCGGACGGCCGGCTCGGGGACTACCTGGACTCGCTGCGCCACCTGCACACGATGGCCTCCGCGCACGGCGTGCGGACGGTGCTGCCCGGCCACGGCCCGGTGCTCGCGGACGCGCTGGGCGCGGTCGACTACTACCTGGCGCACCGGGCCACCCGGCTCGCCCAGGTGGAGACCGCGGTCGAGGCGGGCTGCCGGACGGCCGCCGAGGTGGTCGCCCGGGTCTACGCGGACGTGGACCGGGCGCTCTGGCCGGCCGCCGAGCTGTCGGTGCGGGCCCAGCTGGAGTACCTGGAGGATCACGGGCTGATCCCGGACCAGGGCTGATCCCGGAACGCCGAAGGGCCCGTCCGGCTCGGACGGGCCCTTCGCGGTGCTCGGAGCGTCAGCGCGAGCGGCGCGACAGCCGCTCGACGTCCAGCAGGACCACCGCGCGCGCCTCCAGCTTCAGCCAGCCGCGGCCGGCGAAGTCGGCGAGCGCCTTGTTGACCGTCTCGCGGGAGGCGCCGACCAGCTGGGCCAGCTCCTCCTGGGTGAGGTCGTGGGCGACGTGGATGCCCTCCTCGGACTGCACGCCGAAGCGGCGGGAGAGGTCCAGCAGGGCCTTGGCGACGCGGCCGGGCACGTCGGAGAAGACCAGGTCGGACATCACGTCGTTGGTCCGGCGCAGTCGGCGGGCGATGGCCCGCAGCAGCGCGATGGAGACCTCGGGGCGGGCGTGCAGCCAGGGCTGCAGGTCGCCGTGGCCGAGGCCGAGCAGCTTGACCTCGGTCAGCGCGCTGGCGGTGGCGGTGCGCGGGCCCGGGTCGAACAGCGACAGCTCGCCGATCATCTCGCTGGGGCCGAGCACGGCCAGCATGTTCTCGCGGCCGTCCGGCGAGGCGCGGTGCAGCTTGACCTTGCCCTCCGCGACGACGTACAGCCGGTCGCCCGGGTCGCCCTCGTGGAACAGCGACTCACCACGGGCGAGGGTGACCTCGGTCATGGAAGCGCGCAGCTCGCCGGCCTGTTCGTCGTCGAGTGCCGCGAAGAGTGCGGCGCGCCGCAGAACGTCGTCCACGTGCTTCCTCCTTCTCGGCCGTCCGGCGGGTGGGCCGTCCGGCGCAAGTTTCCGTTCAGTGTTCTGCATCACCAAGCATGGCGCATGTCGCTCCGATCATATGAGGAGGGGGTGTGTCCGGGTGTGCCGTGCGGGGCCATTCGCACCGGCGGGTCACGGGGCGGGGCGTCCGGCGGCGGCCGCCCGGTCGAACTTCCGTCCGTCCGGATCGAACAGGGAGTCGCCCACGGCGGTGCGGGCGGAGAGGACGGCGTGCCCGGCCCGGTGGGCGCTGGTCAGGCCCGCCGTACGCAGGGCGGTGAGGTGCTGGGAGACCGCGGCGGGGGACAGCCCCGTCCGGCGGGCCAGCTCGGTGGTCGAGGCCGGGGAGTCCAGCTCGGCCAGCAACTGGGCCCGGGACCGGCCGAGGACGGCGGCCAGCGCGTCGGTGCGCGCGGCCGAGCCCGGGCGCTCCTCCCAGAGCGCGGCCGTGCCGCGCGCCGGGTAGACCAGCTGCGGCGGGTCCGGCGGCAGCACCCGGGTGAGCACCCGCGGCCAGGCGAAGGCCGAGGGCACCAGCAGCAGTCCGGCCGCGGTGTTCAGCCGGTTCACCGCGCAGTGGCGGTGCTCCAGGCGCAGCGCGGTGCCGTCCCAGCGGATCGTCTCGTGCAGGTCGTCCAGCATCCGCGCGCTGCCGTGTTCGGCGGCCTGCCGGGAGCGGTGGAAGACGTCCGCGGCCAGCAGCGCGCTGATCCGGGCCCAGTACGGGGCGAGTGCCAGCTCCCAGTACGCCTCGATCTCGGCGGCCAGCCGGGGCAGCTGGCCGGCCGGGTCGCGGTGCAGCGGTTCCAGGGCGGTGGGCAGCGTGCCGCCGGCCTCGGCGGCCAGGATGTCGAGGTCGGCGCGGACCTGCTCGGCGTCGGTCGCGGTGATCGCGGACAGCTCCTCGGCGAGCGTGGTCGAGCAGCCCGCCGGGGCGGGGTTGAGGAAGTCGGGCAGGTGGCCCTCGGGCGGGACCATCGCGGCCAGTCGGCCCCGGTCCAGTCCGGCGGCGGCCAGCCGCTCGCGCACCTGGTCGGCCCAGCGGCGGTGCAGCGCCGGGACGGGGGAGCGGGCCAGCGCGCGCAGGCTGGTCACCACCTCCTGCATCGGGCTGACCGCGAACCGGGTCAGCGCCAAGTCCTGGGTGGAGAAGTGGAGTTCCGTCCGCATGCCGCGGCCCCCTTCGGAAGATTCGGCCCCAGCTTAATCACTGGTGGCCGGCCCGGAGCGGGGCGCAGGATGCCTGCGTTCCCACCGTTCCGTACGAAAGCCGGTGACCCACCATGTCCACCACCCCCGAGGCCCGCGAGCGGGCGCTGCGGCTGCGCGAACTCCTCGCGGAGGGCGTGCTCGTCCTGCCCAACGCCTGGGACGCGGGCAGCGCCGCGGTGATCGCCTCGGCCGGCGCCCGGGCCATCGCCACCACCAGCGGCGGCGTCTCCTGGTCGCTCGGGCACGGCGACGGCCAGCGGATGGACCGGGCGGCGGCGGTCGAGGCGGCCCGCCGGGTCGTCGCCGCGGTGGACCTGCCGGTCACCGTCGACGCCGAGGGCGGCTACGGGCCGCTGCCCGCCGACGTG
Source organism: Kitasatospora sp. NPDC028055 (assembly GCF_040637885.1). Taxonomy (NCBI): domain Bacteria; kingdom Bacillati; phylum Actinomycetota; class Actinomycetes; order Kitasatosporales; family Streptomycetaceae; genus Kitasatospora; species Kitasatospora sp. NPDC028055. The sequence goes on along the minus strand of NZ_JBEZXE010000001.1, from coordinate 555,813 downwards.
GCCGAGACCGTCACCGAACTGGTCGGCGCCGGCGCGGCCGGGGTCAACCTGGAGGACTCGACGGCCGTCGGCGGGCCGCTGTTCCCGGTGGCCGAGCAGGCCGAGCGGCTGCGCGCGGCCCGTACCGCGGCCGCGGCGGCCGGACTGCCCGAGCTGCTGGTCAACGCCCGGACCGACGTCTTCCTGTTCGGACTGGGCGGGCTCGACGACGTGCTGGTCCGGGCCGAGGCCTACGCCGAGGCGGGCGCCGACGGCCTGTTCGTCCCCGGGCTGCTGGACCTCGACCTGCTCGCCGAGCTGTGCCGGCGCTCCCCGCTGCCGGTGAACGCGATGGCCGGGCCGGGCGGGCCGAGCGTCGCCGAACTCGCCGCCACGGGGGTGCGGCGAGTCAGCGTCGGTACCGGCCTCGCCCAGGCCGCGTACACCACGGCCCACCGGGCCGCCGTCGAGCTGCTCGGCGCCGGGACGCTGACGGAGCTCGACGGGGCGCTCGGCTTCGGGGAGCTGAACGGGCTGTACTGACCCCTTACCCGGTGAAGCCCAGCTCGGCCAGGCTCTGCTCGATCCGGGCGTGGTGGGCGGCCTCCCAGTCGTCCAGGGTCTCGGCGGACTCCTTGGCCAGCTTCGCCCGGGCCGCCTCCAGGGCCCTCGCCCGCTCGGCGGCGGGCACCACCACGACGCCCTCCTCGTCGGCCACCACGATGTCGCCGGCGGCCACCAGCACGCCGCCGCAGCGCACCGGGGCGCCGTGGGTGCCCAACTGCTTCTTGGCCCCGGGGATCGGGATGACGCCCCGGGCGACCACCGGGAAGCCCAACTCCCGTACCTCGCCGAGGTCGCGGATCAGCCCGTCGGCCACGAAGGCGGCGACGCCCCGGCGCTGCGCCACGGCACAGACGTTGCCGCCGGCCAGCGCGTAGTCCAGGTCGCCGGACTCCACCACGATCACCGAGCCGGGCTCGGCCCGGTAGATCGCCGCGTGCAGCATCAGGTTGTCGCCGGGCGGGCACTGCACGGTGAAGGCCGGTCCGGCCACCCGGGGCATGCCCGCCCAGAGCGGGCGCAGGCCGATGTCCGTGACCTGGGCACGGCCGAGGACATCGGCCAGGGTGGTGGTGGGAATGTCCGCGAAGTCCTTGAAGTCCCCGTGCATGCTTCCTCTTTCCTCGATCTTCTCGACGGTCGGCCCGTGGGAAGACTAGGACGCGGAGGTGGACGGGGGTTCAGGGGGCGCGGGCCGGGGCTCGCCGCAGAACTCGTCGCTCCCGGGAAACACATGTGCCCGGTCCCACGAGCAAGTATTTCACGGGTAAATTACCTGCTAATCTTTTTTCATGGCCACACCCGCCCAGTTCCGGCAGGCCCTCCGGGTCGGCCCGCCCGGGGACATCTGGCACAAGCCCGCGCTCAGCGCCGTGGTGACCCTCGGCCTCCTCAACCTCACCCTGCTCGCCCTCGGCCGACTCGACCTCGCGCTCTACACCTCGGCCGGCGGCCTCGGCGCGCTGTACGGCCACGGCCTGCCCTACCGGGCCCGGGCCCGCACCCTGGCCGGCGTGCTGCTCGGCACCCTGCTCAGCACCGCCGCCGCCCTCACCGCCGCCGCGCTGACCCGCGACGCCGTGGTGCTGGTCGCGGTCGCGGCCGTGCTTGCCGCGCTGCACAAGCTGGGCTGCGACGCCGCCCGGATCGGCCCGCCCGGCAGCCTGATCATCACCTTCACCACCGCCAGCTGCGCGTTCGTCCCGCAGCACCCCACCGACCTCCCGCCGCATCTGGCGCTCACCGCGCTCGGCGCCGCACTGGCCTGGCTGGTCGGCATGGCCCCCGCGCTACTGCGCCCGTACGGGCCCGAGCGGATCGCCACCGCCCGCGCGCTGGAGGCCGCCGCCCGGCTGGCCCGCACCGCGCCCGGCACCCCGGACGCGGCCGCCCGCACCGCACTGGTCGGCGCGGTCGCCGCGGCCCGGCAGAGCCTCGCCCTCTCCTCCCCGGCGCGGTGGCGCACCCTCGGCGACGCGCCCGAGCGGCTGCTCGTCCGCGCGGAGTCGGCCCTGGCCGCGCCCGCCGGGCGGGCCGACGACTCCGCTGCCGCCGCCGTCGCCGAGCGGTACGAGGCCTGGGCCCGTGACCTGCGCCGGGGCCGTCGGTTGCCGCTGCTCGACCTCACCGAGGCCGAGGCCGCCGAACTGCGCGCCCACCGCCCCGGCTCCCGCCCTGGCCCCCGCCCGCCGCTGCGCCGGGCACTGCGTCGGGCGTTGGGGCCGGGCTCGGCGCTGTTGCCGATCGCCCTGCGGGTCGCGGTGGGCTGCGCCGCCGCCGGGTGGCTCTCGCTGGCCCTCGGCGTCGGCCGCCCCTACTGGGCGGTGGTCACCGCGGCCTCGGTGTTCCAGGCCAACAGCACGCTCTCCTGGCAGCGCGCGCTGCAGCGGGTGCTGGGCAACCTGATCGGCCTGGTGCTGTTCACCGCCGCACTGCCCCTCGCCCACTCGGGGCAGCCGGCGATGATCGGGCTGGGGCTGCTGTGCCAGTTCGGCGCCGAGGCGACGATCGCCCGCAGCTACTGGCTGGCCACCGTCTTCGTCACCCCGATGGCCCTGCTGATGACCGAGTTCGCGGGCCTCCAGCCCGCCCGGACCCTGGTCGCCGACCGCTGGCTGGACACCTGCGTGGGCGCGCTCACCGGCCTCGCCGCCTGCCTGCTGGTCACCAACCGCCGCACCGCCACCCGGCTGTCCCGCGCCCTGGCCGGGGCCGAGACCGCCGCCCGGGAGGCCCGGGCGGCGGTCGCCGCCGCTGCGGCCGTCGGCTCCGACGCCTTGGCGGCCCGGACCGGACTGGCCACCGCCCTGCTGGAACTGCGCGAGGCCGCCGACACCGCCACCGGTGAATGGCGCCGCCCCGCCCTCCCGCACCGCCGCACCGCCGACACCGAGCAGCACGCCCACCACCTGCTGGCGGCCCTCCTGGCGCGACGCGGCACGCCGGACACGTCCGAGGGCCTGCTCCGAACTGCCGCCTGCCGGGCGGGCGGACGGCGGGAGTCCGAAGAGACGCCCTAGGATCGACGGACGGTCGGTCGCAGAACGGGAGCAGCGCACGTGGAGGACGTCGTCGCAGGTGTGCTGCGCCAGTGGGAGCGCGCGTACCCGGGACTGGACACCGGCCCGATCGCCGTCCTCGGCCGGATCAACCGCTGCGCCGCGCTGCTCCAGCAGACGCCCGACCCGCTCACCCGGGCCGGCCTCACCCGCGCCGAGTTCGACATCCTCGGCGCCCTGCGCCGGGTCGAGGTCGAGCTGACGCCCACCCAGCTGGCCCGCGAGAGCTTCGCCTCCGGTGCCGCCGTCACCAAGCGCCTGCGGCTGCTGGAGGAGCGCGGGCTGGTCAGCCGCCGTACCGACGACCGGGACCGCAGGGTCGCCCACCTCTCGCTCACCGACGCCGGGCGGGAGCTGGTCGACGGCCTGGTCCAGGAGCTCGTCGCCTACGACCGCGCCCTGCTCTCCGGCCTCACCCCCGACGAGCAGGACCGCCTCGCCGAGGCCCTGGCCGGCCTGCTCAACACCCTTGAGGGCACCATCGGCCGCACCCTGCGCTGAACGCCACCCGCCCCGGCAGCCGCTTCTTCCCTCACTTCCTCCCTCACTTCCTCCGTCACTTCGTTCGTCACTTCTTCCGTCCTTGATCGGCCCCAAGCGGTCCGCCGGGCGGCGTAGCCTTCGTGCATGGCAGAGAGCAAGGCCCGGAAGACCGCGACCGATCCGGCCGCGACGCAGGCCGTGAAGTCGGCCTTGAAGCCGGACGTGAAGCCGGACGTGAACCAGGCAGCAGCGAAGCCGCCCGTGAAGCGGGCCGCGAAGGCCGCGAAGGCCGCGAAGCCGGCCGCGAAGACGGCGGCGGTGAAGCCGAGGAAGCCCGAGTCGCACCTGGCGATGGTGCGGCGGGCCCGGCGGATCAACCGCGAGCTGGCGGAGCTGTACCCGTACGCCCACCCGGAGCTGGACTTCGAGAACCCGTTCCAGCTGCTGGTGGCCACCGTGCTGTCGGCGCAGACCACCGACCTGCGGGTGAACCAGACCACCCCGGTGCTGTTCGCGAAGTACCCGACGCCCGAGGACATGGCGGCGGCGAACCCGGAGGAGCTGGAGGAGATCATCCGCCCGACCGGCTTCTTCCGGAACAAGGCGAAGTCGCTGATCGGCCTCTCGACCGCGCTGCGCGACGAGTTCGGCGGTGAGGTCCCGGGCCGGCTGGCCGATCTGGTGACTCTGCCCGGGGTCGGTCGCAAGACCGCCAACGTGGTGCTCGGCAACGCCTTCGGAGTGCCCGGCATCACCGTGGACACCCACTTCGGGCGGCTGGCCCGCCGGTTCGGCTGGACCACCGAGGAGGACCCGGTGAAGGTCGAGCTGGCCGTCGCCGAGATCTTCCCGAAGTCGGAGTGGACGATGCTGTCGCACCGCGTGGTCTTCCACGGCCGCCGGATCTGCCACTCCCAGAAGCCCGCCTGCGGGGCCTGCCCGATCGCGCCGCTCTGCCCCGCGTACGGGGAGGGCGAGCTGGATCCGGAGAAGGCCCGCAAGCTGCTCAAGTACGAGATGGGCGGTCAGCCCGGCCAGCGGCTCAAGCCGCCGTCGGACTTCCCCGGCGAGGCCGCCGCCCGCGCTGATGCGGCCGCCCACCAGGGGCGGGTCGCGGACCTGGGGGTGGACGCGTGATCGGGGGAGCCATCGAGCGGAGCGGCCTGCCGGGCTGGCTGGAGCCGGTCCGGGACGCGGCCGAGCGGGTGCTGCCGGAGCAGCTGAGCCGCTTCCTGCCGCCGAGCGAGGGCGGTCGGGCGGCGGCGGTGCTGATGCTGTTCGGCGAGGGCCCGGACGGGCCGGACCTGCTGCTGATCGAGCGGGCCCGCTCGCTGCGCTCGCACGCCGGCCAGCCGTCCTTCCCGGGCGGCGCGCTGGACCCGGAGGACGGTGACCCGGACGGCTCCGGCCCGATCGCGGCGGCGCTGCGCGAGGCCTGGGAGGAGACCGGCCTGGACCCGGCCGGGGTGCAGGTCTTCGCCGCGCTGCCCCGGCTGTACATCCCGGTGAGCCGCTTCGTGGTCACCCCGGTGCTGGGCTGGTGGCGCGAGGAGTCGCCGGTGCGGCCGGTGGACCAGGGCGAGACCGGCGCGGTGTTCCGGGTGACGATCACCGACCTCGCCGACCCGGCGAACCGGGTCCGGCTGCGGCACCCGTCCGGGCACGTCGGGCCGGCCTTCGCGGTGGCCGGGCGGCTGGTCTGGGGGTTCACCGCCGGGGTGATCGACCGGGTGCTGCACCACAGCGGGCTGGAGCGGCCGTGGGACCCGTCCCGGGTCGTCGACCTCTCGGACGACGCCCTGGCGCTCGTCCAGGGCGACCTCGAACACTCCCGGGCCCTGCCGGGCGGCGGCGCCGACAGCTCGTGACGGACCGTCGGCGCGGCACGGTCGCGAAGCGTGGGAGGGTGTCGGAGTGAACGTGCTGGATGTGCTGCTGGTCCTCGCCGCCGTCGGATTCGCCATTTCGGGCTACCGGCAGGGCTTCGTGGTGGGCGTCCTGTCGCTCGTCGGCTTCCTCGGCGGCGGCCTGCTGGCCGTCCAGCTGCTGCCGCTGCTGCTCGACCACCTCAGCCCCGGCACCACGGCCTCGGTGGTGGCCGTGGTGGTGGTGATCGTCTGCGCCGCGATCGGCCAGGCGGTCACCGCGCACTACGGCTGGAAGCTGCGCGGCCACATCGACCGCCGTCCGGCCCGGGTGCTGGACGCGTCCGGCGGCGCGGTGGTCAACGTGATCTCGATGCTGCTGGTCGCCTGGCTGATCGGCTCCGCGCTGGCCGGCACGTCCCTGCCGACGGTCTCCAAGCAGGTCCGCTCCTCGGCGATCCTCAGCGGCGTCCAGGAGGCGCTGCCGGGTGACGCGCCGAACTGGTTCTCCGACTTCTCCAAGGTGCTCGCCCGCAACGGCTTCCCGCAGGTCTTCAACCCCTTCGAGCACGAGCCGATCACCCAGGTCGACACCCCGGACCCGGCGCTGGCCAACAGCCCGGCGGTGGCCCGGGCGCGGCAGAGCCTGGTCAAGGTGGTCGGCACCGCGACCTCCTGCGGCAAGACCCTGGAGGGCAGCGGCTTCGTCTTCGCCCCGCACCGGGTGATGACCAACGCCCACGTGGTGGGCGGCGTCGACGAGCCGACCGTGCAGATCGGCGGCGTCGGCCAGCTGTACGACGCCACGGTGGTCCGCTACGACTGGCAGCGGGACATCGCCGTCCTGGACGTGCCCAAGCTCAACGCGCCCCCGCTGACCTTCGCGGGCGAGGCGAGGACCAACGACAGCGCGATCGTCGCGGGCTTCCCCGAGAACGGCGCCTTCAACGTCCAGCCCGCCCGCATCCGCGGCCGGATCCAGGCCAACGGCCCGGACATCTACCACCGCGGCCAGGTGGTCCGGGACGTCTACTCGGTGCGCTCGCTGGTCCGCCAGGGCAACAGCGGCGGCCCGCTGCTCACCCCGGACGGGCAGGTGTACGGCGTGGTGTTCGCCAAGTCCCTGGACAGCGCCGACACCGGGTACGTGCTGACCTCGGCCGAGGTGCGCGAGGACGCGACGGCGGGCAGCAGCGCGAGCGGCCGGGTGGACACCCAGGGCTGCGCGCTCTGAGGCCGCACTCCGAGGGCAAGCGCTGAGGCCGCGCTCCCAGGGCGCGTTCAGAAACCGTGGGGCCCGCCGGTGCGGGATCCGTCGTGCCGTCAGGCCGCCCTGGTAGCCTCGGCCGCGCTCACCCGTTCGGCTCAACCGGGTTGCCGTCCCGGAGTGAGTCAACGGGAGGTCGTGGTAGTCCGATGATGGGTCATTCGCACGCGGTGAGTGGGGCGATGCTGTACGCGGCCTCCGCCCCCTTCCTGCCCCCGCTGCTGCTGCACACCACGCTCCAGCCGGCGGACATACTGATGGGCACGGTGCTGTGCGCGGGCGCGGCACTGCTGCCGGACCTCGACCACCACGACGGTTCGATCGCCAACTTCCTCGGCCCGCTCTCCAAGGCGCTCTGCCGCTTCGTGGCCTGGGCCTCCGGCGGGCACCGGCACGCCACCCACTCGCTGCTGTTCGTCGCGCTGATGGGCGGCGGCACCTGGGCCGGCGTCACCTTCCTGGGTCGCTACTTCACCCTCACGGTGACGTTCTTCCTCCTGGCACTGGCGATAAAGGCGCTGCGGCTCTGCCCGCCGAGCAGCGGCCCGGAGGCGTGGATCACCGTCATAGGCCTGGCCGCGCTCGGCACCTTCGGGATGAACACCTGGATGCCCAACGCGCCCGGCTGGCTGCCGTACGCCGTCGGGCTGGGCACGCTGGCGCACCTGCTGGGCGACTGCCTGACCAAGAAGGGCGCGCCGCTGCTGTGGCCGCACAAGGAGCGCTACGAGATCGTGCTGATCAAGCGCAGCGGCAACAACGTCGAGACCAAGGTGCTGGTGCCGATCATGTCGGTGGCGACCTTCGTGCTGCTCTGGTTCACGGCGCTGTCACCGCAGATCGTGAACTGACCGGCCGCCGTACGACCTCCGTGCGGAACTGACCGGCCGCCCGGACGTCGTACGTCAGGCCGGAGCGGCGCGGGGCCTCAGGTCTCGCGCCGCAGCCGTGCGCCCACCCAGCGGGCGCGCCGGCCGAGGATCCGCGGGATGCCCATCTGCCGCTGCGCCCCGCGCTGGCGGCGGTCGAGGCCCTCGAAGCCGAGGTCCTCCGCCCAGTCGGGGAGGTGTGCGGGGCGCTGGGGACTGTTGTGGCGTCGGCCGCGCGGGGCGTCGTCGCGATCGGGCATCCAGGTCATACCGGAATGGATGCCCCTGGGCCGGAGGGAGTAACCGCCTCTGGTGCGCCGAACCTGGCCCATGCGCATGTCATATGAGCGTAACATCAAGGGAGTTGGGACTTTCGGCCCCTTCCGGGAGTCCTGGGAAGGGCCCTCCCGCCGTCACTCCTTGTGGCGACCGACCCAGTCCAGCAGCTCCGCGGTGAACTCCTCCGGAGCCTCCTCGTGCGGGAAGTGCCCGACCCCCGGCAGCAGCCGCCAGCGGTACGGCGCCGCCACGTACTCGCCGCCGCCCAGCGCGGTGTGCGACAGCAGCACCGGGTCCGCGGCGCCCTGGACGTGCAGGGTCGGCGCGGTGATCGGCTTCTTCATCCGACGGGCGAACTGGATGCCGTCCGGCCGGGCCATCGAGCGCAGCAGCCAGCGGTAGGGCTCGATCGAGCAGTGCGCGGTGCTGGGGATCTGGATCGCCTGCCGGTACGCGTGCACCGACGCTCCGTCCAGCTTGTTCGGCCCGGTCCACTCGTCCAGGTAGCGGCCCACCAGCGCCGCGTCGTCGGCGACCAGGCGGCGTTCCGGTATCCACGGCCGCTGGAAGCCCAGGACGTGGTCGAAGGCGGCGATCTGCTTGCGGTCCGTCAGCAGCGCCCGGCGCAGGTCCCGGGGGTGCGCCGCGGAGACCACGGTGAGGCTCTGGATCACCGAGGGGCGCATCACCGCCGCCACCCAGGCCAGGGTGCCGCCGGAGGCGTGCCCCACCAGGTGCGCGCGGCGCTCGCCGAGCGAGCGGATCACCCCGGTGATGTCCAGGGCGAGGTTGCCCGGGTCGTAGCCGCGCGGGGTGCGGTCGCTGCCGCCGATGCCGCGCAGGTCGAGCGCCACGGCGCGGTAGCCGGCCTCGGCCAGCGCGGTCAGCTGGTGGCGCCAGGCCCACCAGTACTCGGGCCAGCCGTGCACCAGCAGCACCAGCGGGCCGGAGCCCAGCTCGGTGATGTGGAAACGGGCACCGTTGGCCGCCAGGTCGCGGTGCGTCCACGGACCGGACTGCCGGATGCTCCACGCCCCGGCAGCGGCGTCGTCGGACCGTCCGGGGACGGCGGCGCCCCCGCCGGCCTCCGGGCCGGCCCCGGGGCCCGAGGCGGGGCCGGAGACGGCGGACGGCTGCGCGGGAACGGGCTTCTGGTCGAGCGGCATACCGAGAGCGTGTCACATCCGTGCGAAGGACACGTGCCCGGCACTCGCTGCGGGCGGGTCCGGGCACGTACGGGCGGGGTCGGCTACGGGATGCGGCCCAGGCCCCGGTCGATCTCCTCCTGGGTGGCCGGGCGCGGCCGGGCGTTCTTCAGCACCTCGGCGGTCCGCTGGACGCCCTCGATGGTGCGCTCCGGCTTCTGGATCTTCTTGAAGAAGCGCCGCGCCAGCACGAAGAGGATGGCGGCCAGCACCCAGTAGGCGCCCGCCACGATGAGGAAGGACCAGCCGAGCGACAGACCCAGTGCGTGGATGCCGAAGGCGAACGCGGCGCTCAGCATCGGGACGGAGAACAGGAGCACTACGGCGGCGACGGCGACCGAGACACCGCCGGAGACGCCGCGCTTGACGTCTGCCTTGATCTCGGACTTGGCGAGCGCGATCTCGTCGTGGACGAGGGCGCTCAGGTCGGCGGTGGCCGCCGCGAACAGCTGCCCCACCGAACGCTCGCCCTCGTAGGGCGCCCGGCCGTTGCTGGACGGGTCTGCGGCTCCTGTGGGCATCAGCGGTTCTCCTCTGCGGCTGTTGCGGCGTGACGCCGTCGCGGTGCGCGGTTTCCGGGGCCGGTGGGGGGTCCGGAGGCGTCAGTGGTGTGTCGACAGCTCAGAATCATGCCCCTACCGGTCAGTCGGACACCACTCCGGGGCCCCGCCGGAGGGACGTGTCCGGGCTTCGGAAGGCGGCTGCGGGGTGCGGTGCGGGGTCCCTCGGTGGGGTTCGGCGGGGTCCGTTGGCGGGGCTCGACGCGTTGGCCGCCGAGCCGGCGGGGCTCAGCGGTCGGTACCGGGGCCTTCGCCCGGCAGGGGCCGGGGTGCCTCGGCGAGCGTCGCCGGGTCGGCGGTACGGGCCCGCCAGGCCGGGTCGTCCTGCTGGTAGACGTCCGGGATGCCGTCGCCGTCCTCGTCCCGGTCCTCCTCCTCGCACAGGGCGCGGTAGTGCCGGTTGCGCAGCTTGAGCAGCGCGGTGGCGACCACCGCGCAGAGCAGCGAGCCGACCAGGACGGCCGTCTTGGAGCGGTCGGCCAGCGCCAGGTCGTCCGGGAACGCCAGTTCGCTGATCAGCAGCGAGACGGTGAAGCCGATCCCGGCGAGCACCGAGACGGCGAACAGGTCGGCCCACTTGAGCTGGGGGTTCAGCTCGGCCCGGGTGAACCGGGCGGCTAGCCAGGTGCCGCCGAATATGCCCACCGTCTTGCCGACCAGCAGGCCGATCACGATGCCGAGCGGGGCGGCCTGGGTGAACACCTCGCGCAGTGCCGGGCCGGAGATCGTCACCCCGGCCGCGAACAGCGCGAACACCGGGACGGCCAGTCCGGCCGAGAGCGGGCGGACCAGGTGCTCGATGTGCTCGCCGGGGGAGTGCCGCTCGTCGCCCTCGCGGTGGCAGCGCAGCATCAGGCCCATCGCGACGCCGGCGACCGTGGCGTGGATGCCGCTCTCGTGCATCAGCGCCCAGATCACGAGAGCCAGCGGCACGAACAGGTACCAGCCCTTCACCCCGCGCCGGTGCAGGAACCAGAACAGCACCAGGCCGGCGAAGGCCAGGCCGAGTGCCCAGAACTTGATCCCGGAGCTGTAGAAGACCGCGATGATCAGGATCGCGATCAGGTCGTCGACCACGGCCAGGGTCAGCAGGAACGCGCGCAGCGCGGAGGGCAGGTGACTGCCGACCACGGCCAGCACCCCGAGGGCGAAGGCGATGTCGGTGGCGGTCGGGATGGCCCAGCCGCCGGGGTGGCCGCCGCTGCCGGAGTTGACCAGGGCGAACAGGATCGCGGGCAGCGCGACGCCGCAGACGGCGGCGATCACCGGCAGCAGCGCCGCGCTCGGGGTGCGCAGCTCGCCCGCGACGAACTCGCGCTTGAGCTCGATTCCGGCCACGAAGAAGAAGACCGTCAGCAGGCCGTCCTTGGCCCAGTTGGCCAGGGTGAGGTCGAGGTGGAGCGGGGCGGAGGGGCCGATCCGGTGGTCGAGCACGCTCTCGTACGCGTTCGGCCAGACGTTGGCCCAGATCAGTGCGACCACGGCGGCGGCCAGCAGCAGCATGCCGCCGACCGTCTCGGTGCGCAGGGCGTCGGTGACGAAGGTGCGCTCGGGCAGTGACAGCCGGCCGAGGAACTGCCGGCGGCGGGTCGTCGGCTCGTGGGCGGGCGGCTGGTCGGTCACGGGGACCTCCTGGGGCTGGGAGCGGCAAACGGATGCACGGGTGGTGCAGTTGCCGACCAGACTTCCCGGCGCGCCCTGTGACGCCCCGCGGATCCTGTCAAGGGCCTTGATGCGTCCTTAACAGTCTAACGGGACGTTCGGGTGACATCCGGATTGTCCTAGTAAAGGACTTAAGCCCTGCGGGCCGCTTCTGCACTCCCGAGGAGCAATGGACCGGTACCCGAACGGCCCAGGCCGAGTGCAGTCGGGTGAACGGCTCCCTAAGGTCGATCGCAGGCGCCTGCCCGATCCGGGCCGGTGCGCGCCCCCTTCCGTTCCTGCTCTTCCTGCCCTTCCTGCTGTTCCTCCTGTTCCCGCTGTTCCTGCTGGAGGCACGACCATGCCCCGTGGCGGCACCACCCTGCCCCAACCACCCCTCTTATCCGGGGAGCCCGCCGACGCCGACCGGTGCGCCGGCCGGGTGCTCCGCCCGGACGACCCGGAGTTCCGTGCGGAGGCCGCCGAGGACATCCCGGCGGACCTCGAGCGGCTGCTCCGTCCGCTGTTCCGCTCCGCAGGACCGGACGGCGGCGTCGCCGTCGTGGTGATCCGCGGCGACGAGCGGACAGTCGCCTGCCGGGGGCACTCCGACCGCTCCGGCCGCCACCCGGTCCGCGCCGACACCCGCTTCGAGCTCGGGTCCGTGACCAAGACCTTCACCGGACTGCTGCTCGCCGAGATGGCCGCCCGCGGCGAGGTCCGCTACGACGACCCGATCGACCGTTACCTCCCCGCGAACGCCGTCCCCGGCTACCCGCACGAGCGGCCGATCACCCTGCTCCACCTGGCCACCCACACCTCCGGCCTGCCCCGACTTCCGGTCGGCCTGCTGCCGGCCGCGGCACCCCGGTGGTACACCCGCCCGTATGCCACGTTCGGGCCGACCCACCTGCTCGACGCACTGTCACGGACCCCCGTCCGGGGCACCCCGGGGACCCAGGTGCGGTACTCCAACCTCGGCTCCGGGCTGCTCGGACTGCTGCTGGCCAACGCGGCCGGACAGCGCTACGACGACCTGCTGGCCGCCCGGATCTGCGGGCCGCTCGGCCTGGTGGACACCTCCAGCGGCCCCGGCCGGGAGGACGTCAGCGGATACCGGCGCGGCCGGTGGGTGCCGTCCTTCCGGCTGCCCGCCCTGCCGGGAGCCTCGGCCCTGCGCTCCACCGCGGACGACCTGCTCCGCTACCTCCAGGCGCACCTGTCACTGGACGCCGTCCTGCTGCCCGGGCGGGCCGACGCGGCGGCGCTGCGCACGGCGCTCGGCGAGGTCCGTCGGCCGAGGGTGGGGCGGCTCCGGGGCGGTACTCGGCTCTGCCTGGGCTGGAACCAGTGGGGGCCGGGCGGTGGGCCGGGCGGCGGGCCGGGCGGGGGCGGCGCGGACGGTGACGGCGGTGCGGCGGTCGGCGCGGTGGGGGTGCCGGCCGAGGGGGAGGGCGCTGAGGGGGAGGGGGAGGGCGCTGAGGAACTGGTCTTCCAGGCCGGGTCGACCCGGGGGTTCAGCGCCTTCGTCGGGTTCAGTCCGCAGGCCCAGGTCGGGTTGGCGGTGCTGGTCGGAGCAGGGACGGGAGTGCGGGCCCTGCGCGGCCGGGGCATGGTCCAGGGCGCGTACGAGACCCTGCGCACCCTGGCCGGTGCCGCAGCGGCGGAGGGGTGAGCCCCGTACGGCATGACGGCGTGACGGAGCGGGGCCCCGGGTGGTGTTCACCGCCCGGGGCCCCGCTCCGTAAGGCTTCTGAAAGGCTTCTGACGCCTCGATCAGCCGTTGTTGCCGTTGCCGTGCGGCGGCAGCTGGGCCTGGATCTGGCTCATCACCGTGCTGTCGGCGAGGGTGGTGGTGTCACCGACCTCGCGGCCCTCGGCGATGTCGCGCAGCAGACGGCGCATGATCTTGCCGGAACGGGTCTTCGGCAGCTCGCCGACGACCTTGATCTGCTTCGGCTTGGCGATCGGGCCGAGCGTGCGGCCGACGTGGGCGCGCAGCTCCTCGACCAGCTCGGGGCTCTCGGTGGCGCCGCCGCGCAGGATCACGAACGCGACGATGGCCTGGCCGGTGGTGGGGTCGGCGGCGCCCACCACGGCGGACTCCGCCACGGACGGGTGGCCGACCAGGGCCGACTCGACCTCGGTGGTGGAGATGTTGTGGCCCGAGACCAGCATGACGTCGTCCACCCGGCCGAGCAGCCAGATGTCGCCGTCCTCGTCCTTCTTGGCGCCGTCACCGGCGAAGTAGCGGCCCTCGAAGCGCGACCAGTAGGTGTCGATGTAGCGCTGGTCGTCGCCCCAGATGGTGCGGAGCATGGACGGCCACGGCTCGGTGAGCACCAGGTAGCCGCCGGAGCCGTTCGGGACCTCGTTGGCCTCGTCGTCCACCACGGTGGCCGCGATGCCCGGCAGGGCGCGCTGGGCCGAGCCCGGCTTGGTCTCGGTGACGCCCGGCAGCGGGCTGATCATCATGGCGCCGGTCTCGGTCTGCCACCAGGTGTCGACGATGGGCGCCTTGCCGCCGCCGATGTGCTCGCGGTACCAGACCCACGCCTCGGGGTTGATCGGCTCGCCGACGCTGCCCAGCACCCGCAGCGAGGACAGGTCGAACTTCGCGGGGATGTCGTCGCCCCACTTCATGAAGGTGCGGATCGCGGTCGGCGCGGTGTAGAGGATCGTCACGCCGTACTTCTGGACGATCTCCCAGAACCGCCCCTGGTGCGGGGTGTCCGGGGTGCCCTCGTAGATGACCTGGGTGGCGCCGTTGGAGAGCGGGCCGTAGACGATGTACGAGTGGCCGGTGACCCAGCCGATGTCGGCGGTGCACCAGTAGACGTCGGTCTCCGGCTTGAGGTCGAAGACCGCGTGGTGGGTGTAGCTGGCCTGGGTGAGGTAGCCGCCCGAGGTGTGCAGGATGCCCTTGGGCTTACCGGTGGTGCCCGAGGTGTAGAGGATGAACAGCGGGTGCTCGGCGTCGTGCGCCTCGGGGGCGTGCTCGGTGGACTGACGCGCCGTGATCTCGTGCCACCAGACGTCGCGGCCCTCGGTCCAGGCGATCTCCTGCTCGGTGCGGCGGATCACCAGGACGTGCTCGACGCCGTCGACCTTGGTGAGCGCCTCGTCGATGGCCGGCTTGAGCGCGGAGGCCTTGCCCCGGCGATAGCCGCCGTCGGCGGTGATGACGAGCTTGGCCTGGGCGTCCTGGATGCGGGAGGCGACGGCGTCGGCGGAGAAGCCGCCGAAGACCACCGAGTGGGTGGCGCCGATCCGGGCGCAGGCGAGCATCGCGACGACCGCCTCGGCGATCATCGGGAGGTAGACGGCGACCCGGTCGCCCTTGCGGACGCCGAGCTCCAGCAGCGCGTTGGCGGCCTGCGAGACCTCGTCCTTGAGCTGGGCGTAGGTGATCGAGCGGCTGTCGCCGGGCTCGCCCTCGAAGTGGATGGCGACCCGGTCGCCGAGGCCGTTCTCGACGTGGCGGTCAACGCAGTTGTAGGCCACGTTGAGCTTGCCGTCGGCGAACCACTTGGCGAAGGGCGGGTTGGACCAGTCGAGCGTCTCGGTCGGCTCGACCGCCCAGCTCAGGCGGCGGGCCTGCTCGGCCCAGAAGCCCAGACGGTCCTCGGAGGCCTGGGCGTACGCGGCCGCGGTGACGTTGGCCGCTGCGGCGAGCTCTGCCGGCGGGGCGAAACGCCGCTCCTCCTTGAGCAGGTTGGCCAGGCTCTCGTTGCTCAACGCGCACTCCTCATCGAGTCATGATCTGGGGCGATCCCGCGGGTGGGGATTGTCCCGTGTGTCCCAGCGCACAGCTCACCAGGCGAATGGGCCAGTTGACAAGAGGCTCCCTGCAATTGGTGTAGACCTTTGACCGATCGTCGAACGGTCGATCGCCGATTCGGCCGTACGGTGGGCCGATCGTCGTACGACGATCGCACGACTGTGGTTCCGGTCACGGTGGTGATCATGGTGCCGGTCACGGCGGCGATGACTGTCGATGACGGTCATGGTGATGGTCACGGCGACGACCCCGGCTCGACCGCCGCTCGGCCCTGGCCCGACCACTGCCCGACCACGGCGCGACCTCCGCGCGGCCCGCCGCCCGGAGGCGGCAGGCCGCGCGGCGGCCGGAGGGCCCGTGTCCCGGCCCGCCCGGCGGGAGACACGGGCCCGGCTCTCAGGCGGCCAGCTGGGGCCCCTCCTCGCTGCCGGCGGCTGCAATCCGGGCGTCGTTCCTCACCCGTTCGGCAGAATCGCCGTCCGGCCGGGCCTCGACCGGGCTGAACGTCCCGGCGGCGCGGTCCAGGACGTAGGCCTGGGCGGTGGCGAAGTCGAAGTACATCCCGACCAGGCGCAGGGTGCCCTCCTCGACCCGGCGCTCCACCGCGGGGTTCGCCATCAGCTGGTCCAACTGCTGCACCACGTTGGTGATGCAGAGCTGCTCCGCGAGGTCCACGACCGGCCGGTCGGCGAACTCGGCCGGGGCCCGTCGGAGCCGGTCCAGCGAGCCGCGGCCGTTGCGCAGCCATCGGGTCAGCGGGGTGGGTGACCCGGGGCGCTCGTGCACGCCGTCCAGCAGGGCTTTCATCGCGCCGCAGCCGGAGTGGCCGCAGATCGTGATCGAGCGCACCTCCAGCGCCTCGACCGCGTACTGCACCGCGGCGGCCACCGAGTCGTCGGCCGCCCCGGGCTCGAACGGGGCCGGCACCAGGTTGCCGACGTTCCGGACGGTGAAGAGGTCGCCCGGCCCGCTGTTGGTGATCATGCTGGTCACCATCCGGGAGTCCGCGCAGGTCAGGAAGAGCTGGGACGGCGTCTGCCCTTCCCGGGCCAGTCGGGCGAGTTCGGGCCTGACCAGCGGAGCGGTGTGCTGCTGGAACACCCGGACGCCGTCCAGCAGCCGGCCGTGCGGGTCCTCCTGCTGCTCGATGCAGTGGTGGCCGCCCCAGGGCGTCCAGGCCCGGCAGCGGTGCGGGCCCGGTGAACTGCCCGCGCGGACGGTGCCGTCGGGGTCGAGCACCTCGTCGTCCTGGCGCCGCGTCACCAGCGAGACCTGGCCGCCCGCGGCCTGGTGCCCCGTCCGCCAGTCGTGCAGTGTCTCGTAGGCGGCGTGGTCCAGGAAGGAGCCGTCGTGCACCACGGTGACCTCGGCGCCCGCGGGGATCCCGGCCAGCGCCCGGCTCAGCCGGGGGACGGCGGTGAAGGTGAGCGGACCGTGGGTCTGGACGGTGACCGAGCCGTCGGGGCCGGTCGCGACGTCCACATGGGCCCGGGTGAGCCGGTAGAGCGCGAGCAGGACGGCGGTGGCGGCACCGAGGCCGACGCCCCACAGCACGCCGAAGGCCACCACGGCGAGCAGGGTGGTCAGGTAGACCGGGAACTCGCGGTGCCGGTGCACGTTGCGGATGTGCGCGAAGCTCACCATCTGCAGCCCGACCACCAGCACCAGCGCGGCCAGTGCGGCCAGCGGGATCCGGCGCAGCCCACCGGTCAGCGCCAGTGCGGCCACGAGCACCCAGGCTCCGTGCATGACCGAGGCCCATCGGCTCTGCCCGCCGGCCCGGACGTTGGCCGTGCTGCGGACGGCGCCGCCGGCGATCGGCAGTCCGCCGACCAGCCCGCTGACCAGGTTGGCGAGGCCCTGCCCGCGCAGCTCGCGGTCGAGGTCGCCGGTGCGCTGGGACATCCGGTCCACCGCCACGGCGGACAGCAGCGACTCCACGCTCGCGACGGCGGTGACGGTCAGGACGGCGGCGAGCACCCCGGCGAGCGAACCGTGCGGCAGCGCGGGCACCAGGGAGTGCGGCTGCCAGGCGGGCAGTTCGATGTGGGCGAGCTGCAGGTCCAGGGCGAGGGCGAGTGCGGTGGCGACGGCCACGGCGGCCAGCGGGCCGGGCACCTTGGTCAGGCGGGCACCGAACTCGCCTGCGCGGCCCGGGAGTCGGTCGAGCCTGGGCCAGCCCAGCAGCACGGCCACGGTCACCGAGCCGGCCAGCAGGGCGGGTGGGTGCGGACCGGCCAACTGCCCCGGCAGCGCGAGCAGGTTGGCGAACGCCGAGCTCTGCGGGGAGCCGCCGAGGACGACGTGCAGCTGGGCGATGGCGATGGTCAGCCCGACCCCGGCCAGCATGCCGTGCACGATCGCGGGTGAGACCGCGAGTGCCGTCCGGGCCACCCGGCGTGCGCCGAGCAGGAGTTGGAGCAGTCCGGCGGCGAGGGTGATGGCGCAGGTGGCCCGCCAGCCGTACTGGGCGATGAGCCCGGCGGTGATCACGGTCAGTGCGGCTGAGGGGCCGCTGACCATGAGCGGGGTGCCGCCGCACAGCCCGACCACGATGCCGCCCACGGCCGCGGCCGCCAGCCCGGCGGTGAGCGGGGCGCCGGTGGCGAGCGCGATGCCGAGGGAGAACGGCACGGCGATCAGGAAGACCACCACGGAGGCGGAGAGGTCCTGGGCCCACCGGGCCCGGGAGCCGGGGCCGGGTGGCGCGTGGTCGGTGGTGTCGGAGGCGATGGGTGCGCTGGAGATGTCGAGGGTCATGGTCTTCCCGTCTGTCCGGGGGAACGAACGCAGTCAGGTCCGGTGGTGAGTCCGGGGTGGGGCTCCGGGGCGGATCGGCTGTCGTGGGTCGCGACGGTGTGGCGGGATGGCGTGGGCGCGGCGGGGAATGCGGGTGTCACCGGCCGGCGTCGACCATCGGGGCCCGCCAGGGGCCAGGGCGAGGTGCGGGATGTCTCGCCGAGGGCCGTCGGGACGGGCCATCAAGACTCGGTAAACCGAGGGTAATGAAAGCTTTGCACAGCGTCGTTCTCGGAGGGAAGCGGAAAATCGCTGGTTCACTCCATTGGGTGGTGTTCGAACGGACGGGAATCTGCTGGTGGGAGGCTCGGGGCGGCCCCTGGGCGCTCCCGGGGCGGTCCTGGACGGTCGGCTGGGGTGGGGTCGGAACGGCGAACGGGCCGCGGCCTCCCCCGGGGTGAGGGGGAGGCCGCGGCCCGTCCGGTCGGTGGCGGTGCCGTGCGCGGAGCCGCGCGGTGGTGTCAGACGGGGGCTCCGGCCGGCAGTCCGCTCGGAAGGCCGTTCGGGAGTCCGCCCGGGAGGTCGCTCGGGATTCCGCCGAGGACGAAGCCCTCGTCCACCTGGGTCGCCAGGTCGATGCCGACCTTGGCGTTGGCCCAACTCTCCGCGTTGCGCCGGTGGAAGAGCACCGCCTGCTCGGTGTAGCGGTGCTCGTCGCGCAGCCCGTACGCCGCTTCGGTCTCGGTCCGCAGCTCTTCCAACACGGCCCGGTTGGCCGGTTCCAGCGACTTCAACGGCGGCTCGGCGCCCTGCTCCAGTCGGCGTACCCAGTCCGACTGCCCGAAGGTGGTGAGCAGGTCGTCGCCGACCTCGCGGCGCAGGAACGCCAGGTCGTCCGGGCCCTGCACCTTGTTGCCGATCACCCGGAGCTGCACGCCGAAGTCCCGGGCGTAGTCCTTGTACTGGCGGTAGACCGAGACGCCCTTGCGGGTGGGTTCGGCCACCAGGAAGGTGAGGTCGAAGCGGGTGAACAGCCCGGAGGCGAAGGAGTCCGAGCCGGCCGTCATGTCGGTGACCAGGTACTCGTCCGGGCCGTCCAGCAGGTGGTTGAGCAGCAGTTCCACCGCGCCGACCTTGGAGTGGTAACAGGCCACCCCGAGGTCCTCCTCGGTGAACGCACCGGTCGCCAGCAGCCGGACCGAGCCCTCGTCGAGGGCGATCGGGCGGGCGCAGGCGGCGTAGACCGGGTTCTCCTCGACGATCCGCAGCAGGCGCGAACCGCGCCCGGGCGGCGTGGTTTTGATCATCTCGTCGGCCGAACGGATCAGCGGGTTGCTGCCCCGCAGGTACTCCTTGATCTCCGGCAGGTGCGCGCCGAGCGAGGGCAGGTCGGCCGCCTGGGCATCCGTCAGGCCGAGTGCGGGGCCGAGGTGCTGGTTGATGTCGGCGTCGACGGCGATCACCGGTCGGCCGATGGCGGCCAGGTGGCGGATGAACAGTGCGGACAGCGTGGTCTTCCCGCTGCCGCCCTTACCGACGAAGGCGATCTTCATCTGGGGCTCCGGCTCTCGCTCTGGGCCCTGGGGGAGGGCCGCGTGCTCAGGGGTGCGCAGGTGGGGGCGCCCCCTAATTGGAAATCGTTATCGTCTCAGATAGTGGCCATGCTAGCCGGGGTTTGGGGTCCACCGGGGGAGGGAAGTGAGGATTGCCTCTAACGGGTGATGCGGGGTTGCTGTTCCGGGAGAGGCCGCCCGTTCATTACTCTCGGGTAGGTGAGCACTGGAACAGATCCCCTCGCCCCGTTGGCCCAGCTCCCCGGGGTGCCCGACGCGGTGGCCGAGGTGCGCAAGGCCGTCGACCGGCTCTACGGCCACCGGGTGATGCGCCGCCGCGCGGCCGAGGTCACCTCCGAGTCCGCGCTGCGCGGCGCCCGCGCGTCGGCGGCCGTGGCCGGGGCCGACTGGCCCTTGGAGGAGGTCCGGCGGCGCACCGACTTCAGCGCCGACGCCGAGGCCCGTACGGTCGGCGCGGCCCTGCGGATCACGGCCGAGGCGGGCCAGCTGCTCAGCGTCTGGCGGCACTCGCCGCTCCAGGTGCTGGCACGGCTGCACCTGCTCGCGGTCGGCGACGCCGACCCGGCCGCCGGTCGGCCGCGCCGGGCTGGGGAGGGGGCCGAGGAGCTGTTCCCGCTGGAGCTCGAACCGGTGGAGAGCGTCGAGGTCGAGGCCGCGGTCGGGCCGCGGCCCGTGCTGCCGCCCGCGCCGGACGCGGAGGAGGTCGCGGCCCGGCTGGACCAGCTCTCCCGGCTGCTGGTGGCCCGTGCGGAGGGGCAGGGCGTGGGCACGCCGGCCCTGGTGGTCGCGTCGGTGGTGCACGGCGAACTGCTCGCCCTTCGGCCCTTCGGCAGCCACAACGGGCTGATCGCGCGGGCCGCCATGCGGATCGTGCTGATCGCCGAGGGCCTCGACCCGAAGTCGATCTGCCCCGCCGAGGTCGGGCTGGCCGAGCTGGGCACCGACACCTACCGGCGCGCCCTCGCGGGCTACCTGGCGGGCACGCCCGAGGGCATGGCGGCCTGGATCGCCCACTGCGGGCGGGCGCTGCGGCTGGGGGTGCGGGAGAGTACGGCGGTCTGCGAGGCGATGCAGCGCGGCATGGCCTGAGCCCGAACGGGCCGGGGGCGCAGCGACCCGCGCGCCGTGAACGGCGCGCGCCCCACACCCCTTGCGTGCGCCGCGGACGGTGCACGCCGCGCACGCCGGGAACGCCGCGAAACACGAAGATGCGGCGGCACCTGATCCTGCTGGGTGCCGCCGCTGGTGCAGACAACCGGGTGACCAAGCATGCACCGGAAGTGCCGATCAGACGGGGATCCTGCCCGTTCGTCTGGTCCGGCGGCCCGACAGCGGGTCGGCTGCATGTGGGTGCTCGGATGTCTGTACGTGCGGTCCGTGGGGCCTGAACTGCGTTGTCGGTTTGACCTCTTCGGTCCTGACCGGGTCTCGCGGGCCGTGCTTCCTTTGTATCGCGTTTCGGCCGAAAGGGGAACCCGAAACGGGAAGTCTGTGCCGATCTGCCCGTTTCAGGGCCTTTCCGGTGGATCGCAGGAGGGTCGCCGCGGATCCAGGCCTTCCGGCGGGCGCCTCAGGCGGCTGGGCGGCGCCGGTGGGCCAGGTACCAGATGACCCCGGCGGTCACCGCGGCCGTCCCGACCGCCACGGCGGTCAGCACCGAACCGCTGGGCGCGGAGAACTCCGGCACCCGCCGTCGCAGTTGCACCGGCCGGTCGAAGAGCAGCACCGGCCACTCCCGGGCCTGCGCCTCCTTGCGCAGCGCGCGGTCGGGGTTGACGGCCGAGGGGTGGCCGACCGCCTCCAGCAGCGGCAGGTCGGTCGAGGAGTCGCTGTAGGCGTAGGACGCGGCCAGGTCGTAGCCCTCCGTCCTCGCCAACTCCCGGATCGCCGCGGCCTTGTTCTCCGAGTAGGCGTAGTACTCGATCTCGCCGGTGTAGCAGCCGTCCTCGACCTTCAACCGGGTCGCGATCACATGGTCCGCGCCCAGCAGTTCGCCGATCGGCTCGACCACCTCGGAACCGGAGCTGCTGACGATCACCACGTCCCGGCCGGCCGCGTGATGCTGTTCGATCAGTGAGGCGGCCTCGTCGTAGATGATCGGGTCGATCAGGGTGTGCAGGGTCTCGGCGACGATCTCGCGGACCTGCTGGACGTTCCAGCCCCGGGTGAGCGCGGAGAGGTACTCGCGCATCTTCTCCATCTGGTCGTGGTCCGCGCCGCCGGCCAGGAAGACGAACTGGGCGTACGCGCTGCGCAGTACGGCCCGACGGTTGATCAGGCCGCCCTGGTAGAAAGGCCGGCTGAACGCCAGTGCGCTCGACTTGGCGATGATGGTCTTGTCGAGGTCGAAGAAGGCGGCGGTCCGCAGGCCGGTCGGCCGGGGGCGGGCGGGTGCGCCCGGCTCCTCGGGCCCGGTGAGGTCGCCCTGGGACTCGTCGGCGTGGTCGTCGGCGTTCTCGGTGGTGTCCACGGGAACCGAGGATAGAGGGAGCCACAAAACACCCCGCCATTCGGCGTACTCGTGGGCGTGCGGGTTTGTGTTTCTGGCCGCTCGGGTACACCATGGAAGTCACGGATCGTTCGCGACCGTGCTAACCCGGTCCGGCTCCTCCCCCCCGAGTCGGGCTGTGGATAGACGACCCCCGCTCTCCCCCCCGGCGGGGGTCGTCGCACGTCCGGGGCCATTTTCAGGGCTTGAACGCCCCTCGCGCACGCTTCCGCGCGGTCCTCCCCGAGGTGTACAGGTGGTGTCGACGGCTCGGTCCGTCCACCACCTTTCGTCACTCTGCGTTGCCATTTGCTCATGACGCGCAGGATGCCCACGGCCGGTTCCGATCGGCTCCGCGAGGTCGTTCCGGCGGGGTGCGCGGGGCCGTCCTGGCGGCATGCGCGGGGGTGACGTGTTGGGGCCCGGAGGGCGGTCGGCCGGGGGGTGGTGGAACGGTCGGTTCACCCCGGTGACCCCCTTTCGTCAATTCTTCGACGAATAGCCCCCCGCCCGGGTGAACGTTTTTATCCACAACCCCCGAGTTATCCACAGGCAATCGGAACGTGGATGACGGAATCCGGATCTCCCCCCACCGTGATGGTCGGCGGCGGTCGCCGGGCAGGGCCTCATCCCCCTTCCTCTCCCAGAGGTCTGCCTGGCGGCCGTCCGCCGGAACCGTCCGACGCGCGCCGTGGCCGCCCCTGGTGGCCGCCGGCGCAGAGGGGAGCACACCATGTCGACGCCGATCACCTCCCATGTCACCGCCGAGGGCCCCGCGGCCACCGGGCCGCTCGTCGTCACCGGGGACGAGGACCTGGCCGAGCACCTGCTGCGGGTCTGCGCGGCAGCGGGCACCGAGCCCCGGCTGATCAGGGGTGCGCCGCCGCCGCGCGAGCTGTGGGAGGCGGCCCCGCTGGTCCTGGTCGGGGACGACCGGGCGGAGCACTGCGCCGGTCTGGGCCGGCGCAGCGGGGTGCTGCTGCTCGGGCTGGACCTCGACGACCCCGGCGTGTGGGTCAGAGCCGTCCAACTCGGCGCCGAACACGTGCTGTTCCTGCCCGACGCCGAGGCCTGGCTGCTGGACCGGATCGCGGACGCGGCCGAAGGCGTCGGCTCCCCGGCCGTCACCGTCGCGGTGCTCGGCGGCCGGGGCGGGGCTGGGGCCTCCACCCTGGCCTGCGCCCTCGCGGTCACGGCCGCGCGGACGGGGCGGCGGACCATGCTCCTCGACGGCGATCCACTGGGCGGGGGCCTGGACGTCCTGCTCGGCGGCGAGACGGCCCGCGGGCTGCGCTGGCCCGACCTGGCCGGTTCGCGCGGGCGGGTCAGCGGGGCCGAACTCGCCAGGGCGCTGCCGGCCCTCAAACGGCTCTCCGGGCTGTCCTGCCTGTCCTGGGACCGCGGCGACACCCTCACGGTGCCGCCGGCCGCCATGCGCAGCGTGCTGGCCGCCTCCCGGCGGCGCGGCGGGCTGGTGGTGATCGACCTGCCGCGCCACCTGGACGCGGCCGCCGGGCAGGCGCTGGAGCAGTCCGACCTGGCGCTGCTGGTCGTCCCGGCCGAGCTGCGCGCCGTGGCGGCCGCCGACCGGGTCGCGGCGGCGGCCCGGATGCGGCTCGGGGACGTCCGGGCCGTGGTCCGGCCGGTGCGGGCCGGCGGGCTCCCGGCCCACCGGATCGCCCGCGGGCTGCGGCTGGAGCTGGCGGGGGAGCTGGAACCGGAGCCGGGGCTGACCGAGGACGTCGAGAAGGGCGTCCCGCCCGGCACACGGGAGGGCGGTCCGCTCGCGCGCTTCTGCGCGAGCTTCCTGAACGAGGTGCTGCCGCCGGTGTCGGCGGTCGGAGGAGGTGCGTACTGATGGTCCGTCTGCGCAGGACAGGAACGCGGGGCGGTGCCCCGGCCCCGGGCGACGGTGCGCGGGAGCACCGACCGCTCCGGAGCGTGCCGCCGCCCGGCGGGCCGGGCCCGGCCGGACACGGGCCCTGCCCGTACGGTCGGACGGCTCGCGAGGAGCGGGCGGCGGAGCTGGTGGACGCGGTCCGGCTGCGGCTGGCCGAGTCCGGGGCCGCCCCGACGGCGGGCTCGGTCGCGGCCGTGCTGCGGGCCACCCGGCCACCGCTCGGCGGGGACGAAGTGCTGGACACCGTGCGCTCGCTGCGCGCCGAACTGGTGGGTGCGGGCCCGCTGGAGCGGCTGCTGGCGGCGCCCGACGTCACGGACGTGCTGGTGAACGGTCCGGACGAGGTGTGGGTCGACCGTGGCGGCGGTCTGCACCGGGCCACCGGGGTCCGGTTCGCCGACACCGAGGCGGTGCGGCGGTTGGCCCACCGGCTGGCCACCGCGGCCGGGCGGCGCCTGGACGACGCCCGGCCCTGGGTGGACGCCCGACTGCCGGACGGCACCAGGCTGCACGCGGTGCTGCCGCCGATCGCGGCCGGCTGCACGCACATCTCGCTGCGGGTGTGGCGGCCCCGCCCGTTCACGCTGGACGAGTTGGTGGCGGGTGGTGCGCTGCCACCGGAGGGCGCGGAGCTGTTGGCCGGCATCGTGCGGGCGCGGCTGTCGCTGCTGGTCTCGGGCGGGACGGGCTCGGGCAAGACGACCCTGCTCGCGGCCCTGCTCGGCCTGGTCGGGCCGGACGAACGGATCGTGGTCGCCGAGGACTCCGCCGAACTGCGGCCGGCCCACCCGCACGTGGTCCGCCTGCAGAGCAGGCCGCCGAACCAGGAGGGGCTGGGCGAGTTCACCCTGCGGGACCTCGTCCGGCAGGCGCTGCGAATGCGGCCGGATCGGCTGGTGATCGGCGAGGTGCGCGGGGCCGAGGTGTCGGACCTGCTGGCCGCGCTCAACACCGGGCACGAAGGCGGCGCCGGCACCGTCCACGCCAACACGGCGGCGGACGTGCCGGTCCGGCTGGAGGCGCTGGGCTCGCTCGCCGGGCTCGACCGCCCGGCCCTGCACAGCCAACTGCGGGCCGCGCTGGACGTGGTGGTGCACCTGGTCCGGGACTCGGGCTCGGGGCGGCGCCGGGTGGCCGAGATCCACACGCTGGCCGGGGACGGTGCCGGGCTGGCGGTGACCATCCCGGCGGTGGAGTTCCCGGCTACGGGCGGCCTGGTGCCCGGCGCCGGCTGGGAACGGCTGGTCGGGCTGCTGGCCGCACGCGGGGTGGCGATCGGGGCGGTGGCGCCATGAGGGCCGTGGCGGTGGCGGTTTCGACCGCGGTGCCGGTGTGGGTGGCGGCCTCGGGGCCGGTGGCGGTGGCGCTGACGGCGGCGGGCCGGGCCGAGCGGGAGCTGCGGCTGGTGGAGATCGGGTTCGTGCTGTTCCTGGGCGCGTGTGCGACGGGCGCTCTGGTGCTGCTCGGGGCACCGGGCAAGAAGGGCCGAAGGCAGGGAGGTGGGTGACATGACGCAGGTCCAACCGGCGCTCTGCTGGGTGACGGTGCTGTGCCTGCTGGCCGCCGCTGGGTGGCGGGCGGTCCAGGAGCAGCTACCCGGTGGGCGGCGCTCCAGGCTGATGCTGGCGGGCAGTGGGCCCCCGGTGTACGGGCCCCCGGCCCACGGTCCGGAACCGGAGGCGATGGGCCGGGCGCGGGGTCGACTTCCCGGGCGGCTGGTGCCCGAACTGCTGGCGCTACCGGCGGGCTTGGTCGTCGGCCAGGCGACCGCCTCGCCCGTGCCGGTGCTCGCGGGAGCGCTGGCCGTCCTCCCGCTGCGGAGGTGGCGGCTGCGGCGGCGCCGGGAGGCCGAGGCCGGGCGGCGGGCCGCCGCGGTGGTGGAGCTGTGCGCCGCGCTGGCCGGGGAGTTGCGCAGCGGTGCGACCCCGGAGCAGGCCCTGCACCTGGTCACGGCTCGGCTGGCCGCCGATCCGGACGGGCTGCGCCGGATCGGCGCGGAGCCGGTGGCCCGGCTGGCGGCGGGGCGCTACGGCGGGGACGTGCCCGCCGCGCTCCAGCTGCTCGCCGAACTGCCCGGCGGCAGCGGGGCGGCAGCGATCGCGGCCTGCTGGCGGGTGGCCTCCGACGGCGGGTCGGGGCTGGCCGCCGCGCTGGACCGGGTCGCGGAGGCGCTGCGCGGTGAGCGGGCGTTGACCGAGGAGATCGCGGGGGAGCTGGCCGGACCGCGCGCGACGATCGCGGTCCTGGCCGCCCTGCCGGGTGCGGGACTGCTCCTGGGCGGAGCGCTCGGGGCCCGTCCGGTGGAGGTCCTGCTGCACACCCCGGCCGGACTCGGCTGCCTGGCGGCGGGAGCGGTGCTGGAGGGGTTGGGGGTGTTCTGGACGGCCCGGATCGTCCGGGCGGCGGCCCAGGGTGCGCTGGAGGCTTCCCCGGGTGTGGGGAGCCGTCCCGGGACGGCGGGCCTGCCTCGGGGCGGCGGTGGGCGGCGAGGGGGTCCGTGGGCTGGGGCGCTCGATGTCGGAGCGGGGGTGGGGTGATGCGACCGGGCGGGTGGCTTTCGGGCGGGTGGGTGTCGGCCGGACTCCCGGTGACGGCTGTGGCGGTATCGGCGGCAGTGGCCGGGGTGGCCCGGCACCGGGCGGGGCGCCGAACCCGACGGAGGGCGTTCGCCTGGCAGCGGGAACGGGAGGAGGTGCGGAGCCGAACCGGGCCGGGGCGCACTGGCGTTGGGCCCAGCGGTGTTGGGCCCAGCGGTGTCGGGCGCAGCGGTGTCGGGCGCGGCGGTGCTGGACCCCGGCGGCGACTGGCAACGGCGGTCGTCGCGGGGCTGGCGGTGGCGGTGCTGGTCGGCGGTGGCGCCGGCGCGGTGGCCGGGGTGCTGGCGGCGGTGGGCGCCCACCGGTGGTCGGCCCGGGCCCGGTCGCCGACGGATCGACGGGCGATGCTGGATGAGCAGCTGCTGCTCAGGCAACTCCCCCTGGGGGCCGAGCTGTTGGCGGCCTGCCTCGGGGCGGCGGCGCTGCCCTCGGCGGCGGTGGCGGCGGTGGGTCGGAGTGTGGGCGCACCGCTGGGGCCGAGGCTGGTTGCGATCGGGACCGAACTGGTCCTGGGCGCACCGCCGGAGCTCTGCTGGACCAGGTTGGGCGAACAGCACCCGGCGCTGGCGCCGCTGGCGCGGTGTCTGGTCCGGACGAGCCTCGGCGGAGCTCCCGCGACCGGGCCGTTGGTCGAACTGGCCCGGGAGCAGCGGACCGCCGCCGCCCGGGCGGCCCACATCAGGGTCCGCCGGGCCGCGGTGCTCGCCACCGCGCCGCTCGGGCTCTGCTTCCTGCCGGCCTTCGTCCTGATCGGAGTGGTGCCGGTGGTGATCGGCCTGACCAGCCGCTTCGGGTGGGCGATGTGAGTGGGTGTCGGGTCCGGGCCGGTCGGGCCGGGACTCGTGAGAAGGAACGGTAAGTATCCAGACAGGAGAGATCGATGACTGCAGTTTTCGCGACCAGGCCCAACATCGGGCGTCCGTTCCAGCACCTGCCGGGAGCGTGGCGGCGGAAGAGCCGCGGGGTCGCCGGCCGGGTGCGCAGGGTCTCACGGTACCGGGGGCGTTCGGACGCCGGGATGACCACGGCGGAGTACGCCGTCGGCACGCTGGGTGCGTGCGCGCTCGCCGCCGGGCTGTACAAGGTGGTCACCAGTGCGGCCATCACCGGGGCGCTGACCGAGACGCTGGAACGGGCCCTCCGTGCGACGTAGCGCCCGACCGCGGCCCGGCCGGTCGAACCGGGCCGGGCGGGCCGTACGGAGGCCTTGGCAGGGGCGGTGGCAGGGGTCCTGGCGGGGGCGGCGCGGGGACGCCGGCTTCGTCACGGCGGAGACGGCGGTGCTGCTGCCCGCGCTCGTCCTGCTCACGGCGATGCTGATCTGGGGCGTGCTCGCGGCCGCGGCGCAGATCACCTGCGTGGACGCGGCCCGGATCGGCGCCAGGGCGGCCGCGCGGGGCGAGTCGAATGCCGCCGAACTCGCCCGTGCGGCCGCCCCGCCGGGAGCGCGGGTTCGGGTGGCGGTCGCGGCGGACACGGTTCGGGTCGATGTGGACGCCCCGTGCGCGGCGCCGGGGAGGCTGGCCGGGCTGCTCGCCGTCCGGGTCGGCGCGATGGCGGTGGCCGCCCGGGAGGACGTCCTGGGCAGCACAGCAGGAGGAGCGGAAGGAACCGCGGAGGGAGGTGGAGGCGCATGGCCGGCATGACGGCCCGCCAGTCGGCCCGGTGGAGTGCCCGGCCGGCGCTGGCCCGGCCGGCGCGGGTCCGGCCGGCGCGGGTTTGTAGCGCTCGGGCGGCGGTGCCGGGCAGGCGCGGGCACCGGGCGGACACGGGCTCGGCGACGGTCTGGCTGCTCGCCCTGGCGATGCTGGGGACGGCGGTCTTCGCGGCGACGGTCGCGGTCGGCACGGTGGTGGCCGCTCGGCACCGGGCCGAGTCGGCAGCGGACCTGGCGGCCCTCGCGGCCGCGGACCGACTGCTGCTGGACCCGGACGGCGGCTGCGCCCGGGCTGTCGGGATCGCGGCGGCGCAGGGTGCCGCTTTGGTGTCCTGCGCGGTGGACCGCTTCGCGGACGCCGTCGAGGTGGTGGCCGAGGTGCCGGTCGGTGGGCTTCCGCGGCGGCTGTCGGTCGGTCCGGCGCGGGCGAGATCGCGGGCCGGACCGGTGCGGGCCCCGGTCACCGCGGCCGAGGACGGCCTCGGCGAGGCGCGGGACAGCCCGGGCGGTCCCGGCGGTCCAGGCGGACCAGGCGGTCCCGGCACCTCGGGCGGGACCCCGAGCGGTGCGCCCACAGCCCCTGGCGCGCCCACGGCCTCCGGCCCGCCGTCCGCCTCCAGCGCGCCTACGGCCCCGGCCAGGGAGGTGGCCTCATGATCCGGCCGGTGTTCCGCCCCCCGGGTCCGCCGCGGGGCCCGCCGCGGGAGCCGCGCCGGGCGCTCCGGCCAGCAGGACGTCCAGCAGCCGGACGGCGGCCGTCTTGTCCAGCGGGTCGTTCCCGTTGCCGCACTTGGGCGACTGGACGCAGGACGGGCAGCCACGCTCGCACTCGCAGGAGGCGATCGCCTCGCGGGTGGCGGTGAGCCACTCGACGGCGCGCTGGAAGCCGCGTTCGGCGAAGCCGGCCCCGCCCGGGTGGCCGTCGTAGACGAACACCGTGGGCAGCCCGGTGTCGGGGTGCAGCGGGACGGAGACGCCGCCGATGTCCCACCGGTCGCAGGTGGCGAACAGCGGCAGCAGCCCGATCGAGGCGTGTTCCGCGGCGTGGGCGGCGCCGGGCAGCCGGTCGAGCGGCAGGTCCGCGTCGAGCAGTTGGTCCTCGGTGACGGACCACCAGACGGCGCGGGTGCGCAGGGCGCGGGGCGGGAGGTCGAGCTTGCTCTCGCCCATGATCTCCCCGGTGGAGATCCGCTTCCGGAGGTAGCCGACCACCTGGTTGACCACCTCCACCGAGCCGAAGCTGAGCCGGCCCTCGCCCCAGTGGACGGTGGTGTCGGTGTCGAGGACGGAGATGGAGGTGATGTCACGGGCGGCCGTGGTGTACGGCGGGTCGGCCGGTTCGACCAGGGCGACCGAGTCCTCCAGGTCGAGCTCCCGGACCAGGTAGGTACGGCCCTGGTGGAGGTGGACGGCCCCGGTGTGGACGGTGGTGTGGGCGGCCGCGGCGTCCACGGTGCCGAGCAGTCGGCCGGTGTCGGCCTCGACGATCTGCACCGGGCTGCCGCCGCTGCCCCGCAGGTCGACGGCGTCGGCGGCGCGCTCCCGGCGGGTCCAGTACCAGGAGCCGTCGGTGCGCCGGCGCAGCAGGCCGCGCCGTTCCAGCACCGGCAGCAGCGGTGCGGTGGAGGGTCCGAACAGCTCCAGGTCGGCGTCGGTGAGCGGGAGTTCGGCGGCGGCCGCGCACAGGTGCGGGGCGAGTACGTGCGGGTTGTCGGGGTCGAGCACGGTGGCCTCGACGGGTGTCGAGAACAGCGCCTCGGGGTGGTGCACCAGGTAGGTGTCCAGCGGGTCGTCGCGGGCGATCAGGATGGCCAGCGCGCCCTGGGCCTCCCGGCCGGCCCGGCCTGCCTGCTGCCAGAGCGAGGCTCGGGTGCCGGGGTAGCCGGCCATCAGGACGGCGTCGAGGCCGGAGATGTCGACGCCGAGTTCGAGGGCGGAGGTGGAGGCGAGTCCGAGCAGCCGACCGGAGTGCAGGTCGCGCTCCAGGGCGCGGCGTTCGTCGGCGAGGTAGCCGCCGCGGTAGGCGGCCACCCGGTCGGCGAGCGGTCGGCCGAGCTGGTCCTGGGTCTGCAGGGCGACGAGTTCGGCGGCGCGCCGGGAGCGGACGAACACGACGGTGCGGGTCTGCCGTTCGACCAGGTCGGTCAGGAGGTGCGCGGCCTCGGTGGTGGCGGTGCGGCGCACCGGGGCGCCGTGCTCTCCGACGTTCTCGGTCAGCGGCGGCTCCCAGAGGCCGAAGACCATCGGGCCGCGCGGCGAGGCGTCATCGGTGACGGCCACCGCGGGCAGGCCGGTCAGGCGCCGGGCGGTGACGGCCGGGTCGGCGGTGGTGGCGGAGGCGAGGAGGAAGGTGGGTGACGAACCGTAACGGGCGCAGAGGCGGCGCAGCCGCCGCAGCACCTGGGCGACGTGGGAGCCGAACACCCCCCGGTAGCTGTGGCACTCGTCGACGACCACGTACCGCAGCACCTTGAGGAAGGAGGACCAGCGGGCGTGCGCGGGCAGGATGCCCCGGTGCAGCATGTCCGGGTTGGTGAGCACGTAGGAGGCGTACTGGCGGACCCACTCGCGCTCCTCGGGCGGGGTGTCGCCGTCGTACAGGGCGGCCCGGACCCTCGGCGGGGCGAGTTCGGCGGCGCGGCGGCGCTGGTCGGCGGCGAGCGCCTTGGTCGGGGCCAGGTAGAGCGCGGTGGCGCCGCGGCCGTTGCGGGCCTCGGTGCCCTCCAGCAGGTCGCTGAGGACCGGCGCCAGGTAGCCCAGCGACTTGCCCGAGGCGGTGCCTGTGGCGATCACCACAGTCTGGCCGCTTTTGGCCAGGTTCATCGCTTCTGCCTGGTGCGCCCAGGGCTGTTCCACCCCGACGTCCGCCGCGGCGGCGACGATCTCCGGTCGGATCGAGTCGGGCCAGGGCGAATAACGCGCAGGTCGGGCGGGAAGGTGCTCCGTATGGGTGAGCCGGTCGGCCCGCCCCCGACTGGTGGACAGGGTCGTGAGCAGTGCCTCGGGCAGGCTGTGTCGGGGCGGCATGAGGACCCAGTGTGTCACCGGCGTGACGGAGAATCGTCGTAAGCCATCGTGCGGTCATGGTCACAGGTGGTTGAATGTGGCCGTGACGGCCGTATGGCCGTGGGTCGCAGCGCTGAGGCTTGCCACGCGTTGGCTTGTTGGCTTGGCATGCCCGGGCTCGCGACCATGCGGTGGCGGCCGTCCGGCCGAGGATCGCACATGACGTAGCAAGGCAAGGTGCTGGAGGTTCCGTGGACCTGTCCCTGTCGACCCGTGCAGTCGGCGATCGTACGGTCGTCGAGGTTGGCGGCGAGATCGATGTGTACACCGCCCCGAAGCTGCGCGAGCAGCTGGTCGAGCTCGTCAACGACGGCAAGTACCACCTCGTCGTCGACATGGAGGGCGTCGACTTCCTCGACTCGACCGGCCTCGGCGTGCTCGTGGGCGGTCTGAAGCGGGTGCGTGCCCACGAGGGCTCGCTGCGCCTGGTGTGCAACCAGGAGCGCATTCTCAAGATCTTCCGGATCACCGGTCTGACCAAGGTCTTCCCGATCCACACCTCGGTGGACGACGCGGTCGCCGCGACCGACTGACGCGTCCGGGCCGGCCCGTGCGGTCGGCCCGCCCGTTCCACACGTCCGGGGTGCGGGGGCCTGTGCGGCCCCCGTTCCCCGGCGTCTCAGGGCCGGTCCAGCCGGTCCGCGGGGCCGCATCGCCGGCCCCGGCCGGAGTACCCCGAGGGGGAGAGATGGCAACCGTCGAACTTCGATTCAGCGCGCTTCCCGAGCACGTGCGGACGGCCAGGCTGGTCGCCGCGGCCGTCGCCAGACGGGCCGGGGTCGACGAGTCGGTGCTCGACGAGGTACGGCTCGCGGTCGGTGAGGCGTGCTCCCGCGCGGTCGGTCTGCACCAGCGCGGTGGGATCGGCGGCACGGTGCGGGTCGCGTTGACCGACCAGGAGAAGCGTTTCCTCATCGAGGTCGAGGACGAGGCCGGCCCCGCCACCGTCCCGTCCGCCGGTGCCGCCGAGGGCGGCGACCCGGACGAGGACACCCTGGGCCTCGCCGTGATCACCGGTCTGGTCGAGGACCTGGAGGTCACCAACGGCGCCGACGGCGGCGTGATCCGGATGAGCTGGCCGGTTTCGGTCCCCTCCGTCGCGGTCTGACCTCACCCGGGTACGTCCCGCGGGCGCCCACACTCCGGGCACCCGTTGACACGGCGTGCGGCCCGGCGGTTCGCTGCTCCCGGCACGACCGGGTCCGGTCATCGACCGGACCTCGTCGCGGAAGAGGAAGCACATGCGGATCCGCATCCTGTGGCCGGCCGGGCAGGCCACCGCCACGCTGGCGGCCACCCCCACCACCGAAGCGCTCTGGGCCGAGCTGCCGATCAGTTCCACGGCCAGCACCTGGGGCGAGGAGGTCTACTTCGGCACGCCCGTGAGCGTGCCGCGCGAGGTCGGAGCCCGGCAGGTGGTCGAGCCGGGCACGGTCGCGTACTGGACCGACGGCGACAGCCTCGCGCTGCCGTACGGGCCGACCCCGATCTCGCAGGACGGGGAGTGCCGGCTGGCCAGTCCCTGCAACGTCCTCGGCCTGCTGGACGGCGACGCCAGGGTGCTGCGCACCGTGCGACCGGGCGATCCGATCCGGGTCGAGCGGGCCTGACCGGCTGGGGCCGCGGCGGGATCGAGCGGGCCTGAGCGCCGGGACGGGCCGGGCCGGGATCCTGAGCGCGGGGAGGGGCCGGGCCGAGGGCCGGGGTCCGGTCGCCGTGCGTGGGGCGGGAGTTCGGGGCCGGGAGGGACGGGAGCCGGGCAGCCGGGAACCGGATGGTCGGTGACGGCCGTGTAGGTTCGACGACCGAAGACGACCGAAACCGAAAGGCTCCTCCCGGTGAACAAGCGACTGCTGGCCGTACCCGCCCTCGGCGTGCTGCTCGCGTTCGGCGCCGTCGGCTGCGGCAGCGACGACAACAGCAAGCAGCTGGACTCCTGGGCGTCGAACGTCTGCGGCGCGGCCAAGGACCCGATCGCCCAGTCGCAGGTCGCGCTCGCCGACACCGCCCAGGTGAAGACCGGCGAGTCCCCGGCCGACCTGCGGAAGCGGCTGTCGGCGGACATCGGGCGACTGGGCAAGACCAACCAGGACATCGCGGCCGCGATCGACGCCGCCGGTGCGCCCAAGGTGGACAACGGTGCCGCCCTGCAGAAGGACACCGTCGACGAGTTGAAGAAGGCGGCCGACGGCTACCTGGACGTCCAGAAGAAGCTGGACGCCCTGGCCACCGACGACCAGGCGAAGTTCGCGGACGGGCTGAACAGCGTCGGCGACCAGCTGCGCCGGCTGTCCTCGCTGTCCACCCAGGCGCAGAGCAAGCTGGCGAGCGGGGATCTCGGCAAGGCGATGGCCAAGCAGGAGGGGTGCAAGCCCTCCCAGGCCACCCCGGGTGCCGGGGCGAGCGGCAACGCCGGTGGCTCCACGGCCACCCCCGGCGCGGGCGCCAGTCCGAGCGCCGGTGCCACCCCCTCGGCGGGTGCCCCCAGCGGCACCCCCGCGCCGGGCGGGACGGACAGCGCGAGCCCGTCGGCCACTCCCTCGGCGGGCGCCACCACCCCGGCGGCCCCGGCTTCGTCCTCGGCCCCGGCCACCCCGGCACCCAGCGCGAGCTGAGCCGAGGTCCTGCCCGAGGTCCTGCCCGAGGCCCGGGTCGCAGCTCCGTCCGATGTCCCACCCGACGTCCCTGCCGACGTCCCGCCTGACGTCCTGGTGCGTCCGGTGGGGCGCGCCGGCCGTCGGCGGGGGCGTGGGGTGGGGTCCGCGCTCCTGGTGGGGTCGGCGGGCCGGTGGGGCCGGGGTGGGGTGAGCCGGGGGACAATGGCGGGGTGATCAGTAGCCCCGTTCTCGACCCGACCCGCCTGGCCAAGCTGCGCGAGGCGCTGCTGGCCGCCTCGTTCACCGCCGATGGGTGCCTGGACCTCCTGGGGCCCACCGGCTACGCGGCGTTGGCCCGCAGTGAGGCCGTCCCGGCGCTGCGCGCGACGCGGGGCGGCAGCCCGCTGGAGACGCTGGTGCGGCTCTTCCTGCTGCAGCAGCCGGTGCCGTACCAGGCGGCCGCCGCCGCGCTGCCGGTGGAGGACTGCCTGGCGGACGGTTGGCTGCGCCCGGACGGGGACCTGGTGCGCGCCACCGTGGACGTCCGGCCGTACGCCAACGAGGTTGCCGGGATGCCCAGTTCGGACGCCTGGGTGGTGTCCGACCTGGGGTGCGCGGTCGGTGGCGCGGGTGGGATCGGCTCCGGTGAGACCGCGCACGGGGTGGCCCGCAAGGACCTGGTGCTGGGGGTCGGCGGGGCGTCCACCACGCTGGCCAACATCACCGTGCGCCGCCCCGTCCGGGCGGCGCTGGACCTCGGTTCGGGCTCCGGCGTGCAGGCGCTGCACGCGGCCCGGCACGCCGGGAGCGTGACCGCCACCGACCTCAACCCCCGTGCGCTGCGGTTCACCGAACTGACCCTGGCGCTGTCCGGGTTCGACAACACCGAGGTGCTCACCGGCAGCCTCTTCGAGCCGGTCGGGGAGCGGAAGTTCGACCTGATCGTCTCCAATCCGCCGTTCGTGATCTCGCCCGGCGGCCGGTTCACCTACCGTGACGGCGGCATGGCCGGGGACGACCTGTGCCGCAGCCTGGTGCGGTCGGCCGCCGACCACCTGGAGCCGGGCGGCTACTGCCAGTTGCTCGCCAACTGGCAGCACGTCAGGGGCGAGGACTGGCAGGAGCGGCTGGCCGGCTGGGTGGCGGGCACCGGACTGGACGCCTGGGTGGTCCAGCGCGAGGTCCAGGACGTGGCCCAGTACGCCGAGTTGTGGCTGCGCGACGGCGGTGACCACCGCGGTCCGGGCGGTGACTACCAGGCCCGGTACGGCGAGTGGCTGGACGCCTTCGAGGCGGGCCGGGTCGAGGGCATCGGGATGGGCTGGATCACCCTGCGGGCGGGCGGCGCCGAGCGTCCGACCGTGCGGGTGGAGGAGTGGCCGCACCCGGTGGAGCAGCCGCTCGGTCCGCACATCGACGAGTGGTTCGGCCGGCAGGACTTCCTGCGCTCGCACGACGACGCGGGCCTGCTCGCGGCCCGCTACGTGCTGGCCGACGACGTGGTCCAGGAGCAGGTCGGCGCGCCGGGGGCGGAGGACCCGGAGCACGTGGTGCTGCGGCACAACCGGGGCATGCGGCGGGCCACCAAGGTGGACACGGTCGGCGCCGGGTTCGTCGGGGTGTGCGACGGGACGCTGTCGGCGGGCGAGATCGTGGACGCCATCGCGCAACTGCTGGGCGAGGACCGGGTGGTGCTGCGGGACCGGGTGCCGGAGTCGCTCCGGCTGCTGACCGAGCAGGGGTTCATCGACCCGGTGCGGTGAAAGCCGGTGAGGTGAAAGCCGGTGCCGTGAAAGCCGGTGGGTGGGAACCGGTGGGCGGGAACCGGTCCGTGAGTGCCTGCCCCGTTCGGTAGAACGCCGCCCAGGCACCCTCCGGTTCACCCTCCCGTACCCCCTGGTTCGTCCGGTGGTCCCCGTTCGGCTGCCCGCCGTTGGTCGGGTGCTGTGAGGCTCTGTCCACAGGCTGTGGACAGAGTCGGGGAGCCGGGGGCCAGGGGTGGACACGACGACGGCGACCGTCGGCGGGCTGGTGCTCGCCCTCTTCGGTGGCGCGCTGCTGCTCTGGTGCGCCGCCGAAGTGCGCCTTCGCCACCGGGTGCGCCGCTCGGGGATTCCGGTGGTGGCGACCGTCGTCGCCGAGAAGGACGTGCACGGCCGATTGGACAGCGCGCCGCTGCTCTCCTTCTCCGTGCGGCCGGCAGTCGGCGGATCCGGGACCGGAGCCGGGATCGGGATCGGGACCGCGGCCGGGTCCGGTCCCGGCCGGATCGCGGAACTCGTGCTCACCCGGCCGCGCGGGCACACCCCACTGCGCCGTCCGGAGCGGTTCGCGCCCGGAAGCCCGGTGCGGATCTGCTACGACCCGGACCGCCCCCGCCGGGCGGTGCTGGCGGCCGGGGAGATCGGCCGGGCGGCGGTCGTCGACCTGCTGTGGTGCGCCCTGGGGGTGGCGTGCCTGGGGGCGGGGGCCGGGCTGCTGGCGGCGATCGGCCGCTGAGGGGGCGAGCAGCCCACCGATCCTTCGGTCGGGTCCGTCGATCCGCCGACCCGGGTCCGGCACGATCCGGAGAGCGCGATACCGCATGCGCGCCGATTTTCCGTTGACAGATCTTGAAATCCGTCATTCCATCCTCCGGAACCTGCCGAAGCCCCCCTCCACGGGGCGCGAACCTCCGTCATCGGGTTACCGTTCGAGTGGCGTCGGTGAGCGCGGCAAGCGAAACAGCGGGATCCGTCCGTTTGACAAGGGTGGCCGGGGTACGGTCACACTCCGCTGGTGGGGTGTCGTGCAGTGGCGACCCCGGGACGGTGGAGGGGTCGGGCGGAGCGCAGCCCGTGCTGCCAGCGCCGACCAGCCACATAAGGACCGGGAGAGAAGAGCGAAGGTGTCCCCGAGCAGCGAGACCGCGCACGGACAGCGACTCGTCATTGTCGAGTCGCCGGCCAAGGCGAAGACGATCAAGGGCTACCTTGGCCCCGGCTACATCGTCGAGGCGAGCGTCGGGCACATCCGCGACCTGCCCAGCACCGCGGCCGAGGTGCCGGACAAGTACACCGGTGAGGTGCGCCGCCTCGGGGTGGACGTCGATCACGACTTCGCCCCCATCTACGTGGTCAACGCGGACAAGAAGTCCCAGGTCAGCAAGTTGAAGTCGCTCCTGGCGGAGTCCGACGAACTCTTCCTGGCCACCGATGAGGACCGCGAGGGCGAGGCCATCGCGTGGCACCTCCAGCAGGTCCTCAAGCCCAAGGTGCCGGTGCACCGGATGGTGTTCCACGAGATCACCAAGGCGGCGATCCAGGAGGCCGTGGCCAACCCGCGCGAGCTGAACCAGCGCCTGGTCGACGCCCAGGAGACCCGCCGCATCCTCGACCGCCTCTACGGCTTCGAGGTCTCGCCGGTGCTGTGGAAGAAGGTCATGCCGAAGCTGTCGGCGGGCCGGGTGCAGTCCGTGGCGACCCGTCTGGTGGTCGAGCGCGAGCGCGAGCGGATGGCCTTCCGCTCCGCCTCGTACTGGGACCTGGTCGGCACCTTCGGCACCGGCCGCACCCCGGCCGACGCCGCCAACCCGGAGACCTTCGGCGCGCGGCTGGCCTCGGTCGACGGCAAGCGGATCGCCAGCGGCCGCGACTTCGGCTCGGACGGCCGGCTCAAGGCCGGCAGCACCAACACCCTGCACCTGGACGAGCAGGCCGCGCGCCAGCTGGCCGCCGCCCTCGAGCAGACCGCGTTCAGCGTCCGCAGCGTCGAGTCCAAGCCGTACCGCCGCTCGCCGTACGCGCCGTTCCGCACCACCACGCTCCAGCAGGAGGCCAGCCGCAAGCTGGGCTTCGGCGCCAAGCGGACCATGCAGGTGGCCCAGAAGCTGTACGAGAACGGCTTCATCACCTACATGCGCACCGACTCGACCACGCTGTCGGAGACGGCCGTCACCGCCGCCCGCGCGCAGGTCACCCAGCTGTACGGCGCCGACTACCTGCCGGACGCCCCGCGCACCTACGCCAGCAAGGTCAAGAACGCCCAGGAGGCGCACGAGGCCGTCCGCCCCTCCGGCGACCGCTTCCGCACCCCCGCCGAGACCGGTCTGAGCGGCGACGACTTCAAGCTGTACGAGCTGATCTGGATGCGCACCGTCGCCTCCCAGATGAAGGACGCGGTCGGCCAGTCCGTCACCGTCCGGGTCGGCGGCGCCTCCGCCGACGGGCGGGACGTCGAGTTCTCCGCCTCCGGCAAGATCATCACCTTCCACGGCTTCCTCAAGGCCTACGTCGAGGGCGCCGACGACCCGAACGCCGAGCTCGACGACCGCGAGCGCCGGCTGCCGCAGGTCGCCCAGGGCGACCCGCTGGCCGCCGAGCGGATCACCCCGGAAGGCCACGCCACCAAGCCGCCGGCCCGCTACACCGAGGCCTCGCTGGTCAAGGAGCTGGAGGACCGGGAGATCGGCCGCCCGTCCACGTACGCGTCGATCATCGACACGATCATCCAGCGCCGGTACGTGTTCAAGAAGGGCACGGCGCTCGTCCCGTCCTTCCTCTCCTTCGCCGTGGTCAACCTGCTGGAGAAGCACTTCGGCCGGCTGGTCGACTACGACTTCACCGCGAGGATGGAGGACGACCTCGACCGGATCGCCGCCGGTGAGGCGCAGTCCGTGCCGTGGCTCAAGCGCTTCTACTTCGGCGAGGGCGAGGGCGCGGCCGGTGCTGCCGCCGAGGCCGGCAACGGCGACGGCGACCACCTGGGCGGCCTCAAGGAACTGGTCACCGACCTCGGCGCGATCGACGCCCGGGAGATCAGCTCGTTCCGGATCAGCGACGACATCACCCTGCGGGTCGGCCGCTACGGCCCGTACGTCGAGCGCGCCTCCACCGTCGAGGGCGAGCCCGGCCAGCGCGCCGACATCCCGGACGAGCTGCCGCCGGACGAGCTGACCGTCGAGCTGGCCGAGGAGCTGCTGGCCAAGCCCAGCGGCGACTTCGAGCTCGGCCCGGACCCGGTCAGCGGCAACATGCTGGTCGCCAAGGACGGCCGCTACGGCCCGTACGTGACCGAGATCCTGCCCGAGGGCACGCCCAAGACCGGCAAGAACGCCGTCAAGCCGCGCACCGCCTCGCTGTTCAAGACGATGTCGCTGGACACCGTCACCCTGGAGGACGCGCTGCGGCTGCTCTCGCTGCCGCGCGTGGTCGGCACCGACGCCGAGGGCGCCGAGATCACCGCGCAGAACGGCCGCTACGGCCCGTACCTCAAGCGCGGTACGGACTCGCGCTCGCTCACCAGCGAGGACCAGCTCTTCACGATCACCCTCGACGAGGCGCTGGCGATCTACGCCCAGCCCAAGCAGCGCGGTCGTGCCGCGGCCGCCCCGCCGCTCAAGGAGCTGGGCACCGACCCGGTCTCCGAGCGTCCGGTGGTGGTCAAGGACGGCCGCTTCGGCCCGTACGTGACCGACGGCGAGACCAACGCCACGCTGCGCAAGGACGACGACGTCGAGACCATCACGCCGGAGCGCGGCTACGAGCTGCTCGCCGAGAAGCGGGCGCGCGGGCCGGTGAAGAAGGCGGCCAAGAAGGCCCCGGCGAAGAAGGCCGCGGCCAAGAAGACCACCACCGCCAAGGCGACGGCGACCAAGACCGCCGCCAAGAAGACGGCGGCGAAGAAGACCACCACCACCAAGACGGCGGCGGCGAAGAAGACGGCCGCGAAGAAGACCGCGGCCGCCAAGGCCACCACCACCGACGAGGGCTGATCCGCCGGGCGGCAGCCCGAGGGCAGCCGGGCGACGGCCGGGCGGCGGCCGGGCAGCGGCCCGACGGCAGCAAGACGGCGGCACCGGGCCCGCGTCCCCCACCGGGGGCGCGGGCCCGAGCTCTGTGCAGGGATCGTCACAGGCCGGTGATGAGGGCGAACCGGAACCCCGTTCGTCCCGATCGGGCAAAGCCCGGCCCGCTACGCTGACCGTATGACGAGCGAGGAGCAGCCCACCCCCAGCGCCGCCCCGGCCGCCGGAGCCACCGGGCCCGACCTGCCCGAGGTCGCGCCCGCCGGAACCCCGGTGGAGCGGGCCCGGGCGCTGCTGCGGACCAGGCCCTACCGGCGCCTGTGGACCACCCAGCTGATCGGCGGTACCGCCGACCGGCTCGGGCTGCTGGTGCTGCTCGCGCTCACCGTGATCGCCGTCGCCCAGGGCGGGCAGCTCGGCGACCTGCCGCGCAGCCTCGCCTTCGCGGTGGCGGCCGTCCTCGCCGTCCGGGTGGCGGCCACCGGGCTGGTCGGTGTGGCGTTGCTGGAGCCGGTGCACCAGCTGGTCGCCGGCAAGCTCGACCGGCGCTGGACGCTGGTCGGCTCCGACGCGCTGAGCGCCCTGCTGATCGGGCTCGCGCCCTGGTGGACGGTCTGGCTGGGCTCCGGCCCCAAGCCCTCCGGCGGCGCCACCTACGTGCTGCTCGCCACCGTGTTCCTCACCGGTGCGGCCGAGCGGGTCCGGGGGATCGCCAGGGCCGTCGCCGTCCCCGGCCTGCTGCCGCCGGCCAACCCGTACGCCCCGGCCCCCGAGCAGCGGTCGGCCGCCGCCAACCTGGACACCGTCCGGAGCATCGACCGGTTCACCGGCTGGGTCACCGTGCCGCTCGGCGCCGTCGGCCTGGTCGCGTTCACCCTGCTCAACAACGTCGGTGCGGCGCTCGGCTCGGACTGGCTGCGCGCCCACCAGCTGACCTTCGCGGCCCTCGGCGCTGCCGGTCTGTTCGCCGCCGCGGCCGTCCGCAGCCACCTCCAGCAGCTGCCCGGCGGCCCCGTGGCCGTCGCCCCGCACTCGCCGCTGACCGGCCTGCGCGCCCCCACCGACGCGGCCCCCGGCCCCGCCCTGAGCAAGGGCCGCACCGGCAGCGCCCCGTACTTCACCTTCGCCGTCGCGGCCGGCTACGCCTCGATGGCGGGCGTCGCCGCCCTGGCGCTGCTCACCGCCGCCGAGCACCGGGCCGGGCCGATCGGCTACGGCCTGGTCGTGCTCGCCGCGGCCGGCGCCCCCGCGCTGGGCGCCCGGCTCACCCGGGCCACCCTGCCCTCGCTCTCCCGCCGCCGGCTGCTCGCGCTGGCGCTGCTCGCCGAGGGCGTCGCGCTGATCCTGGCCGGGCTGGTGCTGGACTTCGTTCTGGTCCTGCTGCTCACCGTGCTGGCCGGACTGACCGCCGGGATCGTCGTCTCCGCCGGGCGGGGCCTGCTCGCCCAGGAGGTCGAGGAGGCCAGGCTGCCCAAGGTCACCGAGCACCTGTACGCGGTGCTGCGGGCCGTGGTCGCCGCCGCGCTGGTCGTCGTCCCGCTGATCGCCGCCGGCTACGGGGACGTCGAGTACGGCACCGTCGAGCCCGGCTCGTTCACCTTCATCCACGGCGGCGGCGCCCTCGCCGTCGCCACCGCGGGGCTGCTCACCCTCGTCCTCGCCGCCGTCGTGCTGCTGCGCACCGACGACCGGCGCGGCACCGTGCCGTTCGGCCGGGACCTGGTCGACGCCGTCCGCGGCGGCAGCGGCCCGGTGCCGCACCGGGGCACCGGCACCGGTTTCTTCATCGCCCTGGAGGGCGGCGACGGCGCCGGCAAGTCCACCCAGGCCCAGGCGCTCGCCGAGTGGATCCGCGGCAAGGGGCACGAGGTCGTGCTCACCCGCGAGCCCGGCGGCAGCCCGGTCGGCCAGCGACTGCGCGGCCTCGTCCTGGACGTCGGCAACACCGGCCTGTCGCACCGCGCCGAGGCGCTGATCTACGCGGCCGACCGCGCCGAGCACGTCGAGAACGTCATCCGGCCGGCCCTCGCCCGCGGCGCCGTGGTGATCACCGACCGGTACATGGACTCCTCCATCGCCTACCAGGGTGCCGGGCGCGACCTGGCCGCCACCGAGGTCGCCCGGATCTCCCGCTGGGCGACCGGCGGGCTGCTGCCCGACCTCACCGTGGTGCTGGACGTCGACCCCACCCGGGCCCGGGAGCGCTTCACCGAGGCGCTCGACCGGCTGGAGTCCGAACCCACCGAGTTCCACCAGCGGGTCCGGGCCGGCTTCCTCGCCCTCGCGGCCGCCGACCCGGCGCGCTACCTCGTGGTGGACGGCAGCCAGGCCCCCGGCTTCGTCACCACCGCCATCCGCCACCGGCTCGACCGCGAGCTGCCGCTCTCCGAGCAGGAGAAGGCCGCCCGCGCCGAGCAGGAGCGGCTGGCCAGGGAGGAGGCCGAGCGGCGCGCCGCCGAGGAGGCCCGCAAGAAGGCCGAGGAGGAGGCCGCCGAGCGCAAGCGCCAGGAGGTGCTGGCGCAGCTGCGGGCCGAGCAGGCCGAGCAGGAGCGGCTGGCCAAGGAGGAGGCCGAACGGGTCGCCGCCGAGGCGCGGCGCAAGGCCGAGGAGGAGGCCCGCCGTCGGGCCGAGGAAGCGGCCCGTCGCCGGGCGGAGGAAGAGGCTCGCCGTCGGGCGGAGGAGGAGGCCCGGCTGGCCGCGGAGGCCGCCGAACGGAAGCGGGTCGCCGACGAGGCGGCTGCCCAGGCGGAGCTCCAGCGGCAGCGGGAGCTGGCGCGCGAGGAGCAGCGGCGCCGGGCGGAGGAGGCGCTGCAGCGGGCCGAGGAGGCCCGGCTGGCGCAGGCCGCCGCGCTCGCGGCTGCGGCTGCGGCG
Source organism: Kitasatospora sp. NPDC028055 (assembly GCF_040637885.1). Taxonomy (NCBI): domain Bacteria; kingdom Bacillati; phylum Actinomycetota; class Actinomycetes; order Kitasatosporales; family Streptomycetaceae; genus Kitasatospora; species Kitasatospora sp. NPDC028055. Next base: position 513,488 of record NZ_JBEZXE010000001.1, on the reverse strand, counting down.
GCGGAGACGGCTTCGGACCGGGCCGCTGCGGCGGGTGCGGCGGGTGTGACGGCTGTCGGTGGGGCTGGTGCGCCGGTTGTCGGGGATGCGGCGACGGCGGAGCTTCGGGCGGTTCGGGACGTGCCTCGGGAGGCGCCTCGGGACACTTCTTTGGACGCGGCGGACGGCCTCGGCGACGAGGCGACGCGGGAGCTGACGCTGCGCGACCGGCAGGCGGCTGTCCAGGCGGCTGAGGCCGCGAAGGCTGCGAAGGCCGCAGACAGTGCGAACGCGGCTGAGGCGACCGCCAGGCTGCCGAAGGTGCCGGCCGCCGACGAGACCGCGGTGTTGCCGAAGGTGCCGGCGGCGGACGAGACGGCCGTGCTGCCGCGGGTTCCCGCCGTGGACGAGACCGCGGTGCTGCCGCGGGTCGGTCCGGGGCGTCCTGGCGAGCCGGTGGACAGCACCCGTGAGCTGCCGGTGGTTCCGCAGTCCGGCGCGCCGCAGGCCGGCGAGTCGCAGTTCGGCGAGTCGCAGTCCACCGCCGAGCGGCCGAGGCCGGACTGGGCCGAGGAGACGCCGATGGACGACCTGCCGAGCCTCACCGACACGCTGCTCGGCTCGCGGGACGAGTGGGCGCGCTGGGACCACGCCGGCGACCCGGACGACTCCGGCCGCAGTGGCGGGGACGGCCGCGGCGAGGACGGCGGCAAGGGCAAGGGCCGGCGCTGGGGCCGGCGCAGCTGAGCGCGGGCCGGGAGGTCTGACGGCCGGTCGAAGGACGGGCGGTGTCGTACGGGGGGAGCCCCCCGGGTGACGCCGCCCGTCGTCGTACCGGGGGCGGGCGGCTGTCGGATGTGGTCCGCCTGTGGTCCGTCTGTCGTCCGCCTGTGGTTTGGCTGGGGTCCGGCGGTGGCTCGGCCGTGGTTCGGCCGTGGTTCGGCCGTCGTGCGCGGCCCGGTGTGCCTCGGACGGAGCAGTGGCTGTCGGAGCGGAGACGTATGCTCGACGGCGGGGAATCGGCGCCTGGCGCGCTGCCGTACGGAGCTTGGGAGCAGCTGTGGCCGTCTGGGACGACCTGGTGGGCCAGGATCGGGTGGTCGACCAGCTGACCGCCGCGGCCCGGGCGGCCTGGGCGACGGTCGAGGCCGGTCGCGGCGCCACCGCCGACCAGGGCGGGAACGCCTCCCTGATGACGCACGCCTGGCTGTTCACCGGCCCGCCCGGTGCCGGGCAGGTCACCGCCGCGCGCGCCTTCGCCGCCGCCCTCCAGTGCACCAGCCCCGACCTCGCACTGGGCGGCACGCCCGGCTGCGGGTTCTGCGACGGCTGCCACACCGTGCTGGCCGGCAGCCACGCCGACGTCAAGTACGTGCGGACGGACGGTCTGTCCATCGGCGTCGGCGACATGCGCGACCTGGTCCTGCGCGCCTCCAGCTACCCGACCGGCGGCCGCTGGTCGGTGATCCTGGTGGACGCCGCCCACCGGCTCACCGAGGCCGCCGCCAACGCGCTGCTCAAGGGCGTGGAGGAGCCGTCCCCGCGCACCGTCTGGCTGCTCTGCGCCCCCTCCGTCCAGGACGTGCTGCCGACCATCCGCTCGCGCTGCCGCCTGCTGGTGCTGCGTACGCCCGCCGCCGAGGCGGTCGCCGACATGCTGGTCGGCCGCGACGGCGTGGACCCGGAGACCGCCCGGCTCGCCGCGCTCGCCGGCCAGGGCGACATCGAGCGCACCCGCCGCCTCGCCGTGGACGAGCAGGCCCGCACCCGCCGGGCGGAGGTGCTGCGGATCCCGCTGGAGGTCGCCGACATCGGCGGCTGCCTGACCGCCGCCCAGCGCCTGGTCGACACCGCCAAGGCCGACGCCGAGGCCCTCGCCGAGACCCAGGACACCAAGGAGACCGACGACCTCAAGGCCGCCTACGGCGCCGCCGAGGGCAGCAAGGCGCCGCGCGGCATGGCCGGGGCCGTCAAGGAGCTGGAGAAGCGGCAGAAGAGCCGGGCCACCCGCACCCGCCGGGAGACGCTCGGGGTCGCGCTGCTCGACCTGCTCGGGTTCTACCGGGACGTGCTGGCGATCCAGCTCGGCTCCACCGGTGCGCTCGCCAACGAGGACCAGCGGCAGGCGCTGAACCGGGTCGCCCAGGACGGGACGGCCGAGAACACCCTGCGCCGGATCGAGGCGGTGCTCGCCTGCCGGGTGGCGCTGGACCGCAACGTGGACCCGCTGCTGGCGGTCGAGGCGATGACGATGGCGCTCCGGGCGGGCTGAGGGCGGGCTGAGGGGCGGGCTGAGGGGCGGTCCCGGCGGGGGTGGAGCAGGGCCCGTACGCCGCCCGGAGGCGCCGGGGACCGGTCCGGCGTCCCACCTTCGAGTGAACGGGCGATACTCGCCGGGCACACCCGCGTGTGACGGCGTGCCCGTTGTGCACGCTGGGGGCCGACTGCGCCCGGCCGTACCCCCGGTCCTCCCCGCCGGGAGGGTCCGCCGCCGGAGCGGTCGCCCCCCGCACGGCACCGGGTCCGGTCCGGCGCCGGCCCTCGTCCCGAGGTGGTGCGTTCCGTGGTTCGTCCGCTCCTCGTCATTCCCCTGCTGGCTGCTGCCCTCGGCGGACTCTGGCTGGCGCGCGGTGCGCTCCAGCGCTGGCGCGACCTGCAGTCCGCCGCGACCTACGAGCTGGCGGGTGACCGGTGGCCGATGCTGGTCCGGGCGGGCGGGGCGATGGTCTGCGGGGTGTGCGTCACCGCGTTGACGCTGCTGACCGCGCTCGGGGCGTTCGGCGGTCTGGGGCGCGACACCTCCTCCCCGACGGACCGGACCGGATCGGCCGTGGACGCGGCCGCCGCCGGGGCCTGGTCGGGCTCCGCGCCGGGGGCGGCGGGTGTGGCGGGTGCGGCGGGCCGACAGCAGGCGGCGCCGCCCGCCGCCACCGAGTCGGCGGCGGGTGCGGGTGCGGCGGCGTCTCCTGGTGCGGCGGGCGCGGGGGGTGCGGCCGGTGCGGCCGGTGCGGGTGCGGCGGGTGCCACGGCGTCGGCGGCCGCCCCCGCCGTGGTGAGCCGCTTCGACAGCGTCGGGCACCCGGGCGGCGGCGAGCTGCTGCAGTCCGCCGTGCTCGGCCCCGACGGGAAGCCGCGCAACGTCCGGGTCTGGCTGCCCGCGCAGTACGCCAAGGAGCCCAACGCGCGTTTCCCGGTCGTCGTGATGCACGCCGCCACCCCGCGCAAGACCGCGGACGCCGAGGTCCCGGACGTCTTCGAGGGCGTCGGTGCCGCCCTGCAGGCCGGCCGCGCCCGCCCGTTCATCCTGGTCGCCCCCGAGGCGCCGAACGGCACCGCGCACCCCTGCGAACTGGTCGCCGCCGCCCCGGCCGCCGTCGCCGACGACGCGGCCCTGCGCACCACCATCGCCGCCTCCTTCCGCACCCTCCCGCCCGGCCCGGCCTCCTGGGGCACCCTCGGGGTCGACGGCGGCGCGCCGTGCGCCGCCGCGGCCGGGCTCTCCCGCCCGGACCTGTACGGCGCGGCCGCCGCCGTCTCCGGCCGCTACGACACCGCCGCGCTCACCCAGACCGGCGCCGAGGCCCCGGCGGGCAGCGCGGCCAAGCTGCTGCTCGCCGCCGCCAAGGGCGACGCCGCCGGGCTCGACGCGGCCCGCAAGCTGCAGGCCTCGCTCAAGGCCGCTCCGGGCCCGGCGGCCAAGGCCGAGGTGCGGATCTCGGACAACGTGCAGGACTACTCGGTGGACCGGGAGCGGCTGCGACTGGTCCGTCAGGCGGCGCAGTTCCTGGCCGAGGCGCTGGCCAAGGCTTCCTGAGCGACGCTGGTCGGGGCGTCGTGAGCGCCGGCCGAGCCGGCGTTACGCTGCCCGGTGCCCGGGGTGGGTGCCGGGCAGCGGTGTTTCTTCGTTCGCGTGCGTTTCTCGGAGTGGGCTCGGAGTGGTCCCGGCGGGCTCGGAGTGGCCCCGGAGTGGTGGGTGGAGAGGAAGCGGATGAGGGGCTTCGCGCGGTTGCGGGCGGTTGCGGTGGTGCTCGCGGTCGGGCTGCTGGCGGCTTCGGCGGGCGGGTGCGGCCGGGGTTCCTCGGGGCCGGCCGGCGGGAACGGTGCGTCGGGTGCGTCCGGTCCGGCCGGTGCGTCCGGGCAGGCCTCCTCCGACTCGACGGGTGCGGGTGCGGGTGCCGGTGCGGGGGCGGGGGCGAGTGCGCGGGCCGGTGGTGCCGGTGCCGGTGGTGGTGACGGTGCCGGCATGGCAGCCACCCCGTTGGAGCCGCTGCCCGCAGCCGTCCCGACCGCGCTCGCGCCGTACTACGCACAGCACCCGGCCTGGCAGTCGTGCGACGGCGGCTTCGAGTGCGCCACCTTCCGGGTCCCGATGGACTACGACCACCCCGGTGACGGCGAGCTCACCCTCTCGGCCGCCCGCGCCGCCGCCCGGCCCGGCGATCCCGGTGGCGCCGGCGACACCTCCCGGGTGGGCTCGCTGCTGCTCAACCCGGGCGGCCCCGGCGGCTCGGCGGTCGAGTACCTGGAGGCCGTCGCCGGGACGTACGACCGCACGGTGCGCGCCCGGTACGACCTGGTCGGCCTCGACCCGCGCGGGGTCGGTCGCAGCAACCCGGTCAGCTGCCTGAACGGCGAGCGGATGGACGCCTTCACCGCCGCCGACCTGGCCCCGGGCGACCAGGGGGCGGTCGACGCGCTGGTCGCCGTCGACAAGGAGTTCGCCGAAGGTTGCCGGAGGCAGGCCGGGGCCGCGCTCGGCCACCTCAGCACCGTCGAGTCCGCCCGCGACATGGACGTGCTGCGCGCCCTGCTCGGCGACGAGCGGCTGAACTTCGTCGGAAAGTCGTACGGCACCTTCCTCGGCGCCACCTACGCGGGCCTGTTCCCGAGCCGGGTCGGCCGGGTGGTGCTGGACGGCGCCATGGACCCGGCGCTCGACTCCGTCACCGGCAACCGCACCCAGGCCGGCGGCTTCGAGACCGCCTGGGCCGCCTTCGCCGTGGACTGTGCCAAGCGCGAGGACTGCCCGCTCGGCCGCACCGAACAGCAGGTCGGCGACCAGCTCACCGCCCTGCTCGCGACCGTCCACGCCCACCCGCTGCCCAGCACCGACAACGGACGCCGGCTCACCGAGGCCCAGGCCACCACCGGCGTCGTCCAGGCCATGTACGCCGAGTTCCTGTGGCCCAAGCTGCGCACCGCGCTCACCGACGCCAAGGCCGGCGACGGCACCGGGCTGCTCAAGCTCTCCGACGCCTACTACGGGCGTGAGGCGGACGGCTCCTACCCCAACCTGATGTTCGCCAACACGGCGGTCAACTGCCTCGACCTGCCCGCGCCGTTCCGCTCGCCCGAGGACGTCCAGCGGGCGGTGCCGGACTTCGAACGCGCCTCGCCGCACTTCGGCCGCGACATGGCCTGGATGGCCCTGACCTGCGCCTACTGGCCCGTCCGGGCCACCGGCGCGGCCCACACCATCCGCGCCGCCGGCGCCGCCCCGATCGTCGTCATCGGCACCACCCGCGACCCGGCCACCCCCTACGAGTGGGCCCGCTCACTGGCAGGACAGCTGGAATCCGGCCGCCTGCTCACCTACGACGGCGACGGCCACACCGCGTACGGGCGGCACAGCAGCTGCGTCGACGGCGCGGTCAACCACTTCCTGCTCACCGGGGAGGCGCCGGAACAGGGCAAGCGCTGCGACCGGTAGCCCCGGCGGACCCGCGCTCAGGCGGAGGAGACCGCCAGCTTCGCGGCGAAGCCCGCGAACAGGACGGCGACACCGCTGGTCAGGGTCGCGGACAGGCGCCGGCGGCGACGGAAGGCCGTCGCCAGCGTGGTGCCCGCGAAGATCAGCAGCGAGAGGTACAGCATGCTGAAGCTCTGCAGGATCCCGCCCAGCAGCGCGAAGGAGAGCACCGGCTGCCCGTAGGACGGGTCGACGAACTGGGTGAAGAACGACAGCAGGAACAGGATCGCCTTCGGGTTCAGCAGGCTGATCACCAGCGCCCGCCGGAACGGCCGCTCACCCGCCTCCTCCACGGCCTCCGCGCCGCCCACCGAATCGGCCTCCGCCCGGCGCTCGCGCCACAGCTGGCGGGCCGCCCGCAGCATCCCGAACCCGATCCACAGCAGGTACGCGGCACCGCCGAACTTCACCACCGCGAACACCGCCGGATTGGCCTTCAACAACGAGGCCGCCCCCAGCGAGGTCAGGCTGATCAACGTGAGGTCGCCGACGAACACCCCCGCCGCCGCCCGGTACCCGGTCCGGACGCCCTTGCGGGCGGCGACCGACAGCACGTACAGCGAGTTGGGGCCGGGCAGCAGAATGATGACGAGGGCGCCGAGGACGTACGTCGCCAGGTCGTTGACACCGAACACGGTGGCTCCGGGAGTGGGGAGGGCTGGCAGGGGGGCGCTCATCGTAACGTCGCACCGGCGATCGATTGAAGCGAAAACCATCCACCCCTGCCCCAGCCCCACCCCAGCCCCACCGCCCCGGCTACGGATCACCTGCGAACCTGTGTAGACTGACCCGCGTTGCCACCACACGTGGCAGCGGTGCCGCCTTAGCTCAGTTGGCCAGAGCAACGCACTCGTAATGCGTAGGTCACGGGTTCGAATCCCGTAGGCGGCTCCCAAGAAGGCCAGGTCACACGCCCCGTGACCTGGCCTTTTGCATGTTCGCAGTCAAGTTAGACGCTGCCGCCAGGGTTCAAAATGGCATGTGCACGACATGAAAGTGCCCAAGGGGTGCCCGGTTGTCCGGGGCCGTGTCGCGGGGGTACTCGGCAGATCGCCGTCGTGTTGCGGTGGGCGGAACGGAGACGCCCCGACCCTCGTTACACAGCGTGAGATTCCTGCGAGGGAGGGACCGTCGATGCCTGATCCGGTCGTTGTTGCGCTGGACCGTGCAGCTGAAGGGTTCGTGTCGTTCGACCAGCTGGCGAATCGTCTGGGGGCCGCGTTGGCATCCGCCGCGCTGGAGGACTCGATCAAGGTCGAGGCCCTCGTGGCAGCGGTCAACTACCGGCTCGGCCTGGACGGCACCTTCATCGGCTTCTATCAGGGCGCGACTCCTGAGCACTGGCCAGCCGAGATCGAGAAGGTGCCGGCCGAGACGCTGGAGGTCTGGGCAACCTACGCCGACACCGCCGAGCACCCCGGTGTGCGGGCCCACCTTCACGATCTGCTCGCCGCAGCCGGTCACGGCCAACGGCATCTGCACATCAGAGCGGCCATCACCGACTACCGCGAGTCCTCCGAGTGGTTCGCCGCCGCCCATGAAGTCGTACCCGGTCGCTGGCGAGCGGGCGAGAGCCTGGTCCGGGCCTTCCTCCTCGCCGTGTCGGCCGGGCAGAAGGACCTGGCGAGCGGCATCGTCACGGACATGCAGGCCATGGCGGAGGAGTCGCTCGACGGCTCGGACCCGGCGCCGGGGCTCGTGGGCCTGCTGATCGACCCCTTGCTGGAGCGGAAGGCGTACAAGCAGTCGGTCCGGCCCGTGGTGGAGAAGGCCGTCGAGACCTTCAAGGACAACCCCCATCACCAGCTGGACTTCCTCGCCGACCTGCGCTCCCTCGAAGCCGACGAGAGCGCACGTCAGTCGATCGACCGCCGACGGGTCGAGACCCTTCTCGACACCGCGGCCACCGAGGACGGGCTCAACAAGCTCCTACTCCTCCACACCGCTGCCGTGATGGCCAGGGACAGTGGCAGGAGCGACCTCTACGACAAGGTGCGCATCGAGCAGCAGAAGCTCACCAGCCAGGATCTGAAGCTGGAAACCGTCACCACGGCGGTCGACCTGCCAACGGAGGTGTTCGAAGCCTGCAAGCGGCATGTCGCGCAGGCCGCGAGCCTTGCCGATGCCCTCTGGGCCGTCGCCTCCTGGGCCGCTCCGGTCGGCGACGAGTCGGCGACCGACGCCGACCAGCAGGACGAGCTGAAGGATGGGTTCCTCCGGCTGCCGACCAACCGGCTCAACCTCGCCGGGCCGGTCCTGGCGCACGTGGACGCGATCGAGAAGGACCCCAGCGACGACCTCCGGATCGTCCGGATGGAACTTGCCGGCCTGCTCGCCGCACACCAACTCGACTGTATTTGGAGGCGCTTCGACCCGAGCGACGCCGAGATCGCGAAGGTCCTCACCCACGAGGAGGTCGCCCCGCCAGCCAAGATGCGCGAGCTGGCGAGCGCGTTCCGGGCGTACTGGTACCGGGAGCCGACAGCGGCGAAGACCGCCCTGCCGCTTCTGGAAGGCGTGCTGCGCCGGCACCTCAAGAGCATGGGTGTCCCGATCATCCAGTCGGCGAAGGGAGTCGTCGACCAGCTCGGCACGCTCATCGACAAGATGGTCGACGGTGGCTTCGACGCCGGCTGGCAGACCACGTTCCGCCTGCTGCTCGCCGACCCCAAGGAGGGGCTGAACCTGCGCAACGCGGAGCTACACGATCTCCGGGACGAGCCGCTCCACCACCACCACGTCGCGCTCATCCTGTTGGCGTCTCTGGTAGTCCTTCGAGCCGCCCACAGTCCGCGATAGGCGGGGTTGTACCCGCCGCCGGTCTAGCGGGGCCGTCGGGCCTCCCGCTCACGGATCGCGTCGATCACCGTCTGCGCCAGGTCAGCCCCAACAGGGCGGAACGGGGCACCGCTTGCTTCGCTCGTGGTGCCGACGGTCGCGGTGAGGTTCACCAGCACGCCGTTGCCCAGGTCGTCGTCGGAAGCGGCTTCCAGGAGAACGGTGACCTCGTTCGTGGCGGGGCCCGGACTAATGGTCAGGTCGTAGTGACCGCGGGACCATGCGCCAGTGGCGTCGGGGATTTCGAGGTGCCCCGAGATGTGGTCGGGCAAGCCGGGGGTGGACGTGGGGTGGCCGCTGTCGTGCGGCCACAGCTCGAAGGCGAGGTCGGGCGCCAGGGCGGCGAGTTGGTCGCCGGTGATGATGATGGCGTGCGCTTGGCGGAGGTTCACCAGAGGGGGCTCCTTGTCGTCCAGGGCCGGTGGCGGAACACGGGGCGAGCAGGGTTCAGTTCGGCAAGGCGTCAGTCAGTTGCAGTCTGCGGGTCGGGGCAGCGGGCTGCTGCGAGGGCAGCTGCTTCGGCGAAGGTCAGGGAGCGGGGGGCACGGTGGGCGAGTGTCCAGCTTAGGAGCCGGGCCTGCTCGGGGATCGAGGGGTCGGTCAGGAGCCTGCGGAGCTCGGCGGCGGTGGGAAGGGTGGGCGGGGGAGTGGACATGGTCCTCCGTTGGTCAGGAGACGGGCGGGCGCCGGGGCGCTGACTGGCCCTGGCCGCTGGCGACGGTCAGGGTGTGAAGCTACTGCTGCTGCGGCGGCAGGACGATCACCGGGCGGCTCAGGCGGCGCCCGCGCCGGGGACCGTGCGCCGCCGCCGGGGAACCAGGACGACGACCGCTTCGGCGGCGTCGCGGGCCACCTCCGACAGCACCGTCTGGTAGGTGTCGCGGGTGATCGAGGTGTCGCTGTGGCCGAGCATCTCCGACACGACACGGATGTCCACGCCGGCGAGCAGCGCGAGGGTGGCCGCGAGGTGGCGCAGATCGTGGAGGCGGACGGGAGGAAGTCCGGCGGCGGCGGTCAGGCGTTGGAACTCCTCGCTGACCCAGGCCGGGTGGAGCCAGGTGCCGTCTTCGGCGGTGAAGATGCGGCCGGTGTCGACCCAGGCCGGCCCCCACTTGAGCCGTTCCAGCTTCTGCTGGTGGCGGTGGGCCACGAGCGACCCGGTGGTGTCGCCGTCGAGGCTGATCTCGCGTGAGCCGCTGGTCGTCTTCGGCGTTCCCTCCAGCACTTCCCAGTTGAGCTGGACGAGGGTGGTCTCGACGGTGAGCTTCTGGGACTCCTGGTCGAAGTCCACCCACCTTGCGCCGACGCCCTCGCCGCGGCGCGGACCGCGGAAGGTGTAGAGGTGCCACAGGGCGTACAGCCGGTGCTCCTCGACAGAGTCGAGGAAGTGGCCGGCCTGGGCGGGGGTCCAGATCATCACCGGGGACGGCTTGAGACCGGTGCGCCGCCACTCGGCGATGCGCGCGGCGGTCCAGACGAGCGCCTTGGGCTTGGGGGCGGTCTCGAGTTCGACGTGGGCGGCGGGGTTGAAGGTGATCAGCTGCCGCGCGATGGCGACGTTGAGCGCCGCCCGCAGCGTCGCACGAATGTGCTGCTGGGTCGACAGGCCGGTGATGCGGCGGAACGGGGGCATCTCCGCGAGGGCGGCCTTGGCCGCGCGCCGTGCCGCACGGCCGACGACCAGCTTGAGGTCGTTGACCGCCTGGCGCCGTTGGGCGTTCTGCTCGACGATCTCCTCGTTCGTGTCGTTGATCGACTCGAACATCGAGTCCAGGTGCTCGACCCGCAGCCGGTCCAGCCGCAGGGCACCCAGGTGGGGCTTGAGGTGGACGCGGATATCCGTCTCGTAGCGGGCGACTCCGGTCGGGCGGAGCTTCTTCCGGCCCGCGAGCCAGATGTCGAGCCACTCGGCGACCGTCATCGCCACGGTCAGGCTGTGGCCGGCCTTGACCTTCCGGCTGGTCTCCTCGACGTCGGGGAGGTCCGACTTGGTCCGGACGCACGCCATGATCATGTCGCTGACGACCCGGCGGATATCCGGGTCGTCCTTGGGCGCGAGCGCTAGGAGCGCGCGGACGTGGTCCAGCTCCTTCTGCGCGGCGTCGACTCCGGAGAAGCCGGAGCGGCGGAAGGTACGCCGCTTCCCGTCCTCGTCCGGGTGGACCTCCTGGCGCACGGACCAGACGCCGTGCTTGCGGGAGCTGAGCTTCGGGCAGGCGGAGTAGTAGTGCGCCCCGGTGGCGGGGTTCCGGCACGAGCAGCGCCGGGTTATGGAGCCTTTCAGGTGGTGTCCTCCTGTTCGTCGGGGGCGATGAAGGCCAGAGCGGCCGGAAGCGGGGCGGGGTGAAGCCCCTGCGCGCGCATGCGGGCACGGGTGTCCCGCAGCCGCTGGCAGTCCTCGGTCGCGATTCGCTCGAACTCGGCTGCCTGGCGTGACAGTTGCTGGTAGCGATCGGAGCCGACGTGGTGGTGGGCTGCCTGGGAGCGTCGGTCGCGTGCTTCGCGGGTCGAGATGAGTGCCGTGCGGACGTCGACGGCGTGCTCGCGGAAGACCGTGAGGACGGCGCGGGGTCGGTCCTCGGGGGCGGCGCCGTCGGCGTAGTCCTCGCCCGTGATGAGCGTCGCGGCCTCCCAGACCGGCAGTCTCAGGTTGGGGAGGAGGTCGACCTCGGCCTCGCCGTCCAGAGGGACGAGGAGGCTTACGAGCGGCACGCCGGTGGCGATGGCGAAGGCGATGGCCTCCTCCAGCTTGATGGACTCGCGGCGGGCGGTCTCGATCTTGTTGACCGCGTTCGCGGCGGTCGGTACTCCCAGTTCGGTGCAGGCGGCGGCGAGGGCCGGTGCGCTGAGGCCGGCGGCGCCGCGGGCGGCCTTCACCGCGACGCCCAAGCGAGCGGTGAGGTCCGGGATGGTGGGCTGCGTTGTCATGAGAGAAGTGTAACTTGCGGAATGCTTCTTTGGTGGAAGTCGTGATAGATGTTTCTCTCACAGAGAACGTGCAGCGTCGGGAAGGTCGATATGCGGGAAGTGAAGGCATTGGGTGAAGCGCGGTACTCGCGGGAAGCGCTCGCGGCCCTCCCTCCGGCCATGCTGCTGACGGACGCCAACCGCCTGCTCGCCCTGAGCCGGACCAAGGGCTACCGGATGGCCCGGGACGGCGAGTACCCCTGCGCCACCATCCAGGTCGGTGACGGCCACAGGGTGGTGACGGCCGAGCTTCTGCGCCTCCTCGGCCTGGACGGCACGGGCCTCCAGTGCGCGTTCGCCGCGTTGCCGCCGGCCATCCCGCTGCCGGTGGCGAACGCGCTGCTGTCGCTCAGCCGTACGACGGGGTACAGGCTCGCGAGGACCGGCCAGTACCCGTGCGCCGTGATCCACCTCGGCAAGGAGTACCGGGTCCGCAAGAACGAGCTGCAACGGCTTCTGCGAGTCGAGGACGTGCCCAGCGGCAAGGCTGCCGCGTGATGGGGCCGGTGACGCGAATGACAGCAGCCGAGGTGGTGGGCCGGTTCCTCGTGTTCGCGGGGCTCTTCGGCGCCTTCGTGGTGTGGCTCATCGCCACGGTCGCGGTGGCGGGATGGCTCGACAAGATCGGTACGACGGGCGTACTTGTCCAGCCGGTAACCGGCGACTGCCCGCGCTACGGTGGCCACGCCGGATGTTCCGGCTGAGGCGAGGGGGACATGATCCAGCATCTGGTCGCCGGGCCGCGCACCGGTGGGACGTACTTGGGACTGTCAGCCCGTTGGCGGCGGTTCCGGAGCACCGCCGGGCGGGCGGTGCTCACGACGGTTCCGGGTGGCCATGGACGGTCTTGGTGATGCTCCAGGAGGACGGGGGGCAGTTCGACAGGAGCGGCCTGGACGGCTGGTGGTCGGCCTGTCAGGAGTGGGCCGAGCACCTGACGGCGTGGGTGGATCGCAGCACCAGACCGGACCGGGAGGCGGTGGTGCAGCTCCTGGCGCAGGCCCTGCACCAGTGTGTCGTGGAGCGTCCCTGGTTTCTCCGGTCGGTCGACGCCGTGCCCTTGTCCGCCGTGGCGGCTGCGGTCGCCGGTGACAGTGAGGCCGCGCGAGAGGCGAAGACCGTCCTCGCGGCCCACCAGCAGGCCACCGGGTGGAGGCTGCCGGAGAGGGCATCGGTGGTGGGGGATCGCCGCCGCGAACTGGTGGAGATGCTGCGGGCCCGGCCTGATGGCGGGCTGCTGGCGGCGCTGGCCGGCGACACCCTCATGAAGGGCAGGATCTACGTGGGACTCCAGGCGGTTGTGGCCGACCTAGGCCCCGCGAGTCCGCCGGCCGTCCACCTGACGCTCTTCGACCCGGAGCAGGACCCCCCCTCGGGCGCATCCGGGCCGGACGGCCGGGACGACTCCGTGCTGTCGGTACATGTGACCGCGACGGGCCCAGGGGTCGCATCCTCGCTCTACACGGGTTGCGCCTACGACCTGCTCCTCGCCGCGTTGCCCGGCCTCGACTACCCGGCCGAGATGCCTCTCGGCCACCTCCTGGGACGACTCCTGACCTCGGGTCTGGTTATCGGCGTCATGTCGCCGACCCGGGCGGCGGTGATGTTCGACAAGGGGGTGCGCGCACTGGACGCGGAGCACGGCTGGTGGTCGCTCCTGGTCGAGCTGGAGACCGAGCCGGGGCAGGCGGCCTGGGCCGGGCCGGCGCTGTACGTCTGGCAGCTCTGGGCTCGCCTGCGCGCACTCGACCTCGCCCGGCCTCCGCGAGGCCACCGCTCCGACGTCGTCCTGCCACGCGCGGCCGGGCTGTACGTCGTCGCGCCCGACGGTACCCGCAGCTACGTCCGGGTCACTGCCTCCCGGCGGACAGCCCGTCCGGCGCCGAGCATCGCTGAATGACGGGACCGTCGGCAATCGACATCGACTCAAGATCGGTTCGGTGACGGCGTCCGGCTCACGCGAGGTCCCGGTCCGCGACCCACGAGTGCGGGCGCGGCTGCGGCGCAGGCCAGGGCCCGCATGCCAGCTCGGTGGTCGCCGCGCCGTCGGCCGATCCCAGTAGCCAAACCGGCCGGAGCTACAGGCGTGGTACGGAGCCCGACCCGGTGAGGCGGTGGACGCTCTCGTGCAGGTCGGAGCCGGCACAACCAGTGACATCCACGGCGTAGCCACGCGAGAGGCAGCTGACCGTCACCTTCAGCGGCACGGCACTGGGCAAGTCGGCGGAGAGGAACTGATGTACGCGGCGGGCGAGGTCTGAGGTCTCGACGCTGACAGCCTGGGGCAACTCGGTTCCGGGGCAGGCAGCCCCCACCGCCCACTCCCGCCCGGCGGGACCGGAGTCCCCGTCGCCGACCACCCACAGCTGCGTCACCTGCTGCCGGAAGCGGGCGGCCTCCGCAGCTTGCTCGTCGGTCCAAGTGGTCTGGGACTGCGGGTACATGGCTGCGGCCGTGACCTCGTAAATGTGCTGGTGCAGGCGGCTGCACTCGTGCCAGCTCGGCAGCTTCGGCACGCAGTGCGGGGCGGTCAGCATCGTGCCCTGACCGATCTCCATCGTGGCCACGCCGGGGCTCCCTTCGGTGACTCTCGGTGCGGCCACCGTAGACGCACAACCGCCACTTCGTACGGCAATTGCGCAAACGGCAACCCCCGCCGGCCGGACCGCTTGCCGAGCCCGTAGGAACCGCAGATCCCCGACTCGGGGCCTGAGCTGGGCAGGACCGTACGCGGCCTTACGCGTCGGCGGGACTCGCCACCGGCTCACGCGACAGTTCCCATGCTGTTCCGTCGGCGGGGTGGTCCGCCCTATTTGCCCTTCCGCTTCCGCTTCGATGCCTTCTTGGGCTGGACACGGACGACACCGCTTCGGTCCGGCGGCTGTGGGGTCCTACGAGGTGTGCCGGCGGCGGCCTGGAGGATGGTGGTCAATCGCTCGTGGAGGGCCCGCCTCTGTCCCGGCGTCGTGGCGTCGGCCGGAGTGTCCAGGAGGTGCTGCTTGATGACGGCGACGATGTCCAGCTCCCACACGGCACGCTCGTCGGGGTCGCGGGGGAGGGGGTAGTCGTCGCCGTAGAGCTGGTGCAGGAAGGCGAGCGCATCCTGGTCGCTGATCTCACTGATCGATTCGCGGTCGGGGATCCGCAGGGCCTTGGCCTCACTCTCCCTGATGTGCTTGATCAGAGTGAGGCGAACGGTTTCCTTGGAGCGGAAGACGCGACGGTTCTCCGTGAGCGAGGCAGCCGTCGCGGCGAACGCGAGCAGCCCTGCTGGCCCATCGGCGGCGGCCCGATCGAACTCGACGCCGCCGTGGCCGTCCGCCTTCATCGTCGAGAGTAGGGACAGGGCGGCCTCGCGGTGGCCGGCGGGCGCGCATTGCTTGATCAGTCTCGTGGCGCCGTCGGCGGCAGCGTAGTTGGATGTGTGGACGCCGACGAGTTCACCGAGGCGGAAGAACTCGTTGGCGAGGCTCAGGGCCTCCGAAGCGGGGTACTTGAAGGGAGGGTCCGGGTAGGGGTCGCGGCCGGGGTCGTCATCCCAGGAGCCGATGCGGTCGACGACGGCGGCGAGAGTATCGGCATCGCCGTCGATGAGGGCCAGCACCGCGCGGCGCGCCAGGGCGTACATCCGGCCGGTCCGCTCGACGATGTGGGCCGGCAACTTGTCCATCAAGGCCCCGACCTCGGCGCTCAACGCCTCCCCGTCCGTGTCCCGTTCACCACGCGCGGCGCGGCGTGCTGCGCGGCGGGAAGGAAGATTACGGCAGGCGGCGATCAGCATCGCCAGTTCGAACGCAAGCATGGCCTGGGTGTCCGTCGGCTGGGCGGCGAACTCGGCCAAGATCTTGTCCAGTTGGGCGTCGCCGGTGTGGACGGCCTCGACGGCGCGTAGCGCCAGACCGTCCGGGTAGTCCGGATCGCCGTGCGGAAACCCTTCCATCTCGCGCAGGTACGCGGTGGACATCATGGAGGCCGCCACCCGGGACCAGACTCGCCAGAGATCGGTTCCCCGGCCTTCTACCTGGACGAGGCGGTCGATCCGGGCGAAGCCCTCAGTTCCGTCATCAGCGCCGGTGAGCGCGCAGACGACCCAGGCTGCCGCGGTCACCCAGCCGGCTTCCTCGTTTCCAGCACAGGTCTGGTGCAGGGACGCCTGCTCCAGCAGCTCCTCCAGCCCGCCCGCCTGCTGGACGAGTGAGGGGATCAGGTCCCGCCCCCAGAGTCCAAGAAGGCCGGCCCGGCCCACCGGGTCCAACGTGGCGGCGCAGTGGCGAGCGGTATCCTCGATCTCCGACGGGTCGCCCTGGCGCGCCGCCTCGGCCAGCACCAGACCCGCCTGCACCCAGGCGGGGTCCGTGTCAGGCAGGCCGGTGAACGTCGACGCCGGATCGCCGAGCGCCGCCGCCGCGAACTCCGCCCAGCAGGCCAGCAGCCCCGCGGTGCGGTCGACGTCGAACACGACCTCGTCCAGGTGCGCCATCAAGGCGTCTCCGGTCCGCAGAGACGGGTCCTTCACCAACGGCTCTGTCAGCTGCCGCGCATCGGTGAACCGAGACTTCTGAATCAGCATGCGAGCGTCATGCCCCCCACGTACGGATCACGGAGCCACTCCCACCAGGCAGCCGTGATGCTGAAGAATTGTTGATGGCCTGGCCAGCGTTTCAGCAACACACACTTCGTTGCAAGGCGCTGCGTCGGCAGGACGTGCGGGCTACCTGGTGCGCACCGCTCGGTCGATGGCCGCCCGGGCGCCGTCCTCGTCCAGCGCCAGGTAAGAGACCGGGGCAGGGTCGTGAAGGTGCCTGCTCACCTCGACCTCCCAGATGGCCACCCGCTGATCGTCAGCGTAGTGCTCGGTGAGCTGGTACCAGTGGTCGATGACCCGCCAGGTGAAGCGCGCCGGCGCGGGGCTGGCCTGGCAGTCCATCAGCACATGGTGGTGGTGCTTGGCGGAGACGATGCTCGCGCGAAGCCCAGGGGGGACGATCTCCGGGTTGACAGCGCGGTCCAAGATCTTGGCCAGGTCATCGGCGCAGGACGGCACCGGAGGGAGCGGGTCGTGCAGTCCGGGCGGTGGCCCGTCCTTGAGCGTTCCGGCTCGCCTTCTGGGCCAGCGCTGGTCGGAGGAGCGCTTGAGCAGTTCCGCGTCGATGTCCTCGGTTCCCTCGGTGTCGTCGAGGTCAACGACGTAACCCAGTGGGCCACCAGCCGTTTGCGAGGCATCATCGAGAGACCAGCCCGACTGCCGGACATAGCCACGATGGCCCTTGAACGGGCCGCCGGTGACGCGCACCCGGTCAAAGCGTGCGTAGCCACCATGTTCGGTGGTGATCGCGGCCTGAACGGCAGCGGCTGCCCAGCCCACGCAGACCTCGAGCGCTGGATCGGGCAGCCCAGCCGCGAGACCGCGCGACATCCCACCCCACCGGGGCTCTGGCGCGGCATCGTCCTGCCGGGAATACGACAGGTACAGCAGTTCGTCCAGGGGCGCTCGAACCTCTTGGCGGGCGCGCGGCCGGATCGGCGCATCCGGATTCCAGGTCCGGGTCAGCCACCGCCACCGCTCGACCACCGGATCAGCGGGCTCGGCGACCCGAGCCAGATCGTGGCCGGCCGTCGGCAGCACTTCCTCCACCAGCGCGGAGACACGCTGGTCATCCCATAGCCACCACAGCACCGAGCGCCACGGAACATCGGCAACGGGCAGCCCGTCCCGCAGGTGCAGTGCGTAGAGCACCATCGCGGTAATGTCGCGGCCCGCGACCAGCTCCCAGCAATCCTCGTCCATGCCACCCGGCTGCTCGACGGCAGTCGCGGCGGTGGCGCGGCCTACGGCGTCACCCCAGGGATCGCCGCCCGCCGCCTTCCGGATACTCATTGATGGCTCCCAGTCCCCAGTGATTCTGGCCGCTCTAGAAGATGAACTTACCGAACCGCGACGTCATTGCGCCTCGTCCTTGAGCAGCCGGTCGGCGAGAAGGATCGCGGCGACGCTGCCCGCCTCCCGGATCACGCCGCTGGTGACGAGGTCGACGGCGTCGTGGAAGGGGTGCCAGTGCGCAGTCATCGCGGCCTCGGTCGCGTCACGGCGTAGCGTTCCGGGCACCAGGTCGGTGGCGAGCAGGAGGTGGGTGATGGCCCGGGTCGAGCTGGGCAGCGGGTGGATGGCGCCGATCGTCTCCACCCGCCCGGCGCTCCAGCCGGTCTCCTCCTCCAGCTCCCGCACCGCGGCCTCCTCTACCCTCTCGCCGGCATCGATGCCACCGCCCGGCAGATGCACCACCCGTGTGCCCTGGAGATAGAAGGCGTCCTCCACCAGGGCGATGTTCCCGGCCGGGTCGAGGGCGACGACCCGGACCGCGTCCCGCACCCGCACGTGCTCGTAGACGCCGCGTTCACCGTCCGGACGCAGCACCTGATCACGGTAGAGAGTCAGGCGGGCTCCGGGGTGAACGACTTCGCTGTCCAGGGTCGTCCAGCTGGCCAGGGGCTGGGTGCGGGCGAGATCGTCCAGGACCTGGTGGGCGGTGTGCATCGCCTCGAACGCCTCCTGTGTCGCGCGCAGGAGTTCGGCATGCCGCGGCCAGTGGTACCCCTGGCCGCCGACGGTGTGCTTCGCCGGGAGCGACCGCTGCCAGCAGTCGAACTCCTCGGCCAGGACACGCGCCGGTTCAAGGGCCTTCAGCGCCCGGCCGACCGCGAGGCCCACCAGCGGGGGCGGCCCGGCGGCGGTCACCGCGGTCAGCAGCTCGACCACCTTGTTGACGTCGTGGCAGACCTGGCTCGGGGCATCCGCGAACTCCCCTGTCGGCTGGGCGATCGGCGGACGGGTCGCCATGTCGACGCACGCCGTCCAGGCCGCCTGCCGCAGCGCATCGCTTGTCCAACTCATCAGCTCTCCCCAGTCGGTGATGTCAGCTCCGGTGACACCGAGGCTAGCCGCCGGCCCCCGACTATCAGGGCGGCCTCCTCCAACGGCTTTCCCACGTGGCCCTCCACGCGGGAGGGCCGGACGGGGGCACTAAGCGTCCTGCGAGGCTGCAGTGTTGGTGGACCCGGGCAATGGGATGGTCGCCACCGGCTCCCAGGACAGCTCCCACGCCGTCCCGCCGCCGGGGCGCGGCTGCTGGCGCCACAGGACGTCCAGAAGCTCGACGCCGGCGATCCGCAGGGGAGCGTGGCTGGGGGAGATGCGGCGAAGCGCGGTCTGGAGGGCGTCGGAGGACGCGGTGTCGTAGGCGTAGCCCAGGGAGATGTGGGGACGTCCACCGGTGTGCACGAGCGCGCCGGGCCCGCGGACCTCGCTGATGGCTTCGCGTACGCGCTGGCGCAGGGTGACCAGTTCGCCGTCGGGGTGGAGGTCGAGGTAGCCGCCGGCCTTGTTGGCGACCGGGCTGCCGACGGTGACCTGGAGGGGACCGACGTCGGCGAGGTGACGGTGCAGCGCGTCCACCAGGACCTCGCGTTCGGTGTCCGTGATCTTGTCGCTGGTGGTGTCGGCGATCATCTCGATGGTGCAGTGCAGGGTGCCGGTCATCGGGGTGATCGGGAAGCCGGCCATCGCCTCGTGGCATTCACCGACCAGCCGGGCCAGGTCGGGGTGCGCGGTGAGGTCGGGCACCGCGTAGACGTGCAGCGCGCGGGCGCCGCCGTCGGGCCAGTCGGCGCCCTGGAACTTCGGTACGAACCGCTCCACGGTGGTGTCTCCTTCGAGGTGGGGCCGGGCTGCCGGGCGGCGGCCCGGGAGGTGTCAGGGCCGGCCGAGGTGGAGCTGGTGGACGCGCTCGAAGCTGTACCGGGCCTCCTCGGGGTGCTGGCGCTCCCAGACCAGCCAGACGCTGGCGACGGTGGCGCCGGTGCGGATGCCCGGCCGAATCGCGCGGCCGAGGTCGGAGGCGAGGCGGTCGGAGCGGCGGGCCAGCTCCGGGGTGTCGGTGTCCTGCACGCCGTAGCCGGCGGTGATGTGGCACCAGAAGGAGTCTTCGGCCGGGGGCAGTTCCAGCCCGGCGGTGGTGAGCCCGGCGCGCACACGCCGGTACAGCGCGTCGGGTCCGCCCTCGGGCCAGATCTCTACGAGTGCCGCCGACCCGCCCGAGCGGGCCGGGCCGATCTCGACGGAGAACGGTTCCAGGTCGGCGAGTTCGTGCTGCACGGCGTCGGCGGCCTTCGCGAGCAGGCCGCCGTCCACGCGGGTGCCATCGGCGGTGGTGGGCCGGATGGACTGGACGGTCATGTGGAGGTCGTCGTCAGCGACCGGGGCGATGACGTCCGGGTACTGGGAGGTGATCTCCCGCAGGCGTTGGAAGTAGGCAAGGACTTGCGGCTGGTCCTGGGGCAGCCACAGGACGTGCGGGCGCACCCAGTCCTCGTCCGGGCCACCAGGTTGGCCCCAGCAGCGGGAGTCGGTCATGAACAGCCTCACCGGCTCTCCTCCGTCGAGGTCGCGATCCGGCTGAGATCGAGGTCGGCCCAGATGGGCCGGTGGTCGGCGGCCTCGTCGCTGGCCAGGGAGATGTGGACGCCGTAGTCGACGAGCGCAGGGGCGACCGGGCGGGTCGCGAGGACGAGGTCGATACGGCGCTCGCCCCACGGATCCGGATCCCCCCGCCCGTCGGCCCAGTACCCGACGGTCGGTTGCCACGGTGCGCCGAGGTGGGCGCCGGCGTCGACCATGTACCCGCGTCGCAGCAGCGCGGCGCTCTGGCGCCGATCAGCCAGGTTCGTCGTGCCGATTGTCTCCGGGATGCACTGGAATTCGAGGTCGTCGTGGTCCTGGTCGGTGTAGGGCTCGGCGTCGTAGTGGCCGCCGGTCACTGTCCTGGCAGCCGAGATGCCGTTGAAGTCGCCGAGGAGAACTCCGGGCTTGGCGCCTCCGGTGCAGCGGAAGATTCCCTTGAGCCGCAGGGCCTCGTTGGCCCGGAAATCGGGCCTGAACGGGTCGCCGTGATAACTCGCCACGAGGAAGGGTTCGGTGGTGCCGACGTCGAACTGGGCGGTGGCACAGCCGTGCCAGAAGTCCGGCGCCCCGAAGGCGCGGAATCCGCCGGGGATGGGGGCGACGGTGTCGGGGTTCCACAGGATGGCGGTGTACCAGGGGCGGTGGGAGTTGCTGGCCATCGCCACCCCGGCCGGTCCCTCGGAGACGGCTGCGGCGAGGCCGCAGTCGGCCGCGAGGCGCCGGACGATCTCACCGGCCGCCCGGTCCCAGTCCTGGTCGTCGGGGACCGTGTCGACCAGGACCTCTTGAAGGGCCAGGACATCGGGTGCCATCTCCCGGATCGCGGTGACGCGGGCCCGGCTCCGGGCGGAGTCCTCCTCCCCGGGTCGGAGCTTGTAGGCGTTGAGGTTCGCGATACGCACGCGTGTCCTCCATGTTCGAGTTTGGGCACGGGGTCAGAATGTTCGTCTGGGGCAGATCTCGCTTGGCGCAATCTTGCTGGGCAGGGCGGGCGGCCGGTGTCGCGTCAGGGGGTTCGACTGGTCGTCGTGGCGCGCAGGGTGACGGAGTCTTCGCCGCGCCAGGCCCACGGGTTAAGTCGGTGCCGTAGGCGGCCGGACGGCGAGGCCGATGACCACTGGGAGGTCGCCATTGCCTTGCCCAGGGCAGCGGCGACCTCGGGCTCACCGTGGACGCAGTGCTCATCGAACAGCTGGCCTTGCTGTTCAGCGCTTCGCGTTGCGCAGCCCTGCCGACCGGACGGTCAGCGGATGCCACCCTCAGCGACATGGCGGGCGATCCACGGCGCCGGAGCAGCCAGGTCCGCAGACGTCGGCCACAGGAGGTCGTCGAGCAGCACCCGCTTGACCAGCTCCGGGCCGCCCGCCTGGAGGACCGCCTCGACGAACGGCTTGGCCTGCTCCGCGAGGGCGGTGGCATGGTTGTACGGAGCCAACTCGCGTAGCTGCTCGGCGACCCGGAACGCCCCCGAGGGCTCCGGATCGCCCGGCCCGCGCTCCAGCGACCTGCCGCCCGTCAGCTCCTCGGCGATCTTCTGGCTGATCAACTGGGCGTAGCCCTCGACCACGTGCGCCGGCCGGGGCTGGTCGGCCGAGGACCGACGCTGCAGGACCGCCAGCAGGTTGATGCGGGCCGCATCGGCGAGCAGGGTCGGCCGGAGGGCGACGGCCGCCAACTGGACGAGCTTGGTGGCCATGGCGACGGACATCAGGGGCCCGGTGACACGGGCCTCGTCGTACGACGCTGGCGTAACGACGATCTCCGGCGGTGTGCCGGCGGGTCCGTAGATGACCTTGCCGAGGGTGCGCGGCCACAGGGCCGTCTCCACGTCCCTGGTGGCATCCGTGGCCTGGCGGTGGAGCCGCGAGACAAGCCCGTCGGTCGCCCCCTCCACCGTGGGCGCGGCCTCACGAAGCGCACGCTGCAGGGAGACGCTGGTCGCGAGCACGCTGTCCGGCACGCTCATCAGCCGCAGCCGGACGGTCGGCGGGAGCGGCAGCCCCGTCAGTGCGGTTACACGCGGGCCGACCCTCTCAAGCGCAGCGCGAAGCGGTGCCACGTACGGTTCGCCGGACTGCCCGGCCTTGTTGAGGACGTCGATGGTCGTCATGAGGTTCTTTCTCGAGGAACAGTTGGAGCCGGAAGTGCCGGTATCAGGAGAGGTGGGTCAGGGCCTGGCCGAGGGCGCCGAATGACGTTCGGCGCTGCGGTCGACGGCGGCGAGCAGCCGGTGCAGCGGGTCGTCGTCGACGGCCAGGTCGGGCGCGTGGACAGCGAGTAGGTCCTGCAGGACGTGGGCGTGGTGGCGGATCGAGGCGGTGATGGAGAGCGCGTTACTCGGTGGAGCGACTGCCCCGAGGCGTTCGGGCCAGACGTTCCACTCGGTGCTGCCGTACCGGTGGTGGCGGGTGCCGGCCGCCTGGTCGCGGAGGACCATGGCGGCGACCAGGAGGTGTCGGGGGAGTTGGAGCGCGAGGTGCGCGCCGATCAGCAGGTCCTGGCGCGCGGTCTTGGACGCGGCGAGGACTGCGTCGAACCGAAACGCCGCGGCGATTCCCGCCAGGTCGGGAGCACCGCACATGGTCGGCGGGTATAGGACGGCGCCGGCAGTGCGGACTGTGAGGTCGATGCGGCGAAGGTCCGCCAAGACCAGCCGTACCCCGGCCTCCTGGTCGTCCCCCGAGCGGCTGCTCGCGTACAGGGGCCCGAGTGCGGCGGGCACCGTCAGCGCGAGGCGTTCGGCGACCGGCGCCGGGTCACCGTCGATGGTGACTAGCACGTCCAAGTCAGACCAGACGTCGAGCGCCCGGCCGTCCCCGGCCGCAGACCCGGCCACCTCCAGCTTCTGCACGGCGGGCTCGTCGGCCGCCAGCGCCCGTAGCACCGGCAGGGCCTCGACCTGCCAGCCCACGCGGGGCAGTCCCCCGGCGCCCGCGGACGGTCCGTGGCCCAGCAGCGGTTCCATCAGCACCTCCAGGTCAAGCGGGTGCCGGCTGGCTCGGCCAACACCCGGATCGGGATCAGTGGGTGTCGGCGCCGTCCCGGCCGCGCGTCTGGGCGGGGACGGTGGTGTCGTACTGGCGGGCCTGGAGCAGGTACCCCTCGCGGTAGTGGGTCGCGGGCTGGCGGCCCATGAGGTCGGCGTGTGTGCCTTCCTCGATGAGTCGGCCGTGGTCCAGGACGAAGATGTGGTCGGCCTTCGCGGTGGCACCGAGGCGGTGGGTGATCAGGACGACGGTGACGCCGAGGTCGGTGAGTTGGCGGATCTGCTCGAACGCGGCGACTTCGGCCTGTGGGTCGAGGGCGGAGGTGGGCTCGTCGACGACGACCAGCGCCGGCAGCCGGTTGTCCTGGTCGGGGGTGGTCAGGCGCAGGCGGGTACGGGCGAGGGCGACCTTCTGCCACTGGCCGCCGGACAGCTGGACACCGCCCTCGAAGCCCTTGGCCAGCAGGGTGTTCCAGCCGCGGGGCAGTTCGTCGAGCACCGGCTGGAGGTCGGCGTAGTCGGCGGCGGCGTCCAGGTGCTCCTGGTCGAGGGCGACCTCGGGGCGCCCCAGCATCAGGTTGGCCCGCAGGGTGAAGATCCACCGCTGGAAGTTCTGCGCGAGCAGGGCGACGCTGCGGAACTGCTGGTGACGGTCGGCGGTCGCGGTGTCGACACCGTCCCACAACACCCTGCCCTGGTGGGGCTGGTAGACGCCGCACAGGATGTGGGCCAGCGTGGACTTGCCCGAGCCGTTCCGGCCCACCAGGGCGACGACCTTCCCCCGCGGGATGGTCAGGCTGACCTTGTCCAGCGCCGGGACCTCGCGGCCGGGGTAGCTGAACGTCACCTCCTCGACCGTGATCGTCTCCGGGCGCTCCGGCAGAGGCGTCCCGCCGGTGGGGATCGCCCTGCGGTGGCCGTCACGGCGCAGCTGGTCGAGGTCGCGGACGAAGAGGCTCTCCTCGTAGAGGCGGTTGACCTGGGAGACGAGGCCGCCGATGCTCGCTGACCCGGTGCGGAGGGCGACGACGGCGGTGCCGGCGGCGGCGAGCGGAATGGAGCCGTCCACGACGAGCCAGCCGAGCAGGGCGAAGGCACCGGAGGTGGCCAGGCCGGCGAGGGTGGCGGTGAGTAAGTCGGTGCGAGCGCGGGCGGTGGCGAGGCGGGCTTGCTCCTGTTCGGCGGAGGCGGCCATCTGCTCGTAGTGGTGGAGCAGGAAGGGGCCGCTGGCGTGGACGCGCTGCTCGGCCGCCGAGTAGGGGCGGATCATCATGTCCGCCAGTGCGGTGCTGGCGCGGGAGTGCTGGAGCCAGGCCCGGGTGGAGGCGTACTGGCGGCGGGCGGTGAGCACGGCTCCCCAACCGCGCGGGGCGGTGATCAGCACCAGCATCGGTAGCAGCGCCGGGTGGAGGACGGACAGCACGCCGGCGGCGGAGACGAGGGAGAGGCCGGCGGTGAGGACGGAGGTCGCCTGGCCGATGATGTTCTGCAGGGACATCGCGCCCCAGCGGGCGCTGTCGACCTCCGCGAGGAACTCGGGGTCCTCGATGGCCTCCAGCTCGGAGCGGCTGACGATGCTGAGGAACTCGACGGTGGCCCGGCGGAAGACCGCCGGCTCCAGTCGGCCACCCGCCCAGGCGGAGAGCGCCGACAGGACCGAGGAGAGCGCGGCCAGGGCCCCGACAGTGATGACCGCCGGGAGCGCGGTGCGCAGAACCTGCCCGACTTCGCCGGGCGCCAGGATCGCCGACAGGGCTCGGTTGGTCGCGATCAGCGCGGCAGCCCCCGCCAGGCCCCGCAGCACCTCGGCACCGACCAGCGCGATCAGGGCCCGACGGTCAGCCTGCCACGCCATCCGCCCGGCCAGGCGCAGGAAGCGGGGCATCTGGCGCGCCACCGCCCAGAACGTGACCTCCCCGCTGGCCATCTCGTGCTTGGCCCAACCGTAGTCGTAGCGCATTGGCCCGCCGAACAGCAGTTGCTCGCTGTTAGAGACCTCCTCGGATTGCCCAGGTGTACTGATCATCAAGCTCCTTTGGTGGAAGGTAGATTGCAGCGGCGACGGCTGGTCCGAGCAGTGAGCCTGGCGACCGCTTCCTCGACGGTCGCGGCGAGGGTTGAATGCACGGTGAGGCCGGGGACGTCCATGGCCAGGTCGCGGCGGGTGACCTGTTGCCAACCGACGGCGGGTGGGCAACCAACGACGATCGGCGGGCGTAGGCGATCGGCGAGGTAGGCACGGTGGGCTCGGACCACCGGCCAAGGTCCGAGTGGTCGCCAGCACAGCAGCACGTCGGCCATGGTCTCCGCCTGATCCAGCCAGCCAGTGCGCCAAGGCAGTTCGATGTCACCGGGAACGTACGGGTCGAGCACCACCCCGGTGAAGCCGCATTCGGTGAGGAGGCTGACCGCCCGGTTCTGCCAGGGGGGCCGGCCGGTAGCAGAACCAGCAAGCATCGTGATTGCTCCGCTTTCCGGCGGCGGAAGGGAAGGAGCCCGCACGTGACGCAGGCCGGTGGACTGGGAGGTGGTCACCGTGCCGCTAGTCGGCAGGGCGCCCCGGCGAGCAGACCCGCAGCCGGCCGCCTGTGCAGCATCAGCTCTCCTTGTCGAGCTGCGGCGCCAGACCGTGGACGTCGGCGAGCGGGACGTCCGGCCATCCCTTGCCCAGTGCACTCAGCGACACGATGCCGGTCAGGAGAGCCCTCGCCGCGGCCTGCTGGCGGGAGCGCACTCCGAGGGAGCGGAGAAGGTTCTGGATGTATGTCTCGACGGTGCCCTTGGTCAGGCCGAGCCGCTTGGCGATGGCTTCCGGGTGGTCACCGGCGACGAGCCCGACGAGCACCGCCCGACGTTGATCGGGAAGGGGACGGTTGTCGGGGTTGAGAGCCGGCACGTCCTCGACCCGGACCCAGCCCCAGCCCACGCCGAGCGCTGCGGCGCGGTGACGATACGGCGTACCGAGCTTGAACGTCAGCGCCTTGACGGAGTCGCCGACGGTCGAGACGTCGATGCCGGTGACACGGCTGACTACTTCGTTGCGATCACCCCGGGCGACCTGCCGTAGGAGCTGGATCTCGCTGTCGGACAGGTCCGGCTTGGCGGGCAGGACGGGCGGCATGGTGGAGCTCCTCGTCAGGGCGTTGGATGGGTGATGGGCGAAGGGGTTTGAGTGCGGTAGCCCGCACTGGAGGAAGGCCGTCGATGCCGCCGTGGGCGACGGCGTCACATCTGACGGAGTCCGACCAGGACACGGCCCATGAGGTGTGGGTCGTCGACCGGCAGGTGTTCATCGGTGATGGGCTTGAACGGCCGCGGCCGGCCCGCCCGGTTCGACGGTTCCCTGGCCGTTGCCGTCCGGGGCTTTTCCCGTGCGGTGCTGGGGTGCACCTCGGCCCAGACGGTCTTGCCCTCCGCCGACGGGTGGAAGTAGCCCCACCTGCTGCTCATGTGCTCGACGAGGAAGAGACCCCGTCCGCTCTCGGCGTCGGTGTCGACCGTCCTCGGTACGGGGGGCCGCCTGTCGTTGTCCATGACCTGCACCAGAACAGCCGGGCCGCGCAGCTGGAGGTCCAGGCCGATCAGCTGCACCTTGGACAGCTCCGCCGAGGTCAGCCGCTCGGGTTGCTTGGCATCGTTCGGGTGCCGGATCGCGTTGGTCACCAGTTCCGACAGCACCAGCAGTACGGTGTCGATCAAGTCGGGAGGCACCTGCCAGCGGCCCAGCACGTCGCGGGTGTGGACCCTGGCCCAGCCGGCCGCGTTGGGGGTGTCGGCCAGTTTCAGGTGGCTGTGCATGGTGGGGACTTGCTGCATTGCGGACGCCTCCCGGCGGGGCGGCAGCCCGGGTTGGCCGGACCACCACGCTGGTTGGGGGAGTTCCTACTTGGTAGCGATGACGTAGACGCTGGCCCACTCGCGCTTCGGGTTGGCCAGGGTGGCGTCGAAGACCCAAGGCCCGACGGTGGTGAAGCCGGCCTCGGTGAACAGCTGGACGAGCTTCTCGAAGTCGTAGGCCCACAGGTGCGGGGTGTAATTCGGATCGTCGTCCTGGTCGCGAAAGACGAGGTTGACCAGGTCGAGGAAGGTGTTGATGTCCTTGCGGCAGGTGCGCTTGGAGTACCAGCGGTCGACCATCTCGCCGGTCTCGGTGGGGGCGGCGGGGTAGCGGTTCAGCACGTGGGCGGCGTCCGGCACACCGGTGATGATCTGGCCGCCCGGAGCCAGGACCCGGAACGCTTCGCTGGCGAAGCCCTTGGCGGAGCGCGGGTAGTCGATGTGCTCCAGGAAGTGCTCGTTGAACAGCAGCTCGACCGTGCCGTCCCGCAGCGGGATGCCTTCACGCACGTCCCACAGGAAGTCCGCGGGCGGGACGAGGTCGATGTTGAAGAAGCCGTCCAGCTGGTGGCTGCCGCCGCCGATCTGGACGTTGGCCGGCTGCTCGTCGGGGCCGTCGGGGAAGGCGCGCTGGGCGGCCCGGTGGTAGCGGCCCACCTCGACCTCCCGCAGGGCGGCGCGGAGCGTGCGGGCCAAGCCGTGACCGACGGTCGGGTCGGCGAGCGCCGTGGCGAGCTGCTCGCCGAGCAGGTCGATGGACGACGATACTCCTACTGTTTCCATGGGCATGACAGACCTCTCCTCAAGAGGGGGTGCGCTGGCGGGAGGGAGCGGTGCGGGAGGCGGCGGCCGGGCGGCGGGCTCAGGCGGCGGCCGGGGCCCACTGGTTGTTGCGCATCAGGGTGGAGCGGAGGTCGACCAGCCGCGGGGTGATGGTGAGGTCGAGTTCCTCGGTGGGGTGGAGGTTGCCGGCCTCGTCGGTGTCGGCCCTCCACGCGCGGTATTTCAGGTCGGGGTAGGCCGGGTTGATGCCGATTTCCCCCTTCGGGATGGTGCCGTTGAACGGCACCGGTATGTCGAGGTGGTTCCAGTAGTTCCAGGCTTGGAGCGCCTTGACCTGGTCGAAGTAGAAGTAGAAGTCCGGCGAGCGGCCGAAGGTGCGCAGTTCGCGGTGGATCAGGTGGCCGAGCAGCGGGCCGAGCTGAGGGGCGAGGGAGTCGAATTCCCACTTGGTGTGGTGCCAGCGGTCCGGGACCTGCCCAGGAGTGAAGAGACGGGCGGCCACCAAGTGGCTGATCCGGGCGGTGAGGTAGAGAGCCGCCGCGTTCGCGTCGAGGGTGGGGTCCACCGCGCTCAGCGCGGCACCGAGGTCGGGCACACGGAACCTGGCCAGGTCGAAGCGGCCGATCATGCCGGGGACGGCGAACAGCAGCTCCTTGTAGAGCCAGTTGTCGAACTCGCCGATCTCAGCCAGTCGCCGGGTGCGCGGACTGGTGGAGTGCAACATCGCGTACTCCGACAGAGCCTCGAAGAAGATGTAGCCGAGGATCGGCAGGCGCGGGATCGTCTCGTCCAGCTGCCGCAGGAAGCCTGCGGGTTCCACGACCGCGCCCTGGTAGGCGACGGCGGCGGCCAGAGCCAGGAAGGCGGCGGAGTTCTTCACCCGGCTGACCACGGTCTCCCGCAGTTGGTTCCGCTCGGCCTTGGAGAGCAGGTACTCGAGGTGGGTGTAGATCGCGAGGTGGATCGAACCGAGGCGCAGGTAGTCCACGCCGGCCAGGCCCTGGTACGCCTGCGGGGGGAGATCCAGTTCGAAGACCAGCGGGGTGGGGTGGTGGTCGGGGCGGCCGATCTTCGCAAGGAAGGCGGGGGCCTCGCGGGTGAGGATGTAGGAGCCGAGGTTGTGCGCGCGGAAGCCGTGGTCGGTCGCGGTCAGCGGCGCGCAGTAGATGCTGCCGACCAGGCACCCGCCGGAGGGATAGAGCGAGCCGTCCTTGCTGATCTTCTCCAGGGCGTGGGTGACGTGCAGAAGGTGGAGCTTGCCGCCAGCGGCGAGGGAGTCGAACAGGGTGTTGCGGCGGAGCAGGTGGCCGTTGGGGGTGCCGAGGGCGAGGCGGTCGGTCCAGGCGGCCTTCTGGGGGCCGAGCGGGTCGACCGGGTCGGGGGTAGTTGGGACGAGGCTGGCGCCGTAGAAGGCGTGCGCGTCGGCCCAGCTCTCGTAGGCGTCGGTGAAGTCCATGGCGGTCTACACCAGCCCCTTCTCCGCCACGGCGAACCGGACAGCCTCTGTGCTGGAGGCGCCGGCGAGGAATGCCGACTCGGAGGTGACGACGAGGTCGAAGGCCAGGGGCAGCAGCTGATCGAAGTTCGACTCGCGGACAAAGCGGCTGTTCGGCCACCAGGTGAGCTTGGGCAGCCGGTACCGGTCGAGGGCGTCCGCAGTCTTCACGATGTCGCAGATCCGCGCCCCGCGGGCGTGGTCGGCGTGGTCGTTGGCCGTGAATTCCTCATACGGCACCTCGTGCAGCCGAACCGCGGTCGTGGCCTTGACCACTTCGGCGGGGGTGGGCCGGCGGCGAAAGTGCGTCCAGACGAGATCGGCGTTGGCGCCGAGCCAGACGGCGGCCCGGTTGCCGTGGCCGGTGTCGTCCTTGTCGTGCTGGCGCTGGCAGTCGTGGACGGCCGCCGCGATGACCGTGGTGGCGGTGTCCGACTCGTCTAGGCCGTGCCAGTCGGCCAGCAGCGCGGCGAAGACCGCCGTGCGCAGGCCGTGCCGGTGGCCGTGCAGGGAATCGGCGAGGTCGGGCTGGGCGAGCCACCGAGTGGGGATGGCGGCGTATTCCATCAGGGCCTTGGTGGCATCGCGCAGCGGCGGCGGCCACGCCGGGGGGAAGTCGGGCCGGTTGGCCTTGATCCACTCGACGGTGACGTGATCGGTGAACTGGTGGCGCGGCAGTTCCTTGCGGGCAGCCAACTCGACCAGGCTGTCCGTGCGGGTCGTGCTCATGGTGCGGCCCACCCCCTCGGTGGTCAGGACTGTCGGATGCCCTACCGGATCTCGGCGGCCTGGGCGGCCTTGCGCTCGGCCTCGGCGGCCTCGAAGGCGGCGGTGAAGTCGGCCAGATCCTTCTCGCTCATCAGGGCGACGCCCAGTTCGGAGGCGCAGTCGATAATCGTGGCGGCGGCCTCGTCCTTGTCCGCGTCCGGGGCGCCGTCCGGCAGCAGGACCTCGAACTCGGCGTGGTAGCCCCACGCATCGCTCCACTTGACCGCGATCTCCACGCCGTTGAAGCGGAAGTTGCGGCGGAAGTTGAACGCCTCGTGCCGGGTGTCCTCGAAGCCGAGCGCGCCGAACACCCGGACGGCTGCCGGCACGTCCTCCTGCGCGATCGGGAACTCCGTCTCGCTGAACGCGGCGCCCTGGCCGATCTTGCTGTCCTTGAGCGTGATCTTGGCGGTGCCGGCCGACTGGTTGTCGGTCACCTTCAACAGCTGGTCCGGCAGGACGAAGAAGTGGATCAGCTTGTTGTCCTGGCCCAGGTCCTCACCGTCACGGACCAGCCGCTCCACGAGCGCGTCGTGGGCGCTCTTGTCGAACCGGGCGCGCATCTCGATCTCGACGGCCAAGGCAGTCGTCCTTCCTGATTCGGGCATGGCTGATGAGGCCGGATCGGCAGCAGGTACCCCCTGGCCGGCCCGGTGGTCGGTGTGAAGTTGGTGGTGCGCCGGTGGTGCGGCCGGTCAGAATCCTGACCGCACCACCGGCAGCCCGTGTGTCAGGCCAGCTCGCCGAACCGCTCGCGGACGACGCCCTCGTGCAGGTAGTTCGGCAGCGGCACGCCACCGACGGTGGTGCGCCGGGTGGCCACCTGCTCCTCGGTGTCGGAGGGGAAGCCCTCCAGCAGCTGG
The DNA here is from genome assembly GCF_040637885.1 of Kitasatospora sp. NPDC028055. Classification (NCBI taxonomy): domain Bacteria; kingdom Bacillati; phylum Actinomycetota; class Actinomycetes; order Kitasatosporales; family Streptomycetaceae; genus Kitasatospora; species Kitasatospora sp. NPDC028055. The sequence goes on along the minus strand of NZ_JBEZXE010000001.1, from coordinate 482,765 downwards.
AGGCACTGCCGGACCCACGCGCGCGAGGTGTCCCACTCGCCGGCGTCGCGCAGCAGCAGCGCCAGGGCGTACGCGGTCTCGGCCGCCGTCCAGCGGTCCGTGGCCAGTTCCTGCTGGAACGCCACTTCCAGCTCGGCCGCGGAAGCCGTGCGGGTCGTGCTTGTCATGGTGCGCCCTCTCGTCGTGCCAGTCGTTCCGTGGTGTTGAACTCGCACGGCGCCACCGGGGTGACGCCCGGCACCTCAGTAGATGTACGTCTCGGCGAGCGTCTTGTAGTCGAACAGCTCGTCCTTGGCGAACCAGAGGGCGACTTCCTGCTCGGCTTCCTCGCGGTTGCCGGAGGCGTGAACCAGGTTGGCGACCGCCTTGCCGACGGCCACGCTGGCGCCCCGGCTCATGTGCGAGAAGTCGCCGCGGATCGTGCCGGCCGGGGCCTGGTCCGGGTAGGTGCTGCCCACGATCTTGCGCACCGTGGCGATGGCGTCGTAGCCCTCCAGCACGACGGCGATCACCGGGCCCTGCTGCATGAAGGCGGCGGTCATGTTGTAGACCTCGGGGCCCAGCCGCTCCTCCAGGTCCGCGTAGTGCCGGCGGGTGAACTCGGCGTCCATCCACTTCATCTTCGTGCCGACGACCTTGAGCGCGGTGTCCTCGAACCGCGCCAAGATCCGAGCGGACAGACCACGAGCCACCGCATCGGGCTTGAGCAGCACGAGCGTGCGCTCCACCTGGCTCTGGGTCTCCTCGGTCATGTGTTCCCTTTCCCCTACCAGAATCACGAACTGACGGTGCATCGGGGCACGTCTGACACGAGGTTACCGGCGTGGACACACCGGTTTTCGAATCACGGAGCCAACCAGCGGAGGAGCAGGGCGCCCCCTTTGTCGATCACTGCCCGCGGAGGCCGGTGCTGGCCTAGACTCGGACACGACCGAACTTTTAACTGCGTGTGGGCGCGAGTTCTCGTCGCAACCTCAGTCTGGAGCCGCTGCCGGTCCGGCACCATGCCGCCGCAGTGCGGCAGCGGTGCACCTACGGTGCACCGGTCAGGCCCGGGGGCGGCGGTCGGCTCGGCGACATGGGTCCTGTTCCTCTTCGCGGGCGACGTGGTCGACGACCAGTCAACTCCATGAAGGAGCAGTTCGGTCCGCTCCGCCGCATGTTCCGCATGGATCATGCAGAACGTGCATGACGTCTTGATCCGGATCGGCCGACGAAGCCCGCGCCAGGCAGGCTGAGGGTGGCAGGAGGAGCTATGTCGGAGGCCGCCCGCGCGCCCATCGACGCACGCCAGATCGGATCGGTGATCCGGCTCGCCCGCAGGGCCGCTGGCCGGTCGCAGGAGGACGTGGCTTCCGCGCTGGGCTACCACCAGTCGAAGCTGAGCCGACTGGAGAGGGGAATCGGAACCGACGACGTACGAGTCCTGCGGGCCGTCGCGGCGGAACTCGACATCCCCCTGGAGAGCCTGGGCCTGACCGCCTTCCCCAACGGAGCGGACACCAGGACGGACGACGACATGTATCGGCGAGGCTTCGTGGCGGTCGGCGTGGCCGCCCTCGCAACCCCGGCCCGCACCCTCACCACCGGCCTGGAGCTCGTCCAGGCGTTACTGCCCACCGCCACCGCGCTGCCCGACCGGCAGCTCCTCGCCCAGGACACCCTGCGCCACGAACTGGCCAAGGCCCGCCGACACCTCTACAGCTGCCGCTACACCGAACTCGAAGCCCTCCTGCCGATCCTGCTCGCCGACCTGCGCCGGGCCCAGCACGAGGCCCCCGACGACCTGACCTTGGCCGGCCTGAGCGCCACGGCCTACCAGACCACCGTCAGTATGCTGATCAAGCTCGGCGACACCGGCACCGCATGGCTCGCCGTCGGCCGGGCGATGAGCGAAGCCGAACGCAGCGGCAACCCGACCGTCCTGGCCTCCAGTGTCCGCGTGCAGACGCACCTGATGGCCCGCGAACGCCACCACGCCCCTGCCGTCACGATGGTCCGCCACACCGCCGACCAGCTCGGCGGCCACTACGACCAGCGCGAACCCGGCGACCTCGCCGCGTTCGGCCTGATGCTGCTGCGAGGGGTGACCGCTGCCAGCACCGGCGGCGACCGCTCCACCACCGCCGAACTGCTCAAGCAGGCCGGCGAAGTCGCCCGATACGTTGACCGCGACCGCCCCGACGCCTGGGCGAACTTCAGCCCCACCAACGTCGCCCTGCACCAGGTGTCCGCCGCCGTCGCCCTCGGCGACGCCGGCGCGGCCGTCGAAGCAGCCCGTCCCCTGCTCCGCCGCCGCATCCCCGCGCCCGAGCGACAGGCCGCGCTGTGGGTGGACCTCGCACGGGCGTTCAACCAGCAGGGCAAACTGTCCGAGGGCTACCGGGCCCTGCGCATCGCCGAACGGCACGCGGCCGAAGACATCCGGCGCCGTCCCGACATCCGGGAGTTGGTGGCCGACATGACGGCCCGCGACCGCCGCGGTGCGCTGCCGGAGCTCCGCCAGTTCAGCCGCGAGTTGGGAGTCCGACCTTGAACAGCAAGCCCTTCCTGTACGTCGCCGTCTGCGCCTCCGGCGTTGCCGATGACGTCAGCACGCTGATCGCGGCGGCCCAGGCGGAGGGGTGGGGGGTCGGCGTGGTTGCCACCCCGAACGCGATGGAGTTCATCGACCAGGCCGCCATCGAGCAGCAGACGGGCTACCCGATCCGCTCCGCTTGGCGCACCCCCGATGTCCCGGCCTCGCTGCCGCCGGCCGATGCCATCGCCGTCGCGCCCGCCACCTTCAACACGATCAACAAGTGGGCCGACGGCCACGCGGACACCCTGCTGCTGGGCATCCTCACCGAGTCCTACGGCCTGGGCATCCCCGTGGTCGCGCAGCCGTACGTCAACTCCGCCCAGGCCGCTCACCCCGCCTATGCCGCCAACGTGGAGCGCCTCAAGGCGATGGGCGTGCTGTTCGGCGACTACGTCCCGCACAAGCCGAAGGCCGGCGGCGGCCGGGACAAGTACGACTGGAACACCCCGCTGCGGCTCTTGCGCCCGGTGCTCGAAGCGAAGACCAAAGCGTAGCCAACCGTCGGTTCCGGGGAGGAGCAGCAGGTGGACGTAGTTGTGACCTGGACGGGGGCGTCCGCCTGCCAACTCCAAGAAGCCCTGCGCGACACCAACGAGGCGTTCGCCGGGCGGCTCGGCATCGGCCTGCGGACCGTCGCCAACTGGCACCAGAACCCAGAGCTGGTACCCCGCCCCGAGATGCGCCAGCTCTTGGACAAGGCCCTCGAGACCGCGGCGCCCGCCGTGCAGAAGCGGTTCGCGATCCTGAACACCGGCCCAACTGGCCAGACCGCCCAAGCGCTGCGCGTCGCCGTCGCCGTAGTGCTCCGCGGCACCGAAGTCCTGCTTGTCTGCCGACGCGACGACGAGACCGCCGGCATCCGCTGGCAATTCCCCGCTGGCGTCATCAAGCCGGGCGGAAGCCCGGAGTCGGCAGCAGTCCGCGAGACCCTGGCCGAGACCGGCGTCCACTGCGCGGTCCGTGAGGACCTCGGCGGTCGGCTCCACCCCACCACCGGAGTGTGGTGTCAGTACTACCTGGCCGAGTACCTCGCTGGTGACGCCCAGAACCAGGACGTGATCGAGAACGCGGACGTGATGTGGGTTCCCAGAAACGCGGTGCCCCGATTCATCCCTGTCGATACGATCTTCTCGCCCATCCTGGCCGCCCTGGAGGAGCCCCAGAATGACCGAGCCGAGCAGCACTAAGCCGGGCATTGCCGCCGCCATCATCGTCCACGAGGGCCGCGTCCTCATGGTTCAGCGCCGCGTCACCGAAGGCGAGCTGTCGTGGCAGTTCCCGGCCGGCGAGATTGAGCCTGGCGAAGCGCCGAACGATGCCGCTGTCCGCGAGACCGACGAGGAAGTCGGCCTGACCGTGCGAGCCGTTCAGCTGCTCGGCAACCGCGTACACCCGAAGACCGGCCGACAGATGTCGTACACCGCCTGCGAGGTAGTGAGCGGGACGGCCACGGTCGTCGACACCGAGGAACTGGCGGACCTCGCGTGGATCACATCCGACCAGATCTCGGAGTACGTGCCGTACGGGTTGTTCGAGCCGGTGCAGGCATACCTGGATATCAAGTTGCCTAGTGGGTCGGCGTCCTAGAGTGGTCGAGCCCTTCCAACCGGACATCCGCACCCAGCACGACCTGACGGCAGCGCACGAGAGGGCCGCCCGGTTCCTCGGCCTGGCGTGCACCGGACCGCCGGTCTTCGGCACTTCTGGAACGACCGTAGGCCGCCCTGCCGAGAAAGTCTGGCTCAGGGTCTCCAGAAGCAGCCGTCTACGGGCGCCCCGGGCTGCCGGCCAGGGCGCCCTCGGTGCTGAACAGCTGGTCCCTGCGACTGTCCCTCGCCCCCGGCTCCACGACACCCTGGACTGGACGGAGAACGGCTCGTTCTACCAGGCCGACGTGTTCGACTTGGCGGGACCGGCGGTGTCCTCGACCCCGGACCTCCACGAAGACCCTGGCTTGGGCGCCGACTGGTGGGCTGGGCTGCGGAGCGCTCTCGCAGACATCGGGGCAGCGCCAAGCACGAAGATCACTCTCCGCCAGAGCTGGGTAGAAGAGGCTTTCCCGAAGTACCTCGGTATCCCGGCTCCCGTCGAAATCGAGCGGATCGCCGGCCACGGTGATCTCCAGTGGGCCAACCTGACCGCCCGGCCGCTCAAGATCCTCGACTGGGAACGCTGGGGCCTGGTGCCGGTCGGTTACGACCCCGCGGTCCTGTGGGTCAGCAGTCTGCTGGTGCCGGCCGTGGCCCACCGCATCCGAGAAGAGTTCGCGGACGTTCTGGGGTCTCCCGCTGGTCGAGTGGGCCAGCTGGTCGCTCTGGCGGAGATGCTCCAAGCGGTTCACCGCGGCTACTACCCCGAGCTGGCTCCGCTCCTTGACGACCGCGCACGTGAACTGACCGGCGTTACCCCGCCGCCGGCCCCTGTCGCTGGCGCGACGGACAGCACGCAGATCGACGGCGGCACTCGCTGATGCTGGCGACCCCGAGGCTCATCGCCTCCGTGCCACGGCTGCTGTGATTGTCATGCAATTCAAGGCATGTGAGTGCCAATCAGCTGCCGAGGATAGTCTGGGTCGCTGACCGATCAACCCTGACTGCAGCAGTGGATCTTGGCGCCAAGGGCTAGGGCCGCGCGGTGGTCGTGAAGACAGGTGCAACTGTGACGACTATGACGGGGCCGAGCGCGACGGTTTCGGACTTCTACTGCAACGAGGCGCTGAACGGCCGGACGCCGGTGAAGGTAGTGGAGGAGACCGACACCGTGCTCGCCTTCGAGCACACCAGGCCCTCCTACCCGGTGCAGATCGTGGTCGTCCCGAGGAAGCACATCCCCTCACTGGTGGATCTCGGCGACGGCACCGAAGAGGACCTCGCGGACGTCTTCCGGGTGGTTCGGCAGGTCGCGGCGCGGGTGCGCGAGGAGTACGGCGCCGCGTGCGTGGTGACGAACGAGGGCGCGTACCAGGAGTCGAAGCACCTGCACGTGCACGTCCTCTTCCGCGGCACCCTCCCGGAGGGCCTGGCCTGAGGCTCGGGCGGCTCAGCGGGCGTGCCGGCCGCGCGGGCGGGCGAGAGCGATCGTCCTGGTTGCGATGTCCCGTGCTGTGCGACGGACGGCCTCGGGGTCGGGACGGTGGCGGGCGCCGCCGAGTGCGGGCAGCAGCTGCTCGCAGGCGCGATGCAGGGGCGTCCCTTCGGCCATCTCCTCGTCGGCCACGACGACGCACGTGGCGTGCTGCGCGTACGCCTTCGCGTTGTCGAGCTGGTCGCCGCGGCTGACGGAGGCCGGCAGCGGGACGAGCACGGCAGGCTTGGACAGGGCCCCGAGCTCGGCGAGGGTGGTGGCGCCAGCGCGGCCGATGACGAGGTCGGCGAGCCAGAGGGCGTCGACCATGTCGTCGTGGAGGTACTCCAGCTGCCAGTAGCCGGGCGCGGAGGCCAGGGCCGGGTCGAGGTTGCCGCGACCGCAGATGTGGACGACGGAGAAGTGCGCCGTCAGTGCTCCGAGTTGGTGGCGGATGGCGTCGTTGACGCGGCGGGAGCCGCTGCTGCCGCAGAAGACGAGCAGGACCGGCAGTCCGGCCGGGATGCCGAGCCGGGCGCGGAGGCTCTCGGGCCGGCCGTCGGCGAGGTCGTCGCGCAGGGGAAGTCCGGTGACCGCTGCCTTGCGCTGGAGCCACCGGGGTAGACCGGGGGTGTCCTCGGCGAGGAAGACCGTGGTGGCGAAGCGGGCGAGGATCCGGTTCGCCAGGCCGAGGGTGTGGTCGGACTCGTGGATGGCCAGGGGGATGCGGTTGAGCCACGCGGCGACCCCGACCGGCACCGACACGTAGCTGCCCTTGCTGAAGACGACGTCGGGCCGCTCGCGCCGCATCGCCCGCCAGGCGGTGAACACCCCGCGGGCGACGGTCACCGGCATGGTGATGTTGCTCCAGGACCGGAAGCGCTGTAGCCCGGCTGAGGGGACGGTCGCGAGCCGGATCCCGGCCTTCGCCGCGAGGTCCGCTTCGATGCTGTCGGCGCGACCGAAATAGACGAGTTCGCATTCTGCACGTTGCAGCTCGGCGGCGACCGCGAGAGCGGGAACGACGTGGCCGGCGCTCGCACCCCCTGTGATTCCAATCTTCAGCTTCACGCGGTGAAGCGTAACAGGATTCGAGGGGAATTCCACCCGGTCCGGAAATCCTGGCTTCTGACTGCCCGAATTTCCGGCCTGTGTCGGAGTGTGATCGGCGGTTGAGTACGGGGCCGCCCGCCCGGCGCGGATCGACCTCCGTGTCGAGGGCTTCGCAGCGCCGCCTTGGCAGGCGTGGACCGTGCGGGATATGCGGTGGTCGGGCTGGCTGGATTCGAACCAGCTCCTCGGCAACACTTATGCCGTGCTCTTCCGTTGAGCTCCAGCCCGTGGTGAAAAGAAAGCTATCGCATTGGTGCGCCGTGGGTCAATGCTGAATTTTGCGGTTCTGGGAATTAAATTCGGGCATGGCAATTCCGGCATCGGGTATTTCCTCGTCCGATGCCGGAATTGCCGTGGGCGGTCGTCAGGTCAGGGGCTGGTCCTCTGCAGGGTGTGGAGGCTGTCGGTCGAGATGGCGTTGGTGCGCCCGGTCCAGCGGTCAACCGTCTCCAGCTCGCCCGCGGCGTGCCGGGGGGAGAGCACGAGGGCGGTGGGCACGCCTAGCGCCTGGGCGTACCGGAACTTCTCCCCGGCGGGCAGGGGGCGGTCGTCGACGAGGAGCCGCAGTCCGAGGCGGTGGAGCTGCTGGACAGTGCGGTCGGTGCGCTCCTGCTGCTCGGTCAGGTCGGAGCGCAGGACGACCAGGTGGACGTCGGCAGGTCCGGTGCCGTGCTTCCAGCGCAGGCCATCGGCGTCGCGGTGGACGCCGGCCAGGGTCTGGATGCAGCGAGTGAGACCGATGCCGGAGCAGCCCATGAGGGGGGAGCGCGGGGTGCCGTCGTCGCCGGTGAAGGTCAGGCCCATCTTGGCGGAGTACTGGGTGCCGAGTTCGAAGACGTGCGCCACCTCGACAGCCTCGGTGGTGCGGTAGCGGCCGGCGGGGCATCGTCCGCAGTCGAGGCCGTCGGCGGCGGCATGGACGTCGGCGGGGTGGAGGTCGAGCGGGGGCAGGCCGGCGGCCCCGGACCACGATGCGCCGGTGCGCAGGTCGTCGGGGCCATCGGCGATGGTGAAGCGGTCGAGGCCGCTGACGGAGCGGTCGTGGACGACGCCGATCCCGGTGCAGTCCCAGGGGGTGAGGGTGCCTGCGCTCTTGCCGAGCAGGCCGGGCAGCTCCTCGGGGTTGAGGAGTTCGATGTGCTGGCCGGGTCCGAGGGCGGCGGCGAGCTTGCGGGTGCTGATGGTGAGGTCGGAGCGGATGCAGACCGCGGTGGGCCTGGTGGTGCCGTCCGGGCCGGTGACGGCGAAGACGATCACGTTGACGACGGGTTCGCCGGGGGTGGAGGTCTCGGGGAACGTGGCGCTGAGGATGCCGCCGTCGCCGCGGTGGCCGCAGTGGTCGCAGGCGAGGATGTTGCTCTGACCGAAGTCGGCGAGGACGAGGTGCTCGGTGGTCGGGCCGGCGGAGATGGCCCCGCCGTCGGCCGGGGCTTGGAAGACGCCGTGCAGGCCGATGCCGGTGAGGGCGTCGTTGCAGGCCCGGTTGAGCAGGCTGATCGACTCCAGCATGCCCGCCCGGTCGGCGTCGAAGGTGTAGGCGTCGGCCATGGTGAACTCGCGTCCGCGCATGAGCCCACCGCGGGGGGAGGTCTCGTCGCGGAACTTCGTGGTGTTGAGTGCCAGGCGCACCGGCAAGTCGCGATGGGAGCGAAGGTGGGGCCGTACGGTGGCGACGGCCATCTCCTCGGAGGTCGGCGCGAGGCACATGTCGGTGCCGCCGACGCGGGTGGTGATCAGCGCGCCCTCGTCGGTGTAGACCTTCCACCGGCCGGACTCCTCCCACAGGGTCCGGCTCTGGAGGGTGGGCAGGGAGACGCTGTTGAAGCCGTGGTGCTCGAAGGCGTCGCGGGTGATCCGGTCGAGCTGGCCGCGTACGCGCAGGCCGAGCGGGAGCAGGGTGTGCACGCCGGCGGCGTCGGTGCGGCCGACGAGGCCGAGGTGTTCGAGCAGCTCCCACGTCGGGGCGGTGGGGTCGGTGGCGCGGGGGCGGGGCGCGGGGAACAAGCGGGAGGTGTAGATCGGGGCGGTCGGGAGGGCGGGGGTGGTCAGCACCGGCTGTATCCCATCGGCAGTTCGATGTGGGTGAGCATCGCGTCGTCGTGCACCTTTGCGCGGGGGGCGGCCCTGCCGCAGCGGTCGGCCTCGCCCGCCCGCAGGATCTCGTCGAGGACGGAGGCCGGGCCGCCGCCGCGGCACATCCGCGCGACCTGGCTCCAGGTGTGTATCCGGTAGGTGTCAACGGAGCGGGCGCCGCCGTCGGTGGCGAGGAGGATGTCGGTGACGTCCCGGGTCTCGACGGTCGCGGTGACGGCCCGCATCCCGGCCTTGGGGAGGGCGCCGGCGACCCAGTACCCGTCGGGTCGGTTGACCCGCTCTTCCAGCTCGCGCATGATCTCCGCAGTGAGTCGGCGGTCTTCCGGGTCGCCGATCGTGCCCTCGCCACTGGTGAGGCGCTCGTGCTGGCGGCGGCGCAGCGGCATCGTGGCGGTGATCGCCTGCAGCCGGGGGTCGGTGACGACGATCGGCGGCAGGCCGTCCCGGCGCAGGAGGACCACGGTGCAGTCGCCGAGCACGGTCACCTCGGTGCGGCCCGGCCGCACGCGGACGAGGCCGGCGGTGGCTTGCCGGGTGGTGCCGGGCCGGTCCGGGCCCTTGAGGTGCTGCTGGGCGGCGGTGACGCCGATGGCGCCGGCGAGGGCGCGGTTCAGCGGCGTGCCGGGGTCTTGGGCGAGGTCGAGGATGTTGGCGACCAAGGCGTCGGCGTAGGCGGCGCCGCCAGGGGCGGTGGTCGTGTCGGTGGTGGTGACGCCGTCGGCGACCACCGCGATGGCCAGGCGGCCGTCGGGGCTGAGCCAGTGGCCGGCCCGGTCCTCGGTGGGTGTGTCGGGGTGGCCGGGGCGCCCGGCGGTGCTGACGGTCAGAGCAGGGATCGGCAACTGGGTCCTCCGTGCGTATATGGGGGAGAAGAGGCGCCGGGCGGGCGCGTCACGGGACCTCGATGTATCTCACGCGGCTCCGATCGCGTCGCGGGTGACGGTGGTGAGCCGTCGGGCGCTGTGGGCGATGTCGTAGCAGGAGGCGTTGGCCAGTCCCGCCGTGCTCAGGCCGGTGCGGAGCGCGTGGTCGGCGGCGAGCTTGTCGATCGCCTCGGCGAGCTGGGCGGCGTCGCCGGGGGCGTAGGGCAGGCCGGCGGCGCCGAGGGTCTGGTTCATGCCTGCGACGTCGGAGTAGACGACGGGCAGTGCGTGGGCCTGGGCCTCGATGGCGACCAGGCCGAACGCTTCCAGACCGCTGGTGGTGAAGAGGAAGGCGTCGAAGTCCGCGAAGCGCTCCCACAGTGCCCGGCGGGGCTGGAACGGTGCGAAGCGGATGCGGTCGCTCAGGCCGAGTTCCCGGGTGAGCTGCTGGAGGGCGTCCCGCTCGGGGCCGCTGCCGATGACGGTGAGTTCGTGCCGCTCGTCGGTGAGCGCCATCGCCTCGATCGCGGTGGCCGTGGACTTGTTGGCGTCCAGGCGGCCGGCGTGCAGCAGCCGCAGGGTGTGGGTGTGGGTGGGGTGCAGGGGCCGGGCGGCGCGGGCGAGGGGGATGCCCCAGGGGACGAGAGCCGTCTTCTCGCGGTAGTGGTGGCCGGTCAGTTCGCCGATCTTCTCGGCGAGGGCGGTGTTCGGGGCGACGACGGTGGTCGCGCCCGCGACGATCTCGGTGAGGACGTCGCGGGCGAGCGGGTCGGAGGCGGCGGCGATGACGTCGGTGCCGTGGGCGATGGCGACGACGGGGGTGCCCTGGGCGGCGCGGACGAAGGCGAGGGCGAGCCCGAAGCCGAGGTGCTGAGCGTGGATGACGTCGGGGCGGGCCTGGTCCAGGTGCCGGCGGACCTCGGTGGTCAGGGCGTCGACGTAGGCGCCGAAGCCGGGGCCGTAGGGGGCCTTGGTGGCGTTGGCGAGCACGGTCTCCTCGAAGCCGTGCTGCCAGGTGGGGTCGGTGGGCGGGAGCGCGAGGAACGCGGTGCGGGCGCGGTCGGCCATCTCCCGGTACAGGTCGGAGCAGAAGATCATGGAGCCGCAGGAGGGCTCCAGCGGCAGGTCGATGCCGGTGGTGATGTGCACCCTGGTCATGCGGGCTGTCCTTCCTGCTGGAGGGAGTCGAGGTAGGTGGCGAGGCCGGAGCGCAGCAGGGCGGAGGTTCCGGCCCAGCCGATCGCGCTGGCCACATCGAGGACGGACAGGTTCGGCGCGAACCCCTGCTGCGGCCACGCCTGCTCGTAGGCGGGGTGCCGGGGCAGGTACTCGGTCCAGGTGACGGCGATGCCGTCGGCGGCGAGGTCGGCCGGGTCGAGGTAGCCGCGGGTTCCGGAGCCGGCCCACAGCTCGTCGGCCCCGGCCGCGCGGCAGATCCGGACGATCCGGCCGGTGCGGTCGGCCTCCGGGTCGATCGGGAGCCGGGACGTGAGGGTGAGGTCGGCGGGCGCGCCGAGGGCGACCGCAAGGCCGGTGGTCAGCTCGAGGTTGAGGTCGAGCAGCCACCGGTGCCCGGCGGCGAGCGGCGGGGCGAGTATTTGTAGCACTTCGTCGAGGTGGCGGCTGCGGCCGTAGGCCAGCCGCATCCGCCGGAGCATGCCCTGCGGGTCGAAGGTGTCGGCGATCCGCACGTCCTTGATCAGCTGGCCGTGGTTCTTGACCACCGGGACGGTCAGCCACCGGACGCCGTCGGGGGTCTTGATCCGGTTGCGGTTCTGGAAGCCGCCGTCCTCGTACTGCACGTTGTCGTACAGGGCGACGGTCCGGCACGCGAACAGGGCCTCGCAGAAGCCGAGCCACGGCGCGAACGGCGGCTGCTCGATGTAGAGCCGGTGGTTCATCGGTCCCCCTCGGGGACGAGCAGGGTGATCAGGGACGTCTCGAACGCCTCGAAGCGGCGGCCGGCGGCGGCCTGGACCGGGGCGAGGCTCCAGCCGGCCTCGGCGGCTCGGTGGTGGGTGAAGTCCTCGCTGAGGTACCAGCGGCCGGCCTGGCTCTGGTGCTCGGTGAGGGCCTTGACCTTGTCGGGGAGCAGGTCGGTGATGTCCACCAGCACGGTGGGGTGGAAGTCGCCCCGGGGGGCGTGGGGTTGGCCGTGCAGGATCGTGGTGCAGGTGGCGACGCGGGTCGCGGCGTTGACGGCGGCCTGGGCGACGGCGAGGTGGTCCTGGTGGTCGGGGCCGGCGTGCAGGCTGTGGGTGATCAGGACGGTGCAGCCCAGGCGCACGAGTTCCGCCTCGATGCTGGAGACCAGCTGGCGGTCGGGCACCAGGGCGCCGTCGGTGAAGCCCAGGGGCAGCAGGTCGATCCCGCTGCCCTCGTAGGAGGCCGCCGATTCGGCCTCCCGCTCCCGGTCGCTGAGGCTGACGCCGCGGTTGCGGTCGGCGAGGGAGACGCCGTTGACCCCGGTGGTGACGACGACGACGGTGACCGTCGCGCCGTGCTCCAGGTAGCGGTGCAGGGTGCCGTAGCACATCAGCTCGGCGTCGTCGGGGTGCGCGACCACCGCGACGACGTGTTCACGCGGCGGCGCCACGGGCCTCCTCCTCCTCGAAGTCGCGCCAGATCTGCGAGGGCTCCGGCAGGGTGCTGCCCTGGTACTTGCCGGAGTACAGCTCCCGGCGGCCGGTGGGCACCCAGAAGGTCGCCTGACCGATGCGCTGGCCGGGGTAGACCCGGACCGGCTGCACGGCGTGGAACTGCAGGGTCAGCCGACCGAGCGACCCGAGGTCGATCAGGTCGGCGGTGCAGTGGACGAACAGGCCGGTGCGGGCGGTGGAGGAGCGGGCCCGGATGATCGGCACGAAGTGCTCGGAGCCGATCTCCTCGGCGGTGGAGGCGAGGTAGATCCGGCCGGGGCGCAGGACCATGCCTTCCTCGGGGATGGTGGAGCGTACGAAGCGGTTGGACCGGCGGCAGTCGAGGGTGCGGCCTCCCCACCAGCGCCGGGCGTACCAGCCGATGTCCGAACTGAGGTGGAAGTCGTAGGAGTTGGGGCTCAGGAGCGAGGCGTCGAACGGGGTGATGGTGATCCGCCCCTCCTTGACCTCCGCTCCGATCTGGGGGCCGGTGAGGATCACGCGGCGGTCACCTCCGCAGAGGGGCCGACGGCGCTGCCGCCGGCCAGGGCGTGGGGAGCGAACGGGGAGGGGGCGCTGAGGGTGCCGTAGTAGCCGGCGTACGGCAGGCGGTCGCCGACCGCGTCCCAGAAGGACACCTGGCCGATGACCATGCCCGCGTACACCCTGAGCGGCTGGGTGACGACGATCTCCAGCGTCCAGCAGTGGACAGCGCCGAGCTGGGCGAGGTCGGCGCTGATCTGGGTGAACAGGCCGAGGCGCCCGACGGAGGACCGGCCGATCAGGCTGGTGACGTAGCGGTCGGAGCCGATGCGCTCCACGGTGGAGCCGAGGTAGACCCGGCCGGGCCGCAGCCGGTAGCCACGGCGCGGGATGGTGATCGTCCGGGTGGGCGGGCTGGTGTGCGGGTCTACGGGGGTGCGGGTGAACACCTTGAGGGTGGGGCCGAGCCGGTAGCCGTGGCTGTTGGGGTTCGACTGCCGGGGAAGGTACGGGTCGATGGTGATGTGGCCGGCCGCGACCGCCTCGCCGATGGCGGGGCCGGTGAGGATCACCGGGTGCCACCTTGCACGTAGGTCTGCCGCAGCAGCCGCCGCTGTCCGAGCTCGATCGTCCCCTGGCCCTCGCCGAGCGGCATCCGGCCGTGGGCCCAGCGCAGCTGGTCGAAGACCAGGAGCTGCCCGGGGCTGAGCCGGACCTCGGAGCGGTGGCGCAGCGCGGCCTCGGCGAGGGCGCCGAACGCGGTCGCCGCCTCCTGCCGGTCGGCGGCGGTGCCGTCGACGAGCTCGCCGCGCAGCAGGTGCGGGTGCATCTTGCTGGTGAACCGGATCGGCAGGCCCGGCTCCAGCTGCTCGGGCAGGACCGCGAAGCGCTCCAGTCCCTGGCCGACGCCGTGCACACCCTCGTCGGTCCAATACCGGAACACCGGCTGCTGGAGCAGCGCCCGTTCGGCGTCGCCGAGTTCGGCGGCGGCGGCCCACAGGTCGGCCAGGGCCGAGGCCCCGCCCCCTGCCGGGTCGGCGCGCTCGCAGTACAGCGCGATGTAGCGCGGGATGAGGTCGCGGTCGACGAGGTCGACGTGCAGCCGGTTCTCCCCGGTGCCGTGGGTGCGGCCCGGGTCGGCCTCGGTGCGGACCTTGAGGCTGCTCCAGCAGCCGTCGGCCGGGTAGACGGCCAGCACGGGACCGAGCGCGGACAGCAGGGAGAGCGCGAGTTCCTGGTTCAGGCGGTGGTCGACGGGGTCGAACGCGACCAGGGCGCGGCCGTCGCCCTCGCCGGTGATGTGCTCGGCGAAGCCGTGCGGTGCGACGGGGCCGTCGAGGAACTTGGATGCGGGCAGCGACTGCATGGTCATGACCCCTCCTTGACGTGGTCGGTGAGCAGGCCGCGCAGCGTGCGCGGCGGGTCGAGCGGGCTGGCCGGCAGGCCGAGGCGGTCGGCCAGGTAGGCGGTGGTGGCGACAGCGCCCAGGCCGCGGGTCACCCCGGCGGTCACGGGGCTCTCGCCCAGACCCTCGGCCAGGGCGGCGATCTCCCCAGCCGTGTGCGGGCTGTCGAGGACGACCAGCTCGGTGTCGAAGGGCGCGGCGGCCACGAGCGTCTGCCGGTCGACGTGCTGCGGCAGACCGGTGCGCAGGGTGTAGCGGTTGAGAACGAAGGCGTCGGCTCCCGCCGCGCGCCGGCCTCGCTCGGCCAGCAACTTGGCGAGCCGGCCGCGGTCGTCCACCGGGGCAGCGAGTCGGCCGATCGTCGTGCTTCCCCAGGCCCGGAACGCGCCGACGGCCTCCCGCACGTAGCCCGGGACCGACCCGCGCGCGACCTCACGGCCGCCGGTGTAGCTGGCGGTGAACGAGGGCTCCGCCGGGCCGAGGTCGATCCGCAGCAGGCCGACACCGCACTCGGGCGGCTTGGCCACGTACCGCGGCGGGAGCGCCCAGTGGCCCATCGGACTGTGGCAGTGCCCGGCCACCATGATGTCCAGCGGGCCGTCAGCGAGTTGGAGTGCCACGTCCGTCTCGAAGCCGCTGTGGCTCAGCCCGAGCACCACCTCGGCGCCCGCCTCCAGCAGCCGGTCCCGCTCGGCGGCCAGCAGAGCGGCGGTCGGCTCCTCGAACACGAACCCGGCGCGCTCGGCGGACGGCACCGCCCCGAACGCCTGGGCCCCGAGCACGCCCACGATCCCGATGCACCGGCCGGCCGCCTCCAGGAGCAGGCCCCGCTCCCACCGCCCGGCGAAGGCCGGCGGCGGTGTCAGGTTCGCGCACACCACCGGGGGGAAGCGCTCCGGCTCGTGCAGCCGCATCAGGTCGGCCAGGTCGTGGTTGCCGGGCACCACCGCGTCGTAGAGATCGGCCAGCAACCGCTCCTCCGTGCGCCCCCGGGAGTACTCGTGGAAGGCACTGCCACCGAAGAAGTCACCGACGTCCACGACCAGCGCGCCCAGCTCGCGCAGCCCCTGGACGGCGGCGAGCATCCCCAAGCCGTCCGGCACCGCCGAGTGGAAGCAGCCCGTCGCCGCCACCGTCACCGTGTTGATGGCCAATTCCCTGTCCACGCTCAGCACCTCGTGATCGACACGACGCGCAGCGGCACGGCCGCCTCGGGCCAGAAGTCGCCGCGCGAGATCCCGTCGACCTCCTCCAGCCGCAGACCCGCCCCGAACCAGTCACCTGCGGCGGTGTGGTCGGCCGTGACAGCGGGGAACACCGCCAGGCCCCGCGCCACGTTGGCGGTGGATGCGAACACGTGGGCGGTGATCCCGAAGGCCAGCGTCCAGTCGAACGGGAGGATCGACAGGAACACCGTGCCGACGGGCAGCTCGCCGTCGAGGTCGACCTCACGGACGTCGGACAGGATCGGCCGGGCCCGGTCGCCGAACGGTTCGAGAGCCGGGCACAGCACCTCGGCCATCCGCGGGTCCTTCTCGACCGCCCAGATCCGGTGCCCGGCCCGCGCCACCGCAGCGGACAGCGTCCCCAGGCCCGCGCCGACCTCCAGCACCGAGTCGCCGGCGCGCAGACCCGCCAGCTCCAGCAGCCGCTCCGCGACTGCCGGGGAACGCAGGAAGTGCTGGCCCAGGTCGGCCCGGGTCCGGAAGTCGCTGTCCCGCAGGTCCGCGACGACCTCGCTCTCAACCAACTGCAGCGTGGCCGCCGAGGGGGCCGCCGCAAGCTCCGGGCCGCGCGTCCCGACAGAGGTTGCCATGGTTCTCCTTCCGCAAGATGTGAGCCGGAGCGTCCTCAAAGGGCCTGCTCGCCGGCAGCGGGACCGCGACCGCGGTTGCTCGGCAGATGGGCAGGTCGGAATCGCTCCGGTGCCAGGTCGGGCTTCTGAAGTGCCAACTACGCTAGGAATCACCGAAGTCGGGAAACACTCACCGGCAGTACGGGTTCGTGCTCCTCCGCGCCGCTGGTGCCGCGCGGATGCCCAAGGACACACCCTGGGCCGGCCGACTGGCAGAGGCGGAGGCCGCGATCGTTGAGAACTTCGCGCGGTCGGCGTGAAAAGCCGCGAATTCGCACACACAGCAGCTTGGTTGACGTACCGTCGCCGAGTGATGACGCTCGGAGACCCCCAGCTAGGGGCCGAGACGGCCCTCTCCGGCGACCGCCCCGGAGCGGTTCTGGTCCAGGCCCTCGGATACGCAAACTGGTCGCCGCGCGACCTGGTCCGCGAGATCAACGGACGGCTCGCGGGCCTCGGCGAACGACGACTCGACCTGACCGTCGCCCACGCCTGGAGCCGCGGCTCGGTACCACGCTCCGAGACGGTCCGCCGGCTGGCCGCCGCGGTGCTGACGGAGAGGACCGGCCGGACCTACACCCAGACCATGCTCTGGGGTACTCCCGAGCCGGACGCCCGCAGGGACGAGCGGACCGTCACCGACGACCTGGTCGGGCGCCGCCCGCTGGCCGCCGTGCTGGCCACCGCCACCGCCTGGAACGCGACTGCCCCCGCATCCCAGGCGACGCTCCGTCCGTCCGGTGACCTGTTCACCGCGGTCTGGGACGCCGACCGGCAGCAGCCCCACAGCATCAGCCGCGAGAGCGGCACCGACCACGTACTACCGCCGATGATGACGCTGCTGGAATCCCACCTCGCCGACCTGCGCCGTCTCGACGACGCCGCCGGAGGAGGCGCCATCTCCCAGCGGTACGTGCGCATCGCCCTCGACGGCGTGCTGTCGCTCCTGCAGAACAGCCGCTACACGCCGGACATCGGCACCCGGCTCCTGCGAACCGCCGGGGGACTCGCCCAGCTCGCCGGGTGGATGGCCTTCGATGCCGACCTCTCGGCCTCGGGCCAGCGCTACCAGCTGGTCGCGATCCGCCTCGCCCGGGCCAGCGCGGACCACGACACCGTCGCCAACGTACTCGGGATGCTCGCCTACCAGCACGCGGCGGCCGGCAACCCCACGGCCGCGATCCGCTTCGCCGAGGCCGCCGTCGAAAAGGCCGCCAAGAGCCTGCCCACCGTCCGGGCCCGCGCCCTCGGTCGGCTCGCCACCGCCCACGCCGCCGCCGGCGACATCGACGCCTTCCGATCGGCCACCGACCGCTGCCTCGCGTTCCTCCAGCACCGCCGCGACGACGACCCCCCAGCGCTCTACTACTTCACCGCCGACCAGGTGGCCGCCGAGAGCGGGCAGGGCCTGGTGGACCTGGCCGCGGCCAACCCCGGCGCCAAGGGCCGCCGACTGCTGGAGGAGGCGCACAGCCTCCTGTCACCGATCACCGCGCACGGACCCACCACCGGCTACACCCGTTCCGCCTTCCTGCACGGTGTCCACCTCGCCAGGGCCCACCTCCTGGCCCACGACACCGAGGCCACCCTCGCCACCTTCGGGAAACTCACCGTCCATCTGCCCGAAGTCCAGTCCGTGCGCTGCCGCAACCTGCTGCTCGGGATCCGCCGGCACGCCGGAACGCGGATCAAGTCGGCGAGCGGCAAGGATGCGCTGAACCGAGTGGACAGGGCACTATCGGGCATATGACGCCGACCGGTCTTGCCCGCCCCGTTGCCGCCGCGCTCTCCGTCGTCCCCTACGACCACCCCGAGGCCCGCCGCCTCACCACCGCACTCCACGCGGAGCAGACCGCGATGTACGGCTTCGCCGACGACCCGGCGGCCACCGAGCCGGCGCTCTTCGCGCCGCCGAACGGCCTGTTCCTCATCGCCCGCCCAGACGGCCAAGACGAGGCGCTCGCCTGCGGCGGCTGGCACCTGGTCGCCCCGGCCACGATCGAGATCAAACGCATGTACGTCGCCCCGGCAGCCCGCGGGCTCGCCCTCGGCAGCCGGCTCCTGCGCGCCCTGGAACACGAGGCGTACGAGCTCGGCGCACGACGCGCCATCCTGGAGACCGGCAGCCGCAACCTGGCCGCGCTCGCCCTGTACGAACACCTCGGCTACCAGCCGATCCCCTCGTACGCTCCCGGCCGCGACCCGCTCGTGAACCGCGCGATGGCCAAGCAGCTCACTGCAGCGTAGGAACTGGGCTGCCCCGTCAGGCCGGTGCGGACTGCCAGTCGGTGGGGTCGAGCGCGAGCGCCGCGTCGGCGATGCGTTGGGCCGAGGCAGTGGTGAGGGCGGCGCGGCAGCGGTCGATCTTGCCCTGCACCGCTGGGACGCCAGCGGCCCGGTACTCGACGGCGCGCAGCAGGCAGTCGAGTTTGTCGGCGTCCTTGGCGCAGCGGGCCTCGGGGGTGGTGCCGTCCTCGAACTCGCCGATCACGTCGGCGAAGAGGGCCTGGACGGCCGGGTGGGCCGCCGCAGTCTGATCGGTCGTGACCTTGCGCGGGTCGGCGGCGGTCACGTACCGGCGGGTGAGCGGGGTGAGGTCGCCGGTGCGGGCTTCGGGGACGTCGTGGAGGGTGGCCAGCAGGGTGGTGCGGGCCGGGTCGGCGCCCTCCAAGGCGGCGAGGGTGGAGGCGATCACGGCGGTTCGGTGGCTGTGCTCGGCGACGGTCTCGGTGGCGGACAGGGGGATGCCGTCCTGCCGCCAGCCGGTGCGGGGCAACGCCCGGAGGGAGCCGGCCTCGAAGAGGAGCCGGGCGACGCCTGCTGCCTGTTCACCGTCGAGCTGCACCACAGGGTCCTCCTGATCGCGTATCACCCTTCGTCCCGACCGTAGCGCAGGCGGTCCAGGTCGCGCCGGGACGTCGCGGAGATGAGACTCCCGTCGAGGAGCTCGGCCGTCAACGTGTCGAACGACTGGGCGGCGTCCGGTGCTGCGTGCGGCAGCCACGGGTGCAGGTGCAGCAGGGTGCCGATCGAGTGGACGTACAGGTCGACGGTGCCGGGGGCGAGGTGGAAGGAGGAGACGAGGGCACGGAAGAGGCGTATCGGATCCCATGCCGCCGGGTCCGGGTGGTGCATGAAGGTGTCGTCGGTCTGGTCGGCGGGCATCGCGCCCAGCCAGAGTGCCCAGTAGGACAAATTTGCTAGTTCGCCATGCTCGTCGTCCAGTAGCGCGGTGGAGACGAAGTGCCGCAGCTGGTCCGGATCGCCCTGGCGGGCGGCGACGGTGGCGACCGTGCGGGCCTCGACCGAGCGGGGGCTGTAGCCGCGCCGGCCGAGCGCGGGCCGCATGCCGCGCAGTGCCTGCTCCGACCAGGCGGCGGCGTCGGGCGCGGTGTCGTAGGAGGCGAGGTAGAGGGCCTGACGGTGCAGCAGGCGTCCGTGCTCGTCGGACGTGGCGCGCTCGGCGGTGGTCCGCAGGTTGGCGAAGAAGCGGGCGCGGTCGTCCGCGGGCAGCAGGGGGCCGGTGCGGGCCGGTCCGCGCCTGGGCCGCGAGGCGAGGTTGGCGAGCGCCGGTGGCGGGGTGCCGTGAAGCGCCCAGGCGACCAGGAGGGCCGAGTCGCGGGGCTGGACCCACCCCGCCAGCGGGTGGCGGGCGGCCTCGGTGGGCGGGTCGAGGACGGCGGCCAGGACGCGATCGGCGTCCAGCGCCGCCCCGCTGTGCGCGAGCAGCAGCGGGTCGGCCCCCAGCAGGGCCAGGCGGCGGCGCAGGTCCAGGTAGTCGCCAGCACGGGTGTGCGTCAGCGGGCGACGGCCGGACTCCCAGCCCTGCACGGTGCCGAGATCCACGCCGAGATCCTCCGCCAGCCCCTCCTGGGTCCGCGGGATGCTCTCGCGGGCCAGACGCAGCAGGAACCCGGAGACCAGACCGGCCGACGGCGCTTTCGCGGACACGGAGCCCCTCCCTCGCGCGTTCGTTCGCGGCTTTCACGCCGACACCGCCGAGTTCACGATGCTCGCGGCGTCCACCTCTGCCCGCCGGCCCGGCAGAGGGTGTGTCGTGGTGCAACCGCACGGTACCGCCCGCCCTCGTCGAAGGGCGCGGCAACCCGTACCGCCGGTGAGTGTTTCCCACAGTGCCTGATTCCTAGCGTAGTTGGCACATCAGGGGCCCGGCCGGACAACGCGGCAAACGCAGACCGACCGGCCTGCCGCGCACCCGCGGCCCCGCGCCAAGTCCGCCGTACGAGAGGGGATGGAACTCGATGAAAGTTCTGGTCACCGGCGCAGCCGGGTTCATCGGCTCGCACTTCGTGGACCGGCTGCTGCGAAGGGACGACGTGGAGCACGTGACCGTGCTCGACGCCCTCACCTACGCGGGCAACCTCGCCAACCTGGAACTCGCCGTCGGCTCGGGCCGCTGCGAGTTCGTGCACGGCAACATCCTCGACGCCCACCTGGCCGGCGGACTCGTCGCCCGGCACGACGCCGTGGTCCACTTCGCGGCCGAGTCGCACGTCGACCGCTCGCTCCTGGACGCCGGACGGTTCCTCGCCACCAACGTGGTCGGCACCCACACGCTCCTGGAGGCCGCGCGCAGGGCCGGGGTGTCCCGGTTCGTCCACGTCTCCACGGACGAGGTGTACGGATCGCTGGAGACCGGGGCCGCGACCGAGCAGTGGACGCTCGCCCCGAGCATCCCCTACGCCGCGTCCAAGGCCGCCGGTGACCTGGTCGCCCGCTCGTACTTCGAGACGTACGGCGTGCCGGTGTGCATCACCCGCTCCTCGAACAACTACGGGCCGCGCCAGTACCCGGAGAAGGTGATCCCGCGGTTCGTCAGCAGCCTGCTGCAGGGCCGGGCGGTGACCGTGCACGGCGACGGCGGCCACCAGCGGAACTGGCTGCACGTCGAGGACAACTGCGCCGGCATCGAACTCGTCCTCGACCAGGGCGTGCCGGGCGAGGTCTACAACATCGGCGGCGGCCACGACCTCACCACCAACCAGCTCGCCACCCTGCTGCTCGGCATTCTCGGCGCCGACCGCTCGATGCTGCAGCACGTGCCGGACCGCACCGCCAACGACCGCCGGTACGCGATGGACTGGTCGAAGATCGCCCACCTCGGCTACCGGCCGACCCGCGACCTCGAAGCCGGCCTGGCGGCCACCGTCGCCTGGTACCGGGCAAACCCGGGCTTCTGGCAGCACACCGCCCCCCTCGCCGACGCCCTCGCCCCGGCGTGAGCGCCATGACCTCCACCGGCAGCGGGGCCAACCACACGGCCAAGCACCCGCACATCACCCTCAACCCGGACCAGGAGAGGCCGCATGACTGAATACTGGCCGCCGAACGCGCTGCTCGTGCTCGGCGCATCGGAGGAACACATCCCTCTCTACCAGGAGGCGGCGCGCCGCGGAATCGCGACCATCGCCGTCGACATGAAGGTGGACGCCCCCGCGTTCCCCTTCGCCGACGCGGCCATGAACGTCTCCACCAGGGACGCGGACGCCATCACCGCCTCGCTGGCCGGCACACGGCCCGCAGGGATCGTCGTCGGCGCGACCGACGCCGCACTGCCCACCTGGCGCACGCTGGGCCTGCACTACGGCATGCCCTACGTCTACCCCGAGGCAGCCCTGGCGGGCCTGGACAAGGCCGCCTTCCACCAGGTCGTCGCGGACTGCGGCGTCGACGGGTACGGGTGGGCCGCCTCGGACGACCCTGGTGAGGTCACCGCGAAGGCGGCCTGGCTGTGTTTCCCGCTCATGGTCAAGCCGGTGGACGGATCGGGCAGCAAGGGTGTCACCCGTGTGACCCGCCCTGACGGGCTGCCGGCCGCCATTGCCCGTGCGCGCGCCTACTCCGCATCCGGGACCGTGATCGCCGAAGAGTTCATTCACGGGCGGCAGCTGACCATCGACCTGTTTCTCCGCGACGGCAAGTCGGTCATGACCTGCATCAAGGATCAAGCCCTGGTGCCCGGCAGAAGCGTCGTCAGGCGGATCAGCACGGCGCTGCTCCCCCCGGCGGAACACCGCCACCTCGAGGAAGTCGCCGAGCGGCTGTGCGGGGCGCTGGGCATCGTCAACGGGCCCGCGAACTTCGACCTCGTCCTCGGCGAGGACGGCCACGGGCGCATCGTCGAAGCCAACCCGCGCCTCAGCGGAGACAGCATCCCGCGCCTGCACGAGGCCGCCTACGGCGTCAATGTCGTGGGCGCGCTCATCGCACTCGCGCTCGGCGAGCCGTTCGACGCCTACCTGACGCCGACGCGCAAGGCGCACGCGGGGGTGGAACTGCTCGGCTCCCCTCTCGACGTGGAAGGCGAACTGACCACGTGGGAAGGCGTCGCCGAAGCCCGCAACGTCCCCGGCGTCACCGGCATCGAGCTGTATGCCAAGCCCGGAGACCCTGTGCACCCGCACGACCAGTCCGGCCACAAGATCGGCATGGTCACCGCCGCCGGACCGTCACCCGCAGACGTGGCCGTGGCCCTGGACAAGGCCACTTCACTGCTACGACCGATCATCCGACCGACCCAGGAGACATCGTGACCACCCTGTCGCGGCCCGACGCCGCCCGCAACGCCAGCCCGTACCTGTACGGGACCGAAGTCGCAGCGATCACCGAGGTCCTGGAGAGCGGCCACTACGGGCACACCGCCGTGACCGAGACGTTCGAGCGGCAGGTGGCCGACTTCCTCGGCGTCCCCGAGGTGGTGGCCGTCTCCTCCGGGACGGCGGCCCTGCACGCCGCCCTGGTCGCCGCCGGCGTCACCGCGGGCGACGAGGTGCTGGTGCCGGCGATGACGTTCTGCGCGTCCGTGCAGGCGATCCTCGCCGCCGGGGCCGAGCCCCGGTTCGTGGACATCGACCCGGCGACGATGTGCACCACCCCTGACCTCGTCCAGGAGGCGCTGACCGAGCGCACCACCGCGGTGATGCCCGTGCTGTTCGGCGGCAGGGCCATCGACCTGACCCCGATCGCGAACCTGCTCGACCAGCGAGGGATCGCCGTTGTCGAGGACGCTGCCCACGCCTTCGGCTCCCACGACAACACCGGTCGGAAGGTCGGAGCGAGCGGGCACCTGACCTGCTTCTCCTTCGGCCCGATCAAGAACCTCACCTGCGGCCAGGGCGGCGCGATCATCCCCCGCAACCCGGAGGAAGGCGATCGGCTGCGGACCCTGCGGCTGCTCGGCATGGTGGAGTCCGCCGCCGACCGCGCCGCCTCCACCACTTACCAGGTCACGGCCACCGGGTTCCGCTACCCGCTGTCCGCCCTGAACGCCGCGATCGGCACCGCGCAGCTCGCCCACTTTGAGGAGGCCACCACCTCGCGCCGCGCGCTGTGGCGCACCTACCGCGACGCGCTGGCCGGCCTGCCCGGCGTCGAGCTGGTCGACGTCGACGTCGAGCACTCCGTCCCGCACCTGTGCGTCGTCACCATCCCCGACCGCGACCGCGTCTGGGCCGAGATGCGCCACGCGGGCATCGGCGTCGGCGTCCACTACCCGCCCAACCACCTCCAGCCCGCCTTCGCCCGCTGGGCCCGGCCGCTGCCGGCCACCGAACAGCTCGCCGGGCGCATCCTCACCCTGCCCTTCCACCAGCACCTCACCGAGGATGATGTCCACCGCACCGTCACCGAGATGCGCCGGGCACTGACCACCGAAGAAGCCCGATGAGCGGTCTCGCCGCCGAGTTCGCCGCCTGCGCCCTGCTCATCGAAGCGGGAGCCGCATCCCACCTGCGCTGACCGCACGTCCGACGGCCTCGGTGCCTGCCCCGTTCATCGGGCGGGCACCGAGGCCGGCACCGTTCAGCGCCCGGCGGCTGCCTCCAGCACCACGTCGACCAGGCGCTCGGCAGCATCCGGGCGGCCGTGCTCGCGAGAGCGGGCCGCCATCGCCCCGCGCCGCGCCGGGTCGGCGAGCAGCGGAGCCAGCGCTTCCCGTAGGGCATCCGCCGTGACGTCGCCGATCAGAGCGACGGCCGCGCCTGCGTCTTGGAGGTGGACGGCGTTGTGGGCCTGCTCGTTGCCCGCCGAGGTCGGCAGCGGGACGAACACCGCGGCCTTGCCGAGCGCGGTCAGCTCCGCGAGCGTCCCCGCGCCGCTGCGGCTGACCATCACGTCCGCCAGTGCGAGCACGTCCGGCAACTCCGCGCCCATGTAGCCGGTCAGCAGGTAGCGGGCGGCCAGGTGCGGCGGCAGCGCCTCGGCGGGCCCGCGCAGTGCCGTCTCGTTCGCGGGGCCGCACTGGTGGATCACGTTGGCGTGCTCCAGCAGCCACGGCAGGACCGCCGAAACGAGGGTGTTGATCTGCACCGAGCCCTGCGCACCCCCGGTGACGTACACCGTCGGCAGGGCCCGGTCGAAGCCGTCCAGGCCGAGGGCGGTTACCGCCTTGCCGGCGTGCCCGGTGAGCACCGCCGGGCGCACCGGGTTGCCGGTCACCACCGCGGTGCGGCGCGCGGAGTCAGGCAGCAGCGGCAGGGTGGACTCCGAGGAGACCGCGACCCGGGTCGCCGCGCGGGCCAGGACCTTGTTCGCCAGCCCGAGGCGCACCGTCTGCTCGTGCACCACCAGCGGCACCCCGCAGGAGCGCGCCGCCAGCCCGACCGGCACCGCCACGTACCCGCCGGTGGCCAGCACTACGTCCGGCGCGAACTCCGTGATCAGCGACCGGGCCTGCGCCGCGCCCAACGGCACCCGGCCCATGTCCCGCACGTTCGCCGGGGAGATCATCTTGAGCGGGTTGGAGGAGCGCCGGACCTTGCCGGTGGCGACCGGTGCGAACCGGATGCCCTCCGCCGGAGCGACCCGGGCCTCCAGGCCGGCGGCCGTGCCGATCCACAGCACCTCCACCGTCCGCCCCCGCCCAGCCAGCCGCTCCTGCAGCGCCTGTACTGCCGTCAGCGCCGGGTAGGTGTGCCCGCCGGTCCCGCCGCCAGTCACGACCAACCGCAGCGGTCCAGCCTGCTCGTTGAACCCCATGCCCGTCTCCCATCGACCATCGCGTCGCACATGCTGACTGAAGACCACTCAGCCTACGGTGGAACGGACACTGTCCGTCGCAGCCCGGTTCCAAGGCGTACCGCCCCTGTTGGGTCCGAGAGCCGCACCGTCGTCACCCGGACCACGCCGCGTACGCCCACCTCAACACCGCTGGCAGTAGACGCAGGAGGAACGGGCTGCGCGCGCTTTCGTTCTGTGTGATCAAGGTCGCTCGGCGTTGGCTTCACTTGCGGACGGTTCGCGGCTATGGTCCGTCGTCCCTCCGGTCGGGACAGGCCCGCCGAGGAACGAGGAGGTTCTCCTGCGCGTCCACCGCAGCCCGCACCCGACCCGATTCGTGATCATCCCGAACGATCTGGCGCAGAACCGCGCCATCTCCTACACCGCCAAGGGTCTGTTCGTCGATTTGATCTCGCGGCCGGAGGAGTGGCGGGAGACCTGCCGGCAGATGGCGGACTCCAGCCCGCAGGGCCGGAAGACGGTCGAGGACGCGCTCGACGAGCTCCGGGTGTGGGGCTACTACCGAGTGGACGTGGTACGGCTGCCGAACGGCCGACTCCGTTCCGAGGCCCATCTTTTCGACGTGCCGCAGCGGCCGATGCTGCCGGGTGCCGACATACCGGCGTCCGGTGAGCCGGAGTGCGGTGATCCTGACGCCCTTCTTGGAAAGTACCTGGTGAAAGAACCCTCCCTCCCTGTCAACGAGGAGCCGCAGGGGGAGGAGCCGCAGGGATCGCGGGTCGAGGAGGAGCAGGGAGGGTGGGAGGACGAACTCGACTCCCGAGCGACCGCCGACGGTGGGGAGGCGGCCGACGAGGAGACCCGGGCGGCGGCTCGGGTCCTCCTGCGGGCGGTCCGGCGCGAGCGCAGACTGCCGCTCGGCGAGGCCGAGGCGGTGGCGCTCGCACCGCTGGTGCGGGCGTGGCTGGACCGGGGCGGCTCCGAGGAGGGGCTGCGCGAGGCCCTGCTGGCCGGGTTGCCCAGCGTGGTCTACTCGCCGGCCAGGGTGCTGCAGAGCCGACTCGAGCGCAAAATGCCGCCGCCGCATAGCCTGGATGCCCCGCCGTCGCGCCGCCGACGCCCCGCTGAGTGCGAGGAGTGCCGGGATCCGCTGCCGGAGCCGGGCCTGTGCCCGGCGTGCTCGGGCACTCCTCGCCAGAGCGCTCCAGACGAAGCGCGGGCGCGGGTGACGGCCCGGGGACGGGCCAAGGTCCGGGCTGCGCTGGCGGCAGGGGCGGGCAAGGCCGCGTAGGCCCCGCTGTCGGCGCGTCAGCAGGCCGGTGACCCGTGCTGACCTGTGCGAACGCTTGCGGCCCCGTGCGGGGCCGGTGTGGTGCTTGTGCGGGGACGGGGAGGTCGTCCCCGCCCCCGCGCGGGGCGAACCTAGAGGTTCACCGGGAGGGCGACGAGGCCGCGGACCAGCCGCGACTGCCGCCAGACGAGCTGGTCGGTCGGGACGGCCAGCCGCAGGCCGGGAAACTGCTGCAGGAGGACCGTGAGGACGATCTCGACCTCCGCACTGGCCAGTGGTGCGCCGAGGCAGCGGTGGATTCCGTGGCCGAAGGCGAGGTGGCTGGCGGCGTTCGGGCGGTCGAGGTCGAGCCGGTCGGGGTCGGGGAACTTCTCGGGGTCGCGGTTGGCAGCGCCGGGGCAGACGAAGACCGGGCTTCCGGCGGGCACGGTGGTTCCGGCGAGGTCCACCTCGTCGGGAGCCCAGCGCCACGTGGCGATGCTGACCGGGGAGTCGTACCGCAGCAGCTCGTCGACGGCGCCGGCGATGCAGTGCGCGCTGGTACGCAGGTGCTCCAGTTCGGCAGGGTGCTGCAGCAGGGCCAGCACGGAGTTGCCGATCGCCGCGGTGGTGGTTTCGTGGCCGGCGACCAGCAGTAGGACGGCGAGCGAGAGCAGCTCGTCCTCGCTCAGCCGGTCCTCGTCCTGGTCGTGGACGGCGATCAGGTCGGACAGCAGCGAGCGGTCCGGGTGGGCGCGCTTGTCCGTGATCAGCTCGGCCATGTAGCCGGCCAGGGCGTGGGAGGCCGCGTCGATGCGGGCGTGGTCGCCGGTGGCGAACAGGTCGGTCGACCAGGTGCGGATCGCGGCCCTGTCGGCCGTGGGCACGCCGAGGAGCTGGCAGATGACGGTGACGGGCAGCGGGCCGGCCAGGTCTTCGACGAGGTCGACCTCGGTTCCGGGCTCCCACAGCCCGACCAACTGCTCGGCCAGGGCCCGGATGTAGGGGCGGAGCCCGTCGACCCTGCCCGGGGTGAAGGCTTTGGTGACCAGCTTCCGCAGCCGGGTGTGCTCGGGCGGGTCGACGGTCAGCATGGTGCGGGCGACGGCCGGGTGGAGCGAGCGGGTGGAGGGCTTGTCCGCGAAGTAGGCGCCGGCGTCCTTGGACAGCTGGGCGCCGAACGCCTGCCGGGCCTCCTCGTAGCCGGTGACGACGGTCGCGGTGGAGGCGCCGCCGTCCAGCGACGCCTGCAGGACCGGGGCGGTCGCGCGCAGGCGCGAGTAGGTGGGGTAGCGGTCGGCGTAGAACGCCGGGTCGGCGAAGGGCGAGGATGCCATGGTCGATTCCTATGCCGCGGCTGGGGCCGCTTGCCGCTGGACGGCGACGGCGGTGCGGACGATGTCGCTGGTCGCGTACTGCTGGGAGACCGAGCGTAGCCAGAGCGCCTCGGCGCGGAGGTCTCCCGCGCGGACCGACTCGCCGGTTGCCTGGGGAGCGGGGTCCTCCTCGCCCCGGGCCCCGGTGCGGGCCGCCTCGATCGCCGCGGCGACGACAGCTGCCTCGACGATGGCGGCGCCGGTCTCGGTGCCGCTCTGCCCCCGGCGCTCGACGGCTTCGGTGGCCAGGCGCTCGATGGTGCGGGAGCGGTGGTTGCCCAGGTCGAGGATTCCGTCGCAGACCTCCACCACCCGGCGGTGCAGGACGACGTCCGGGTCGGTCTCGATGACGACGGCACGCAGGACGACCTGCGGGCGGACCGCAGTGAGGTCCGTCCAGAGCGGCAGGAGGTCCTGGGCGGTCTTGCGCTCCCACCGACGGCGCATCACCTTGGCGGCCGGCCACAGCAGCGCCGGGACGGTGAGACCGGCGGTGATGAGCAGGACGCCCATCAGCGGCGCGGTGAAGCTGAAGGTGCAGCGGAACGGCGTGACCAGCGAGGTGCAGCGGGGGCCGCCGGCAAAGAGCTCGACCCCGGCGATGGACGCGCCGGCATTGACGACCTTGTAGGCCAGGTAGAGCAGGACGAAGAAGCAGCCGATCGCCGCTCCGCGAAGGCCGGCTCGGTGGACCCGCCAGGTCGACTGGCCACTGCGGCGCCAGGTCTGGCTGAGGCAGTCGTACGAGGCGTGGCCCATCACCAGCACGTAGGCGAGGGTGTAGACGTGCAGGAGGACGGGGGCCTGGCCCCAGTTCTGGTTCGTGAAGTCGCTGCTCCAGCGGCGGTCCGCGGGGACCGAGAAGAAGGCGACCAGCATCACGGCGACCGCGACGCCGAGGAAGGCGACGCGGGGGCGGAGCCTGCGGCGGGCCTCGGCCGCGTCGTGGTTGAGGGACATGAGCCAGGAGACGACGCTGACGCTCGCGACGAGCATCAGCACGTTGCTGACGAGCTTCGCCAGGTCGCGGGTGACGCCGTCCGCGGCGTCCTGCACACCGGGGTGGAACCCGAGGATGGCGACCGCCCAGGCCAGCAGCATCGTGACCGTGCTGCCGGAGTGTGCCGGCCGTGCTTGGCCGTTTCTGCGCGGGCGAATCCAGTACAGGGCGGCTGCCAAAAGCAGGGCAGGGAGTGCGAGGGTGACGAGGCGAATCATGGCTGGTGGTTCTTTCGGTCAGGTGAACATCGCGTTCCACCGCTCGTCGGCGGCGGTGGGGCGCTTCGCGGGCATCACGGCCGCGCGATACATCCGCTGGACGAGGAGGCTGGCCATCAGCTCGGCCTCCTGCTCGTCCTGCTCTTCGTAGGACGTGCGGGCGGAAATGCCGAGGACGGACCAGTCGATCATTTCGGCCAATTCCTCGTCCGACGGGATATCGGAATAGTGGATCGAGCCCCTGTGGCCACACAGAATGTGGCCGAGCTCGTGGCAGATGATCTGGCTTCGGAGAAGCGGTGATGCATTTCGTTCGAAGGAGATGACCTCGCGGTCCGCATATCGCTCGCGGAGTCCGCAGGCGAAATTGCCCTTCATGTCACGTGCTTCGACGTAGATCGGGCGGCCGATCAGCGTGGAGACCGCCTGTACCAGCTCCTCCTCGTCGAAGCGATGCGGCAGGAGCGGGATCAGCTCGCTGAGGCGGTCTTCGCATGCCGCATGCACAATCCCCTCCTGAAATGATCTTGGATGGGCCGTACTCATGGCGACGGCCTGCACCGTGGTCGTGACAGCACGATCGTATGCATACCCGTGAAGATCGTTTCTTTAATGATCTTTGATTGCCAGAGGGGGGAGGTGAGGCTGCGCCGGACTTTGTTTCAGGCTGTGACGGAACGTGCCGATGTGCATGGTGCATCCGATCGCGATGCGCGAGATCTCGGGGCGAAAAGAGATGACGAGGCGTTAGTTCATCACCGAAAGTGAGTCAACGTGCCCACGTCAAACGGGCTCGTGATCTGCGTCTCAATCTCGCAATCCGTCCCGTATTTCGGTCGCGATCGGCGACGACGCACCTGGAGAGCAAAATGCGCACAGGCTCGCCGGGGCGAGTCTATGCGCATAGATATGGTTGAAAAATAAAAAGCCCGGTGGGCCCGCTCGCTCAGGGCGCGCCGGGCTCGGGCTCCTGGGGGTCCAGGCCCTGGGACTTGCGCGCCACAGTGATCATGTCGGCGACCAGCTTCCGGTTCGTCGGGGTCAGGTCCTTGCTGCGCAGGGCGATCGACTCGATGCCGGCGTCCCGCATGGCGTTGTGGAGATCGCGGTCGACCAGCACCTCCTCCAGCGGCTTGGAGGTCACCCAGATGTCCGGTGGCACGTCGAAGAACTTCGCGACCGCGACGAGGGTGTTGATCTTGGGGTTGTCGTTGGAGCCGGACTTCATCTGCTTGAGGGTGCTCTCGCTGACGTCCGTCCCCTTGGCGACCTCGGGGATCGTGTACGGCCCGCGACCGTCGGGGTGGCGGTTGTCGAGCAGGTAGTTGAAGACGGCGGCGATCCGCGCCACACCCTCTCTGGCGGCCTCGGTCATCGGTGCTCCCTCGTGTCAGATCGTCCCACGTGGACACTTTAGTGCCCGATGGTGCCCGAGTGCACATCTCGATCGACAGTTAGCTGTCCCCATGGCCGGTATTTTGGTGTACGTTGATCGCACCCGGTGGACACTTAACTGTCGATTGCCTGGTCAGAGGGCGTTTCGCTTCGCCCTGGACGAGGTGGGCGGCAGGGGGAACCGGCGGCAAATTTGCTGCCGGGACCGAGTCCGCGGGCCGTCCTCGGCGGGCGCAGGGGAGATTGCAGCTCCCTGAAGCCCACCCGCCGAGGGCACGGATCACATCCGAAGCAGCTCGGCCAGCCTGTTCCACCACGCGGCCGGTCTGCTCCACCGCCCAGGAGTCTCCCATGCCCATCCTCGCGGGTACAGCCGGGTCGCCGTCGCGACCTGCGTCCACCGAGATCGCCACCGCCCCGCCCGCCTTCGTCGAGATCCTCGCCGGCCTCCTCGAACCGCGCGCCGCCGTCGTGCGCCTGGCCGCCGGTACGGGCGGCTTCCCCCGCACCGTCGGCGCGTTCGACGCCCAGGGCCAGCCGGTGCCGCAGCCGCTCGCCTACCGGCAGGCCGCCGCCCGGTGGATCGTCCAGTGCTTCCCCGGCCTGGACCCCGAGCACGCCCACGAGCTCGACCTCGCGACCGGGTGCCTGACGGCAGTGTCCGTCACCGACACGCCC
Source organism: Kitasatospora sp. NPDC028055 (assembly GCF_040637885.1). NCBI lineage: Bacteria > Bacillati > Actinomycetota > Actinomycetes > Kitasatosporales > Streptomycetaceae > Kitasatospora > Kitasatospora sp. NPDC028055. Next base: position 451,753 of record NZ_JBEZXE010000001.1, on the reverse strand, counting down.
GCCATGGCCGCCTGACCCGGGAAGCCCCGACACCGCTCGACCGCCACCGGCCCGCAGGCCACCGCCGCCGCGTTCGCCGGCCGGTCAGCCCTGCCCCGGCCCGCGCCGAGAGATCCCGCCGCTGCCCGTCCCAGCGAGGCCAGCCCTCTGTCGGTGACACCGCAGCAGAACCTCCTCCGCGCGAAGCCGCCCTCACCCGCCGCCGCGCCCCCACAGCCCGGGGCGCTGGCCGCCATGCCTAGCGAGGACCACCGTGCCCAGCACCGCCCTGTCCGACCGCGCCGCCCAGGCGCGCACCGGGGAGAGGAAGACGAGCGCCTCCGGCCTGCTCGTTCCCGATCCCGCCCAGTGGATATCGACCACCACCGGCCGCATCGCCCCGGACACCTACACCTGGCTGCAGGCCGTCCACTGGGCGTCCGACACCCATGCCCACGCCCCGGCCCGCGCCCACGGTCCGCGCTTCGGCCGCACCACACTGCGCGTCGCCCAGCTGCTCGCCCAGCTCACGCCGTGCAGACCCGGCGTCGGCTACCTCGTGCGGATGCTGAAGGTCTCCGAGCGCACCGTGCAGTACCACCTGTCCATCCTCCGGGAGTCCGGCCTGCTCAGCTACGCCACCAAGGGCAGCCGTGTGCGCCAGGTGGGCGGTCGGGCGTCTGAGTTCGTCCGCACCATCCCGGCAAGGTTCGACGAGGTCATCGGCCTGCGGACCGCCGAGTCCGAGAGCTACATCCGCAAGGTCGTCGGCGTCGCCTCGGACGAAGGCCGCCGCACCCTCGCGCAGCTGGGCAAGAAGGCCCGCCGAACCGTCCGCCGGCCCAAGCGCCGCCGCCCCGGGAAGGCCGGCAACCGCACTTCGTCGACCTCCTCCCGTTGCACCCCAATGGGGGTCGGTGCTGTCACGTTTTCTCCTGCAGCACCTACCAACAATCCCTCTGAGAACGACGTCGCGAACGGGAACGACCAGCAGCATCAGGGGGAACGGAAGGGCCGCCGGCAGCTGAACGTGGTCGGTCGCCGCCACCAGCTCGGCCTCGAACTCGTCCGCCAGGTTCCGTGGCTCAGCGGCAGCCCGGTGCCGCGGGTCGCCTGGGCAGTGCGCCACCTCGCCGACGCCGGGTGGACCGCCCACCAGGTCATCGCCGTACTCGCCCAGCGGACCCCGGCCACCCGGATTCACCGGCCGGTCGGCTTCCTGACCGCCCGCCTGGTCGGAGCCGAGCTGCTGTACGACACCCAGGCCAAGCGCGAGGCGATCGTCGCCTGGTGGCGCGACTCCCCGCAGGCCGCCCAGGAGCGCCACACCGAGTGGGCCGGCACCTGGCAGGCGCCGCGCAGCTCCACGGTCCGCAACCTCGTGCGCAACGCCTGGTCGAGAGCACGCGAGAGCTCCCGCCCGGCCGTCGCCGTCCTCGAGGACCAGCCCACCACCGAGGAGCACCGCGAAGCCCGCACCACGGCCTGGCGCCAGTACCTCAGCGGCAGACCCTCCCTGGTCACCTCCGCCCTGGCCATCGCCGGCCGCGCGCAGGCCGAGCAGATCTACGGCCGCGACCTCGTCGAGCGAGTGCTCCGTCTGCGCTCCACCACCAGCCACCTCCGAACAGGAACAGCGCGATGAACGACACCCAGCCCGCCACCGGGATCGACCTCGCCCGCCTCGCCCTCCGCCGCGCCCGCGCCGACGCCGCCAAGCGCTCCGAGACCGTGGTGAAGACGAAGACCACCGGCCGGACGACCGCATCCCGCCGCAGCCGGACCGATCCGGTGGGCCTCGCAGCCGCCCTGTCCGACCTGATGGTCCAGCACGCCTGGGAGGCGCCGCTCGCCAGCGGCGGCCTGCTCGATCTCTGGCCGACCGCTGTCGGCGAACTCGCCACCCACGTCACCGCGGTGAGCTTCGACCACCAGGCCGGCCGCCTCGACGTCCGCGCCGACTCGCCGGCCTACGCGACTCACGTCCGCACCCTCGCCCCGGTGCTCGTCGCAACGCTCAACCAGGCGCATGGAGAAACGATCCTGCGCAGCATCCGCGTGCTGGGCACCCACCGAGGCCAGGTCGCAGCCGGAACCCGACCGGTCGCCCGCAACGAAGTCCCCGCACCGGAGCCCCGGATCAAGACCCGGGAGGACGCCTCGCCCGGCTACCTGCGGGCCCTGGCCCAGCTCCAGGCCAGCCGCCCGAGCGCGCCCGCGGACTCCAGGACGAGCCCGGCCGTCGACCGCCGGATCAGATCGCTCGCCAGAGGCCCGGAGACGGCACCCCGTCTCTCCGGCCCCAGCCCGCGCTAGCCACCGACAGGTCGGCGCGACCGCCCCCGGTCGCGCCGGCCCGCCCCTCGAACCTCCGCGCCCCGGCCGCGGACCCACCCGGAGACCCAACCCCGTGTCCACCATCACCTCGACCGCCACCCGCCGCCGCGACAACACCTGGGTACAGCGCGCCGCCTGCGCCGGCACCGCCGCCCCTGACCGCTTCTACCCCCTGCCCGACCAGGCCGACGAGACCCGGGCCGCCAAGGCGCTGTGCGGCAGCTGCCCCGTCAGCGACGAGTGCCTCACCGAAGCGCTGGAGACGAACGACCGCTACGGGATCCGCGGCGGCTTGGTCGAGAGCGAGCGGATCGTGCTGCACCGCCTCAGCACCGTCGGCCGCTGGGAGGAGGACCGCGTCGTCGCCGCACTCAACGGCCGCCCGGTCCACCTCTCCCGGCAGGAGAAGCACTCCGTGTGCGTCGTCGCCGCCATCCTCGACCTCGACCTGCGGATCTGGGCGCCGGTACTCGGCATCGGCCGCAAGCGAGCCCTCACCCGCGTGCGCGAAGCCCGCGCGCAGCTCGACGCGCAGCCCTTCCTGCTGCGGCGCGAGCAGCGCATCGCCGCGGCGTTCACCCTGGTGACCACGGCGGTGGCGGCGTGAGCGAGACCACGGGGCCGAGCCGGATGTCCCGATGGGACAAAGCGGCGATCGGCATCATGGGCACGGTCGGTGGGGCCCTGAGCTACGACGCGTTGCAGCAGATGGCCGTGGCCATGCACGTCCGTTCGGAGCTGAGCTACCTCTTCCCCGTCGCGATCGATGGGTTCATCGCGTACGGCGTGCGGGCGCTGGTGGTGCTGAAGGAGGCGCCGCTGCGGGCCCGCGCCTACACCTGGTCGGTGTTCGGCGGAGCCACGGCCACCAGCGTCTGGGCCAACTGGACCCACGCCGTCAGCCTGAACGACGAGGGGACGGCGGCTGGCCAGGGATTCCACCTGACCAACACCGCGGTCGGTGCGCTCAGCACTATCGCCCCGCTGGTCCTCGGCGGCGCCACCCACCTGTACATCGTCATGTCGCGGCACACCTCTACTGCGCAGGCCGGCCCGGCTGACGAGCAGACCGAGAAGAACGGGACAGCTCGGACCGACCGGACCAACTCCGACGAGCCGACCACGGTCCGGTCCTGGTTGCGAACCCGCTTCCGCCGCAACCGCTCCGACGCCCGGGAACTCGACCACGCCCAGGCCCTCGCCGAACAACCGCGGCTCCGCCTAGTCGGTGCTCCCGTGTCGGGTCCGTCCGGTCCGGCTCCCGTGCCGGGTCCGTCCGGTCCGGTCCCCGTGCCGGGTCCGTCCGGTCCGGCTCCCGTGCCGGGTCCGTCCGGTCCGGTCCCCGTGCCGGGTCCGTCCGGTCCGGCTCCCGTGCCGGGTCCGTCCGGTCCGGTCCCCGTGCCGGGTCCGTCCGGTCCGGCTCCCGTGCCGGGTCCGTCCGGTCCGGTC